>JBBSCD010000007.1:0-42767 GCA_038250645.1 Rhodospirillales bacterium
ATAAGCCTCAAGCTTGGCGTTGTCGTATTCGCCGCCGAACTGTTTGACGAGCTGCGGATGCTGCTCGGCGCCGACCCGCTGTTCGTCCTCGGTCGACATGAACCCGGTGAAGCTGCGCTCGCCGGTCGCCGGGTTGACCGAGCAGCCGCCGAGCGGCGCCAGCGCCAGTACAAGCAGGCTAACGACCAGTCTCATTTTCATGCCCGCCAGTATGGAAACGCCTCCACCGTCAGACAAGGGTTCAGCGCGAGGTCACACCGGCTTCGGCAAAGGTCGCCATGCCGGCATGACACGCGGCGGCGGCGCGCACGATCGCGACGGCAAGGGCCGCCCCCGAGGCCTCGCCCAGACGCATGTCGAGGTCGAGAAGCGGCCGCTTGCCGAGCTGGGAAAGGAGGCGGCGATGTCCCGGTTCGGTCGAGACATGACCGACGAGGCAATGGTCGAGCGCGCCGGGTCGCGCCACCTCCAGCGGCGCCGCCGCGGCCGTGCAGACGAATCCGTCGAGGATGACGGGCAACCGGCGCAGCCGGGCGGCAACCACGGCGCCGGCGATCGCCGCCAGCTCACGGCCGCCTAGCCGGCGCGCGAGCTCCATCGGAATGCTGCCGCCGGCGTGACGCGCGACCGCGGCGGCGACAACCGCGGCTTTTTCCGCCACCCCGGGCTCATCCAGTCCGGTACCCGGCCCGCACCAGTTGGAAGCGGTCCCGCCGTACAGGCCATGGCAAAGCGCCGCCGCGACGGTGGTGTTGCCGATCCCCATCTCGCCCAGGCAAAGCAGGTCGAATGGCTCCTCTTCGTCGCTGACCGCGTCGACGCCGGCGGTGAACGCGGCAACGAAGGCGCGTTCGTCCATCGCCGGCTTACACGCAATGTCGCCGGTCGGCTGCGCCAGTTCCAGCGGATGGACGCTGAGATCGACGCCGAAGGTTTCGCAGAGCTGGTTAATGGCCGCGCCGCCGGCGGCAAAGTTGGCGACCATCTGCGCCGTGACCGCCGGCGGGTAGGCGGAGACGCCACGTCCGGCGACGCCGTGATTGCCAGCGAAGACGAGCGCACGCACACGTTCCGCCCGCGGCGGATGACGGCCTTGCCAGCGCGACAGCCAGCGGGCGATCTCCTCGAGACGACCGAGCGAACCCGGAGGCTTGGTCAGCGTCGGCTCACGTGCCGCCGCTGCCGCCGCTGTACCCGAATCTCCTTCCGGAAGGTCATCCAGAAGGGCAGCGATGTCGGCGAGCGACGCCATAGCGGGAATACGGAACATTGCACCCGATCCTTCTGCTTTCGCGCTGGGCGCGGCTCGCGTTGTGCATCCCGCCGCGCCTCGCGTATAAGCCACGAAGACACTTCGCGCCCCACAAAAATGAGTCTCGCCAGGGTTCCGGCGATGCAGGCGAAGGATGAAGCCCGGTTGAATAACGCTTCTGCCGTTCTTGCCAATGCGCTCGACGACCTGCGCGCGGCCGCGGCGTTTCTTACCCGACTTCCGGTTGCTCCCGATGAGGTTCGGGCGCGCGATTTTCTCAACCGCGCCGGCGTCGCCTTTCCCGTCGTCGGCGCCGGCGTTGGCGCAGCGGGCGGCATCGTCTACGCCGTCGCCGCTGCCCTCGGCCTGCCGCCGTTCGCGTGTGCCTTTGCCGCGCTGGCGGCGATCGCGGCACTGACCGGCGCTCTGCACGAAGACGGCCTCGCCGACTTCTGCGACGGGATCGGCGGCGGGCGCGATCGCCATGACCGGCTGCGAATTATGCGCGACAGCCACAACGGCACCTTCGGCACGCTCGCGCTCGTCATCGGCGTCGGTCTGCGCGCCGCGCTGCTCGCCGGTATCGCCGCGGCCGGGCCGGTTGTAGCCGCGCTTATCAGCGCCGGGGCGATCTCGCGCGCGGTCCTGCCCGCGGTCATGGGACTGATGGCGCCGGCCCGGACCGACGGCCTCGGCGCGGCCGCGGGGCGGCCGTCGCGCCCGCGGATCGTCGCGACGCTCGGCCTGGCCTTCATCATCGCCTGGATCGCGGCAGGCTTCGGCGCCGCCCTGTTTTCGGTGATCCTCGCCGCCGCAGCCGCAGGGGCTGTCGCTCTCGTCGCCCGGCGCTCGCTCGGCGGTCACACCGGGGACGTTCTCGGCACCTGCCAGCAGGTTGCCGAAATCGCCGTGCTGGCAGTGGCCGCCGCCATGGCCGCCCCATGAGTCACCCATGAGCCAGCCAACCCACTGGTGGTGGATCCGTCACGCGCCGGTGCCGGGCGGCGGAACGCGGATCTTCGGTCAGCGCGACCTCGACTGCGACGTCAGCGACACGGAGGCCCTGCGGAGAGTCGCGGCGGCACTGCCCCGCGGCGCGGTCGGCGTCATCAGCTCGCTCCGACGAACCCGGCAGACCTACGACGCGCTCGCGGCCGCCGGCGCGACACTACCGGCGCCGGAGGTCGAGCCTGAGCTCGCCGAACAGAGCTTCGGCCTGTGGGAAGGGTTGAGCTGGACGGAGATGGAAGCGCTCGATCCGGCGGCCTACGTCGCCTTCTGGAAAAACCCGACCGCTTCAGCGCCGCCCGGCGGCGAAAGCTGCGCGGCCATGATGGCTCGCGCCGCCGCCGCCATCGCCAAGCTGACCGCGCGCCACGCTGGGCGCGACATCGTCTGCGTCAGCCACGGCGGAACGATCCGCGCCGCCGTCGCCATGGCACTCGGTCTCTCACCGGAAACCGCGATGGCAGTCGTCATCGACAACCTCACCCTGACCCGCATCAGCCATGTCGCCGACGGCCTGTTGCGCGCCCGCGCCGGGGCGTGGATGGTCCGCGGCGTCAATATGCCGGGCCGGCTGGGGGCGCCATGAGCGGCGTCTCGCAAGCAGCGGAGCGACGGGGCAACAGCAGTCCGATTCACAAAGCTATCTTCTCTAAGTATGCTGTCCGTACCATGACGCACCCACCTAGCCTCCAGGCCCGCGCCTACACCTATACCGTTCTCCTCGAACCGGACGAGGATGCTGGCTTCGTGGTGACCTGTCCGGCGCTCCCGGGTTTGGTATCTCACGGAGACACCATCGAGGAAGCACGAGAACACGCAGCCGAGGCCATGGTGCTTTACCTCGTGCCTCAAGGAGGAAGGCAGCCCTTTTCCCACCTGCGAAGAGCGTCCGGGCGACACGCGACGTGAGCCGATCACAGTAGAGCTTCCGTCCTCGCGGTGACCTCGCTGCCGGCAGTGCGGCCGGAGGCGGTCATTCGTGCGCTAGAGCGAGCGGGTTTCTTCGTCGAGCGGGTAAAGGGTAGCCATCACGCGCTTAAGCATCCCGACAAACCGAGTCTGCACGTCACGGTCGCCTTTCACGAGAGATGAAGTGCCGCGCGGCACCCTGCGTGCAATCATCAAGCAGGCCGGGCTGACGACCGATGAGTTCATCAACCTGCTCTGACGGCAGCGCCACGCTATGTGGCCAGCGAGGGCCAACGGGAACAACCAGCCAGCCCGTCGCGCTCAGTGCAGCGTCGCGCGATAGACGCCCTCGGTGGAAGCGGCGACGTTGTCCCAGTGGAAGACCTCCTCGACGGCGCGCCGGCCGTTGGTCCCGAGGGTCCGGCAGTGCTCGTGATCGGCGAGCAGCGAGCCGATGCCGTGGGCCAGGCCGCCCGGATTGGCGTTGACCAGGAAGCCGTTGACGTCGTGCCAGACGAATTCGCTGGGGCCGCCGGCGCGGGTCGCAACCACCGGCTTGCCCGCCGCCCAGGCCTCCAGAACGACGATCCCGAACGGTTCGTTCCGGCTCGGCACGGCGACAATATCGACGGCGCGCTTCAGGTCGATGCAGTCCGACTTCGGCGGCGAGCCGATGAACACGCAGGCCTGAGCCGCGCCCACCTCATGGGCCCGGCGCACGACCGCGTCCTTGTCGGGACCGCTGCCGATGAAGATGAACTTCGCTTCAGGGAATGACGCCAGCACCATCGGCACGGCTTCGACCAGAAGGTCCATGCCCTTCTGCGCGGTCATCCGGCCGATCGCGAGAACGGTCGGCGCCATGGGAGCGATGCCGTACCGCGCCTTGACCGCGGCCGGGTCGATGAAGCCGTCATAGGCGTGATAGCTAACGCCGTTGGGCAGAACGTGGATCTTGTCGCCCGCCACGCCGTAGATGCGACGGACCTCGTCGGCGAGAAAACGGCTGACGGCAATAACCCTGTCGGCGTTGTGACAGCCCGCGGCCTCGGTGTCGCGGATCCAGCGGGCATAGCCGTCGTGGAAGACGTTGCCGCTGCGGCCGTATTCGGTCGAGTGCATGGTCAGCAGCCCCGGCGTGCCGTAGCCGTCGCGCACGTATTTCATCGCATTCGCGGCCGACCAGTCGTGGGCGTGGGTCAGCGCGAACGCGCCGATCGCCGACGTGATCTCATGGAAACGGTGGGCCATGGCCTTGCACATGAAGTCCGTCGTCTCCACGCAGTTGGCGCCCGTGCCGTGGTCGACGCGGTGATAGTGGACGCCCTGGATCCGGTCGTAACCGTTTTGCGCGCCGCCGCGCTGGGTGATGACGTGCACTTCCTGGCCCCGCCGTTCGAGGCCGGCGGCCAGTTCCGTGACGTGCACGCCAAGCCCTCCGGCCACGCTCGAGTGCAAGGATTCCGACGAGAACATCGCGATGCGCATGCGCACGCTCCTGTTGTTGACGAAAGGATGGTGGTTTGACGATTGCTGACGCGGTCGGGGAAATGCTCAGGCTTCACGTGTGTAATTTCTGCATTTAGATACCCGCTTGGGTGATAGTCAAGGCCTGAGGCGTCATGCGCTGGAAGCCGCTGGATCCCGTGGCTTTGCCCGTGCTAGGGTCGCGGCGGTGACGGAACAGGGAAGCCGGTGCGCGGTTATCGCCGCAAAGCCGGCGCTTCCCCCGCAACTGTTAGGGATGAGGCTGCGGCACGCGCACGCCACTGGCGCTCAGAGCGTGCCGGGAAGGCGCCGCCGCCGGCGACCCCGAGTCAGGAGACCTCTCCGCCGCCACAACGTCAGCGGTCCTCGGGCGGAGGATGAAGGCGATCGGGACAACGGCGTTACCGCTGCCGCAAGTCACCCTCGTTCTCGGCGGCGCCCGCTCCGGCAAGAGCGCCTTTGCCGAGCGTCTGGTCGAGGCCGGCGCCGCCGGCGGCACCTACCTCGCTACCGCAGAGGCCGGTGACGCCGAGATGGCCGCGCGCATTCGTCTTCACCGGGAGCGCCGGGGGCCGGCATGGATGACGGTGGAAGAACCGACCGAGCTGGCCGTGGCGTTGGCTGCCCACGCGACACGCGACCGACCGGTTCTGGTCGACTGCCTGACGCTGTGGCTCAGCAACATCATGGCCGCCGAGCGCGATATCGCTGGCGAGCGCGAACGCCTAGTCGACGGCATGAGTCGGTTGAGCGGACCCGTCGTCTTCGTCGCCAACGAGGTCGGCCTCGGCCTCGTCCCGCCGACGCCGCTCGGCCGGGCCTTCCGCGACGAAGCCGGCCGGCTAAACCAGGCCGTGGCCGCAGCGGCGCAGCGGGTGATCTTCGTCGCCGCCGGGCTCCCCCTGACGATGAAAGACGAGACCGGGAAGGACAACACGGGACCGTGAAGGACAGCAGAACATGAAAATACCGGCGACCGTGGTGACCGGCTTTCTCGGCTCCGGCAAGACCACGCTCATCCGCCACCTTATCGCCAATGCCCGCGGCCGCCGGCTGGCGCTGATCATCAACGAGTTCGGCGACCTCGGCATCGACCGCGAGTTGCTGCTCGGCTGCGGCATCGCCGGCTGCGAGGACGACGACGTGATCGAGCTGGCCAACGGCTGCATCTGCTGCACCGTCGCCGACGAGTTCCTGCCGACGATGGAGCGCCTGCTCGCGCGTGCCGAGCGACCCGACCACATCATCATCGAGACTTCCGGGCTCGCCCTGCCCAAGCCGCTGGTCAAGGCCTTCAACTGGCCGGAGGTCCGCTCCCAGGTCACCGTCGACGGCGTCATTACCGTCGTCGATGCGCCGGCCGTCGCCGCCGGGCGCTTTGCCTCGGACCCCGGTATCGCTTCCGCCGTTTCCGCCGGCGATCCGGCAATCGAGCATGACGCTCCGCTGGAGGAGGTGTTCACCGACCAGCTTGCCTGCGCCGACATGGTCCTCCTCAACAAGCTCGACCGGCTCGACGAAGAGGCCCTGAATGCCGCGCGCGCCCGCGTCGAAGTCGGCTTGCGCGAAGGCGTTAAGGTGGTGGGCGCCGTCCACGGCGCGCTCGAGCCGATGGTCGTCCTCGGCCTCGCAGCGGCAGCCGAGAGCGGAATCGACGCGCGGCCGTCCGTTCACGACGACGAAGACGACCATGACCATGACGACTTCGTCAGTTTCATCGCTGCGCTGGGTCCCGTTGCCGATCCCGACGCACTCGACGCCCGCATCCGCGCCGCCGCCGTCCAGCACGACGTGCTCCGGATCAAGGGCTTCGTCGATGTGCCGGGGAAGGTCATGCGCCATGTGGTCCAGGCCGTCGGCGCCCGCATCGAGCGTTATTACGACCGGCCGTGGCGCCCCGACGAGACGCGGCGGAGCGAACTCGTGGTCATCGCCGAGCGCGGGGTTGACAGGACGGCGGTGCACGCAACCCTCGCCGGCTTCGAAACCGCGGCGGACGCCGCCGAATGATCCGCCACGCGATGCGCATGCGGGGCCGCTGAGCGATGCATCTCCTCGCAACCCGGCCGGGCGGTACCGATGACGGCGCCGCCGCCGTCGATCTCGGCCAGAGCCCCGGCGAGATCGTCGTGCTCACTGCGGCCGACACCGAGATCGCCTGCCTCGCCGCGGCGCGGGCCCGACTTGCCGCGGCGGATGCCGCAGCGGGCAGCAGCGGACCTCGCCTGCGCCTCGCCAACCTGCTCCGTCTTGGCCACCACCTCTCGGTCGATCTTTATGTCGAGAAGGTTATCGCCGAGGCCAGGCTTGTCGTGGTCCGCCTGCTCGGGGGTCGCGGCTACTGGCCCTACGGGATCGAGCAGATCGCCGCGATCTGCCGCGAGCGGGCCATTCCGGTCGCTTTTCTTCCCGGCGATGACCAGCCCGACCCCGAGCTTGCCGAGGAGTCGACGCTCACGGCCGAAGCCTTGCACCGGCTCTGGCAATACCTGGTCCACGGCGGCATCGACAACGCCGTTGAGTTCCTCCGCTACGCCGCGTCGCTCATCGGCAGGCCCAGCCGCTGGCGCGAGCCGAAGCCGCTGCTGCGCGCCGGCCTCTACGCCGGGACCGGGACCAGTGACGATCTGGCGGCGGTACAAGCCGGCTGGGAGGAGGGGCAGCCGATCGCGGCGCTGGTCTTCTACCGCGCACTGGTCCAGGCCGGCAATCTCCGGGGTGTCGACGCGCTCATCGACGGGCTCTCCCGCCATGGCCTCAACCCGTTGCCGGTCTTCGTCGCCAGCCTGAAGGATCCGCTCGCCGCGGCCGTGCTCGATGAAGTCCTCGCGCAGGCTCCGCCCGACGTGATCTTGAACACGACCGGTTTCGCAGTCTCGGCGCCCGGCGGGCGGGCGGCGCCGACGCCGTTCGACGCCTGCGACTGCCCGGTGCTGCAGGTGGTCTTCGCCACCTCGGCAGAGGCCGGCTGGCGCGAGGGCAGTCATGGCCTGTCGGCGACCGACATAGCCATGAACGTGGCCCTGCCGGAAGTCGACGGCCGGATCATGACCCGGGCCGTCTCGTTCAAGGCCGAGGGCGACCGCGATCCGCTCACCGAGGCCGATCTCGTCGGCTATGCCCCCGTGGCCGACCGCATCGATTTTGTCTGCGCCACTGCCGCCAGCTGGAGCCGGCTGCGTCGTAAGGCGCCCGCCCTGCGCCGGATCGCCCTGGTTCTCGCCAACTATCCCAACCGGGACGGCCGCATCGGCAACGGTGTCGGGCTCGACACCCCCGCCGGCACGCTCAACGTGCTGCACGCCATGGCCGCCGCCGGCTATCGGGTCGAGGATCTTCCGGCCGACGGCAACGCCCTGATCGAACGCCTCGCCGCCGGGCCCACCAACGCTTTCGCCGCGCTCGACCGACGCGCGGTCGTCGAGACGCTGTCGCTCGGCGACTACGCGCCGTTTTTTGCCTCGCTGCCGCGGGCGGTGCAGGACGCGGTCACCGCCCGCTGGGGGCCGCCCGAAGCCGACCCGATGTATCGTCCCGGCCGGCTCGACTGCGGGCGGTTCGCCATCGCTGCCTATCGCTGCGGAAACGTCGTCGTCGGTCTGCAGCCGGCGCGCGGCTACAACATCGACCCCGCCGCCAGCTATCACGATCCCGCCCTGCCGCCACCGCACGGCTACCTCGCCTTCTACGCCTGGCTGCGCGACGGTTTCCGCGCGGACGCCGTCGTGCACATGGGCAAGCACGGCAATCTGGAATGGCTGCCGGGCAAGAGCCTGGCGCTGTCGGCCAATTGCCTGCCCGAGGCGGCGCTGGGGCCGCTGCCGCACCTCTACCCCTTCATCGTCAACGATCCCGGCGAAGGCGCCCAGGCCAAGCGCCGGGCCCAGGCGGTCATCGTCGATCATCTAACTCCGCCGATGACCCGGGCCGAAAGCTATGGGCCGTTGCGCGACCTCGAACAGCTCGTCGACGAATACTACGAGGCGGCCGGCGTCGATCCGCGGCGGCTGCGCGTCTTGGCCGAGGACATCCTCTCGCTGTGCCGGGCGACGGGTCTCGACACAGACTGCGGGATGGGCGCGAACGAGGAGCGCGACGCGGCGCTGGGCAAGCTCGACGCCTACCTCTGCGAGCTCAAGGAGATGCAGATCCGCGATGGCCTGCACGTCTTCGGCCGATCGCCGGACGGCGTGCAGCTTCGCGATCTTCTTACAGCCCTGGTGCGGATCCCCCGCGGCGGCG
This sequence comes from Rhodospirillales bacterium, assembly GCA_038250645.1. Classification (GTDB taxonomy): domain Bacteria; phylum Pseudomonadota; class Alphaproteobacteria; order Rhodospirillales; family Defluviicoccaceae; genus JAEULH01. The sequence goes on from JBBSCD010000007.1 coordinate 8,900, forward strand.
GCAAGGATGGCGAGTCCTCGCTGCACCGGGCGCTGGCCGACGATCTGGGGCTGGGCTTCGATCCGCTGGACTGCGATCCGGCGGCGCCGTGGGGCCGGCCGCGGCCCGAAGCTCTGGCCGAAACGGGATCCGATCCGTGGCGGACGACGGGCGACACGGTGGAGCGGCTGGAGGCGCTGGCGGCCGCGCTCATCGCCGGCGAGCGGCAGCCGGAACCGGAGTGGGCGCGCGGGATCGCGGTGCTGGCCGAGGTCGAACAGCGCCTGCGCCCCGCCGTGGAGGCGTGCGGCGAGGCGGAACTCGTCGGCCTGCTCACCGGCCTCGCCGGGCGGTTCGTCGCCCCGGGGCCTTCGGGTGCGCCGACCCGCGGCAAGCCGGACGTGCTGCCCACGGGTAAGAATTTCTACTCGGTCGACACCCGCACCGTGCCGACGCCGGCAGCCTGGACGCTGGGCTGGAAATCGGCGGCACTCCTGGTCGAACGTCACGTTCAGGAGCACGGCGCCTGGCCAAGGACTCTGGCTCTGACTGCGTGGGGCACCAGCAACATGCGCACCGGCGGCGACGACATCGCGCAAGCGCTAGCCCTGCTCGGCGTCCGCCCGACGTGGGACAGCGCCTCGCGGCGGGTGACCGGCTTCGAAATCCTTCCTGCGGGCGTGCTCGACCGGCCGCGGGTCGACGTCACCCTGCGCGTCTCGGGCTTCTTCCGCGATGCCTTCCCCGGACTGATCGCGCTGTTCGACTCCGCCGCGCGCGCCATAGCCGGGCTCGACGAGGCCGAGGATAGCAATCCCCTCGCCGCGCGAGTCCGCGCCGAGACGACGCGGCTGACGGACGAAGGCTCGGACGTGGAGGACGCGGCCCGGCTCGCCGGAGCCCGCGTGTTCGGCTCGAAGCCGGGGGCCTACGGCGCCGGCCTGCAGGCGCTGATCGACGAGCGCGGCTGGCAGAGCGACGCCGACCTTGCCCAGGCCTATCTCGCCTGGGGCGGCTATGCCTACGGCGCCGGCCTCGACGGGCGAGCGGCGCAGCACCAGTTCGCCCGCCGCCTCGGCGACGTCGAGGCGGTGGTCCAGAACCAGGACAACCGCGAGCACGACATCCTCGACTCCGACGACTATTACCAGTTCGAGGGCGGCCTGGCGGCGAGCGTGCGGGTGCTCTCCGGCGCGCAGCCGGCGATCTACCATGCCGACCATTCGCGCCCTGAGTCGCCACGGGTCCGCACCCTGGCCGAAGAGATCGCCCGGGTCGTGCGCGCCCGCGTGGTCAATCCGAAGTGGATCGCAGGCGTCATGCGCCACGGCTACAAGGGCGCCTTCGAGATGGCCGCCACCGTCGATTACCTGTTCGCCTTCGCCGCGACGACGCACTGTGTCGAGGACCATCATTTCGATGCGGTCTTTCAGGCCTACCTGGACGACGACCAGGTCCGCGACTTCATCGCCGAGAACAATCCGGCGGCGCTTCGCGAGATGAGCGAACGGCTGATCGAGGCGATGGACCGGGGCCTTTGGCGCCCGCGCCTCAACGGCGCCCACCAGGTTCTGAACAGGCTGGCGACGCAAGGAGTCGCAGCGACAGGGGATAGCGCCGGCGCAAGTCCGGACGGGGAATAACGGGAGGAGAGAGCCATGAGCAGCGAAGAGGAGCTCGACCGCCGCCACGCTGAGAAGATGGCCAAGAAGAAGGCCGCGCGTGACAAGATCGTGGCGAGCAAGACCGAGGAGCGCGGCCTCCTCATGGTCCACACCGGCAAGGGCAAGGGCAAGACGACGGCGGCGATGGGCCTGGCGATGCGCTGCATCGGCCACGGCTTCAAAGTCGGCATCGTCCAGTTCGTCAAGGGCGCCTGGCACACCGGCGAGCGCGATATCCTCGCGCGCTTCCCCGACCTTTGCGTAATCCGGGCCATGGGCGAGGGCTTCACCTGGGACACCCAGGACCGTCAGCGCGACATCGCCGCGGCCCGCCAGGCCTGGGAAACGGCGAAGGCGATGATCGCCGATTCGAGCTATCGTATGGTCATCCTCGACGAGCTCAACATTGTCCTGCGCTACGGCTATCTCGAACTCGACGAAATTCTGGCGGCGCTGACCGCGCGGCCGCGGGATCTTCACGTCGTCGTCACCGGGCGCAACGCCAAAGATGAGCTGATCGAGGCCGCCGATCTGGTGACCGAAATGACCATGATCAAGCACCCGTTCCGCTCCGGGGTGAAGGCGCAGACGGGCGTCGAATTTTGATCCTTGCGCCTCCTCGGGCCGCGTGATTCCCTCGCCGCAACCGGAGGTTCAGTGCTCATGCGCCTGCTGTCCAAAATTACGTTCTTTGTTGCCCTGCTCGCCGCGCTCGTCGCCTGTTCGCGCACCTGGGACGCGCGCACCGAGGCCGGCAGCCTGACCGACGCCTCGCGTTGGGCGGTGGAGCGGCTGAAGAACCAGGACGACGACATGGCGAAGCTGTTCCGCGACAATCTGCGCACCGCCCGCGGTATCGCCATCTTCCCTTCGGTGACGAAGGGCGCGTTCATCGTCGGCGCCCAGGGGGGCTCCGGCGTCGTGCTCGCGCGGGGCCAGGACGGGACTTGGAGCTATCCGGCCTTCTACAACCTTGCCTCCGGCAGCTTCGGCCTTCAGGCGGGGTTCCAGTCGGCCGAGGTGGTGCTGATCCTGCGCAGCGACCGCGCGGTCCAGGCGGTCATCCGCAATCAGGGCAAGTTCGGCGGCGACCTGCAGTTCGCCCTTGGCGAAATCGGCGGCGGCATCAGCGCGGCCACGACGACCGCGTTCGGCGCCGATGTCGTCGGCTTCTCCAACGTCTCCGGGCTTTTCGCCGGGATGAGCCTGGAGGGGGCCGGGATTATCCGGCGCAACGATCTCAATAAGGCTTTTTACGGGCGCAACGTGGCACCGGAGGCGATCGTGCTTCGGCGCGAGGTTTCCAATCCTGAGGCGGAGCCCCTGAGGCAGACGCTTGCCGCCGGGAGCTGAGCGGCCGAGACCCCGCCCCCGTCCCCGTGCGCTGATGCTGCAGGGCACGGGGTCGGACGTCGGCAAGTCGCTGCTCTGCGCCGGACTGTGCCGCGCCTTCCACCGTCGCGGTCTTGCGGTGCGCCCGTTCAAGCCGCAGAACATGTCGAACAACGCGGCCGTGACTGTCGACGGCGGCGAGATCGGCCGGGCCCAGGCGCTGCAGGCGCGGGCCTGCGGATTGGCGCCGGTGACCGACATGAATCCGGTGCTGCTCAAGCCGCAGACGGACATCGGCGCGCAGGTCGTGGTCCATGGCCGGGTGCTCACCACCGCCCGCGCGCGCGACTACCAGCGGCTCAAGCCGACCCTGCTGACCCGGGTGTGCGAGAGCTTCACCCGGCTCGCCGCGGGCGCCGACCTCGTTCTCGTTGAAGGCGCCGGCAGTCCGGCCGAGGTCAACCTGCGCGCCGGCGACATCGCCAACATGGGCTTTGCCGATGCCGTGGACGTGCCGGTCATCCTCGTCGGGGACATCGATCGCGGCGGCGTCATCGCCAGTATCGTCGGCACCTGCAGCTTGCTGGAAGGCGCCGACCGCGCGCGCCTCGCGGGCTTCATCATCAACAAGTTCCGCGGCGACGTGAGCCTGTTCGACCAGGGGCTGGCGATCATTGCCGCCCGCACCGGGCTCTGCAGCTACGGCGTCGTCCCCTGGTTCGCGCCGGCACGGCGTTTGCCCGCCGAGGACGCGGTCGCGCTCGAGCGTCCGCCGCCGCCCACCGGCGCGCGCGCGCCGATCCTTGTCGCGGTGCCGCTCTTGCCAAGGATCGCCAACTTCGACGATCTCGATCCGCTGATGGCAGAGCCCGACGTCGAGGTCCGCTTCATCCATTCGGGAACGGCCATTCCCGGCGAGACCGACATGATCGTGCTGCCGGGGTCGAAGGCCACCATCGCCGACCTCGCCTTCCTCCGCGCCGAGGGCTGGGACATCGACCTCAGCGCCCACATCCGCCGCGGCGGGCTGGTCGTCGGGCTGTGCGGCGGCTACCAGATGCTGGGCGCGACCGTGCGTGATCCGGACGGGATCGAGGGGCCGGTGGGAGACGCGCCGGGACTCGGCCTGCTCGATGTGGAAACCGAGCTCGCCGGCGAGAAGGCGCTGGTCGAAGTCGAGGGCCACGACCTGACCTGCGGCGAAGCCGTGCGCGGCTACGAGATGCACATGGGCCGGACCACGGGCCCCGGTCTGACCCGGCCGATGCTGCGCTTCAGCGGACGCAACGACGGCTGCATATCGGCCGACGGCCGCGTGTTCGGCTGCTATCTCCACGGCCTGTTTGCCGCCAACGGCTTTCGCGCCTCCTTCCTTCGCCGCCTGCGCGTGAGGGAAGACAGCACCCTCGCCTACGAGGCGGGGGTCGAAGACGTGCTCGATGCGCTGGCCGACCATCTGGCCGATCACCTCGATCTCGACGGCCTCCTCGCCGCCGCGAAGACGATCGAGGCTTAAGAAGCAGAAGTCCGACAAATGCCTGCTGTTCGCACTTTCGCTGCCGAAGGTGCTATCCTGGTTTATAATGATGACATGCCGCGCCTCAAGGATCCGCAATGGCCGAGATGTACCGCGTCACCGTCGATCTGCATCAATGCGGGAGACAACCCTGCCTGCGCAACTTGCGTATCCGTGTTAAGGATGTGCTTGATCTGCTGACTGCAGGCGCGACGCGCGATGAAATCCTTGAAGATTACCCTTTGCTTGAAGCCGAGGATATTACCGCGGCTCTCGAATACGCTGCGCGCCTGAGCGACCATCCGGTGCTGCGCGTCGCCTGATGCGCTTTTTCGGGAAGCTGCTGCCCGATATCCTGGAAGCCCTTTCGTGTGGTGAAGGCCTCATCGAGGTGACATAGGGAGCCTGACCACGCCATTTCCCTCTCTCTGCACCGTCGTCGACAGCGCCGCAACGCCCTCACGGGTTGTCGTAACGCGGTTGCGACCACGGCTCATCGGCTGCCGCTTGGCACCAGGCGGCGACGATTGGCCAGGCGAGGATGGCGTCGGCGTAGGCGCGCGATACCGGATCGAGATCGACCGCGTAGGTCTGGAAGCGGGTCACGACCGGCGCGAACATCGCGTCGGCTGCGGAAAACGCGCCGAACAGAAACGCACCGCCCGCACCGAAACGACCTCGGCAGTCGCACCAGATGGCCTCGATCCGCTCGATGTCGGCTTGGACTCCGTCCGCGCGGCCGCGACCCGGGAACGTGGCGCGGATGTTCATCGGCATGTGGGCGCGCAGGGCCTGCAACCCGGCGTGCATCTCGGCCGAGACCGCCCGGGCGACGGCGCGCGCCTCCGCCGGCGCCGGCCAAAGTCCAGCCTGCGGGAAGCGCTCGGCGAGGTACTCGATGATTGCGAGCGAGTCCCAGACCGTGAGCGCCCCGTCGCGCAGAACCGGCACCTTGCCCGATGGCGAATGCGCGGCGATGGCGGCCGCGGTCTCGGGCTGGTTGAGCGGCACGACAATCTCGTCGAAGGCCGCGCCGGTTTGCGCCAGAGCCAGCCACGGCCGCATCGACCACGATGAGTAGTTTCTGTTGCCGATAATGAGAGTGATTGCGCTCATGGCATGTCTTTCCTCTTCAGGTCGCAAAACCTGCCGCGGCTACGGCGGCAAACGTGCCGGCATTCAGCAAGCAGGCCGAGATATAAAGCCGCAGCATCCGATCGATATCATCGGCGGTCGCCTCGGCGCGGCCGTCGCCGAGCCATGGTGCGTCGATTGACCTCTCCCCGTAACGCCGGGGGCCGCCCAGACGCAACGAGAGCGCGCCGGCGGCGGCGGCCTCGGGCCAGCCGGCATTGGGCGAGCGGTGCTTGCCGGCGTCGCGAACCATCGTCCTCCCCGCCGAGTATCCGCCGCCCGGCGCCATGATCGTAGCCGCTGCGACAATCAGCAGTCCCGACAGGCGCGCCGGCGCGAGGTTGAGGAGATCGTCGAGTCGGGCCGCGCCCCATCCGAACGCGCGATACCGCGCGTTCTTGTGGCCGATCATGCTGTCGAGCGTGTTGGCGGCCTTGTAGGCGAGCAGGCCGGGAAGGCCGAAAAGCACGGTCCAGAACACGGGCGCGACTACGCCGTCGCTGAAGTTTTCGGCGCAGGACTCGATGGCGGCGCGGGCGACGCCGGCGGCGTCGAGGCCGGCAACATCGCGGCCGACGATCTGCCCGACCGCAATTCGCCCGGCGGCAAGCCCGCCCGTTCGCAGGCCGCGGGCGACGGCTCGGACATGATCGAACAGGCTGCGCTGGGCGAGCAGCGAGACGACGAGGGCGAGCTCGACGACCACGAGCGGCGGGAAGCCGCGTGACAAAGCGGCGACGCTCCAGCCGATCCCGCCGGAGATGCCGCAGACGAGCGCGACGGTGAGCAGGCCCAGCGCCCGGCGGCGTCCTCCGCTGGCATCGTCGCGATTGAGGGCCCGGTCGAGCCGGTCGATGAGCCACCCGATCAGGCGGACGGGATGCGGCACAACGCCGAGAAAGCCGGGCCGGCCGCCGATCATGGCATCGACAACGAGAGCCGCAAGCAGCAGGAGAAGCGGCGAAACGGTGGCTGCGGCGGAGCCCGGCATCAGCATGGCGCGGACTGTCGGCCGAGACGCGGGCCAGCGTCAACGTCATAGCGTCCCGCGCCAGTTCCGCGCCGGGCCGGTCGCGGAGCATGGACCTATCGATGCGCCCGCTCAGTGCAAGCCGGCACATGCGAGGGACAGGCGTTGCCGGATCCGGCGCTTTCGCCTAACGTGCGAACCTGCGGGGAGTGGCGCAGCCTGGTAGCGCATCTGCTTTGGGAGCAGAGGGTCGCTGGTTCGAATCCAGTCTCCCCGACCACCACTCCACCAGCCTTCGCGAGCCCCGATCAGGCGGCGACCGCGCTCTTCAGATCGTCGACCTGGCGCTGCAAGGTCTTCAGCAAGCGGGAGTACCCGCCGTTGGCAACGATCGCGGCGAAATCGGCGCGGAGGGTTCTGGCCACTGAAACGTCGTCAATGACAACGTCGAGCACCTTGAAGCCGTCGAGGTTGCCGGCGCCGATCCGCCAGTCAAGCGCAATCGGCGACCCGCTCGCCGGGTGTTCCATGCGCGTGCGCACGAAGGCGGTGCCGTCCTCATTGGCCACAACCCGGCCGACCTGCAGACTGTCCACCGAATAGGCACTGAAGTGGGCGGCGTAGCCGAACACGAACATGTCGCGCAGCAGCCGCCGGTACTCCCGCCACTGCCGGTCGGTCATCGTTCGCGCGAACCGGCCGAGGCCGGCGCGGGCGACAGCGTCGACGTCAAGGAACGATTCCACCACCGCCCGGATTTCGTGGACGTTCGTGACCTGCGGCCGCCCGACCGTGACGACGGCGGGAATGACCGGGATCTCGGAGTCCGGCACGGCCTGAACGGCCGTATTCACGGCGGGATGCCAAACCTCGGACGCGCTGGAAGCCGGGCCAGGCGCACGGGCCAGACGCATCGCCAGCAGGCAGGCAAAGATGAAGGTAATGGAGAAGGAGTTGCCGGCGTTGATCGCGCGACGCTCGAACATGCCGGCGAAGCTGTAAGAAACGATGACGGCGATGAGGAACAGGCGCAGGCGGGGATCGCCCTCCAGCCGCAGGGCGGCAACGAACGACCCGGCGAGAAAAAGGACGTAGACCGTGAAGCCGACGAAGCCGGTGTCTGCCAGCATCGCAATGTAGGCATTGTGCGAGGACGAGAACTGGGTGATCTCCATGAACAGCTCATGACGGCGAAAGCCGACACCCAGCAGCGGCGCGCCGTACCAGATCCGCAGGGCCTCGCCCCAGGCCACGTCCCGCCCCGTCAGGCCGGACTGCAGGCCGCGGTTGGGGTCGTTCAGGCGCATCACGTTATTGATGAAAAAGTCCGGTTCAACGACCAGGATGGCCATCCCTGAAAGGAGCACGGCCAGTGCGGCCAGCACTTTCCACGAGCGGTCCGTTCGTTGCGAATGGCGCCACCAGGCATAGCCGCCGACAGCGACGAGGGGGACGAGGGCGACCATGCTGCCGCGGGCCTGCGCGTGATAAAGAGTGACCAGAACCGTCGCCCAGCAGGCGCCGGCCAGCAATCGGTTCCGCACACAGTAGGCGCCGACGGCGACATTGAGGGCGATCAATCCCCAGAGGTTCGGCTGAGCGCCGGCGTTCAGGCGGCCGAAGATATAATTGCCGAACACATTGACGTAGACGAGATAGGGAACGAGCAGGACGGCGTAGGTGGCGGCGATCCGCCGGATCAAAAACCGGTCATCACAGCAGGCGACGACAAAGCCGATCAGGAACACGAAGATCACGTTGATGACGTTGGCGAGATCCGTCCAGCTCGCGTTGTTAATGAGGTCACTCACCAGAAAGACGATGACGAACGCCCACAGGAACCACAGACTCGCCGCCGTGCCGCGAGTGTCCGCCGGCAGCAGGACGCTCTGGGCCAGCGCGGGCCCGGTGCCGGCGAGCAGGATGAGTTCGAGTACGATTTGAGAGTTGCTCAGATGCGAGGCGACCGTCAGGGCGACCAGCCATAACGCGTAGAGCGTTGCCACGACCTGAACGGGCACGACGGGAAGCACCCGCGCCTCGTGCGGCCCGCCAGCTTCACGGCTCATGCTTGCCGAGTTGTCCAATAGCCCCTCTCCTGGGGGTGCGGCGCGGCGTGTGCCGTTGTACCAGTTGCGGCGGCCGGTCACGATAAACGCGCAGACCGCATCCTCCACCGCGCGCAGGCACAAGATAAATCGTTGAATTAACATCAGGACAACCAGATCACCGGTTGTCGTCAGAAACCGATGGTGCACGCGCCGAGTCGCGCATATTCTTTGCGGCCGCCGAATCGCCCGTGATCATTAACATCTCCGCCGACTCCAGCTTGCTCAATGCCGCGGCCTCGACCCGGTCGAGAAGGCTCGGAAACTTCGGCATCCCCAGCCCCTGCAGCATCTCCGTCCGTCGCACCATCCGCTCTCTCTCTCCAGAGGAACAGACCTTCGCCGGACAGATGTGTGCTACCCAAACCGGATAGATCGTGTGCTAGCTACATCAGCGGTCGGATGCAGTTGTCACGCCACACGGGTAACCGCTATACTTTGAGTTTGCAGCGTGCTCGTGCTTGCGAAGCATAACAAGAACGCGAAACGCGGGCCTGCGCGGGAAATGAGCTCCGGAACGAGCCGTGCGTGTGGGACGCAATCGCTGCGAGGGGGCCTATGCGTGTGCTTCGGCTGGCACTTGTTGCCGGCGCAGCTACGCTTTTACTGTTTGCGACGGCGGCCGCGGCGGCAGACCGCTGCGCGGCGCCGATCGGCAGGGTTGTCTCGGTACAGGGCAGCGTTGATCTTCAGCATGAAGCCAAGCACGTCTGGCAGCCTGCCGCGCTCGACCAGGGGCTGTGCGTCAACGATCTGATCCGCGTCGGCAACCGCAGTCGCGCCGCCATTGTGCTCTTCAACGACGGCGTCATCCGCATTGACCAGAACACGACACTTCGCCTTGCCCGTGTCGAGGCCGAGGCGCCGTCTCTGCTCGAGCTGATTTTCGGCAAGGTCTATTTCTTCAGCCGGCGCTCGCGCGCGCTCACCATCAATACGCCTTTCGTCAATGCCGCGGTCGAGGGCACGGAATTTCTCGTCGCCGTCGCCGCCGATTTTGCCCAGGTCACTGTCTATGAAGGCCGAGTCAGCGCCGCCAATGAACGCGGAGGACTGACGCTGACGGCGGGACAGTCGGCGCTGGCGCGCGCCGGTGAAAAGCCGGTGGGCGTGCTTCTCGTTCGACCGCGCAACGCCGTCCAGTGGGCCGTCTACTACCCGCCGATCCTGTTCGCCCGCCCCTCCGACGTTCCCGGTCGGGCGCCGTCGTGGCCGCCGGCTCTTCAGGCCGCGGCCGCGGCCGTTTCGCGTGGTGAAACCGAAGCGGCCTTTGCCGCTCTCGACGCCGTCCCGACCGATGAGCGCGGCGCCGACTATCAGGCTCTCGCGGCTTCCCTGCTGCTTTCCGTCGGGCGGCTTGGCGAAGCTGAGGCTGCGATAAAACGGGCACTCGCCATCGATCCGAAGGCTGCCCGGGCGTATGCGCTGCGTGCGGTGGTCGCTGTCGTCAACGACGCCCCGGCCGCCGCGCTCGCCGACGCCGAGCGGGCGGTGACGTTGGCGCCGGAGTCCGCCGAAGCCGCTCTCGCGCTGTCCTACGCCCAGCAGGCCAATCTCCGGCTCGATGCCGCGCGCGACACGCTGCTGAAGGCGGTGGCGGATCATCCGACGAACGCCCTGGCTTGGGCGCGTCTAGCCGAGCTCTGGCTTGAACTTGGCTACGCAAACCGCGCCAGCGAAGCCATCGAAATGGCAACTAAGCTCGCCCCCCATCTGGAACGCGTCCAGACCATCCGCGGTTTTGTCGCCCTCACCGGCTTCCGCTATCGCGCGGCGGAGAGCGCCTTCCGCGAGGCCGTTTCGCTGGACAGCGCCAGCCCGCTGGCGCGGTTCGGCCTGGGCCTCGCCACCATCCGAGCCGGCGATCTCGGCCGCGGCCGCAACGACATCGAGGTCGCCGCCGGGCTCGATCCGAACCGGTCGCTGCTTCGCTCATACCTGGGCAAGGCCTATTTCGCGGAACGACGCGAGACGCTCGCCGGCGAGCAGTACGCAATCGCCAAGGATCTTGATCCCCGCGATCCGACGCCCTGGCTCTATGACGCCATCCTCAAACAAAGCGAAAACCGTCCCGTGGAGGCGCTCGACGATCTGGAGCGCTCGATCAAGCTGAACGACAACCGCGCCGTCTACCGCTCGCGCCTGCTGCTCGATCAGGATCTGGCGTCGCGCAGGTCGGCGTCGCGAGAATCTACAACGACCTCGGCTTCGACGCGCTCGGAGTGACTGAGGCGACGCGCTCGCTGACCCTGGATCCGGGCAACGCTTCGGCCCACCGCTTTCTCGCCGATACCTATGCAACGCAGCCGCGTACGGAAATTGCCCAGGTCAGCGAGCTTCTTCAGGCGCAGCTCCTTCAGAACATTAACATCAACCCGGTGCAGCCAAGCCTTGCTGAGACGCGGCTGACCTTCGCCAACGCCGGCCTGCTCGGCGGCGGCTTCAACGAGTTCTCGCCCGTGTTCGAGCGCAACCAGGTGCGCCTCGATCTCAGCGGCGTGGTCGGCAACAACCAGACCTACGGCAACGAAGCGGTCGTCTCGGCGATCTACGACGGGCTCTCCCTCAGCGCCGGCCAGTTCCACTACCAGACCAACGGCTTTCGCCAGAACAACGACCTCACGCACGACATCTACAACGTCTTCGCCCAGGCGGCGATCAGCCCGACCTTCAATGTCCAGGCCGAGCTGCGCAGCCGGCGGACCGAGTCCGGCGACCTCCGGCTGAACTTCGATCCGCATTCGTTCTCGCCGGACTGGGACAGGGATCTCGATCAGGACACAGCGCGAATCGGCGCCCGCTACTCGCCGGCCCCCGGCAACGACGTCATTGCGTCGGTGATCTACAGTAATCGCAACGACAAGATTACGGACACAAGCTTAGGGGATTTCTTCTCCTCATTCAGCGACAATCGTGCGGAACAGAGCGGAGTGCAGGGCGAGGCGCAGTGGATCCTGAGCCGGGAGCGCTACAATGTTCGTTCCGGAATTGGCGCCTACAACATCGACGCTAGGATTCGATTAAGTTCAGAAAGTGAAGGTTTCTTTCCCAGCCGCACACGGGCGGACCAGACCATCGAGCAGTACAGCGGCTATGTTTACGGCGATGTCGTTCTGCCGGCGGACGTCACCTGGACCCTCGGAGTTAGCTACGACAGCTACAAGGAAGCTGATACCGAATTCGACCTCATCGCGCCGAAGCTCGGGGTCCAGTGGGCCATGACCGACGCGCTGCGCCTGCGCGCCGCGGCTGTGCGCACGCTGAAGCCCGCCCTTCTCGCCAATCAGACGATCCAACCTACCCAGGTCGCCGGCTTCAACCAATTCTTCGACGACACGAACGGGACCAAGTCGTGGCTCTACGGCGTCGGCATCGATGCTCGGCTGGCGAAACGGCTCTACTCCGGCATCGAGGCAAGCTACCGCGACCTGGACGAATCGTCTCTCGTGGATGGCATTAGCCAATCCGCAACCGCAGAGGAGAGCGGCGCGCGCGCCTACCTGAACTGGGCGCCGCATCCGGACTGGGCCTTCAGCGCCGAACTGCTCTACGACCGCTACCAGCGCAATGGCAGTGATTTGGACGTGCCTAACGACGTGACGACGTATGCGGCCCCTCTGGCCGTGCGGTACTTCAGCCCGACGGGAATTTTTGCAGGTGCCGGAGTCAGTTTCGTCCACCAGGACGTCGAGCGGCCGAGCGGCAGTCCTTCTCCCGAAGGGAACGATACCTTCTATGTTCTCGACGCCGGCGTCGGCTACCGCTTCCCCCACCGGCGCGGCCTCGTCAGCGTCGGAATGCAGAACGTTTTCGATCGCGACTTCAACTATCAGGACGACAATTACCGGAAGACCGGGAACGACCCGGCGCTCAGCCCCTACATTCCGGATCGAACCATCATTGGGCGGCTAACAGTTAACTTCTAGCAAAGACACAATACATGTAAGGAGGTCACTGATATGGGTTCAACCAATAATTCGCAAGTAGCTGCTGTTCATAAATTAATCGTTCGTATGTTGCTGTTGTCATCTTTGTACTATGCGCCGATGGCAGCAGCGGACGTCGCCATCGGTCCATCGGCTGCATTTGGCTGGGGCGCTGCCAGTAGCGAACTTGTTCTCGTTGGCAAATGCAAGTCGCCGCCGCGGCCCACGGAAGGTTGCATCAAGGATCCGTGCACCGGTAATGTCATCTGCTGCACGCGCACCAGCGGCAGCACCAACTGCCAGACGATGACACCGAAGAAAAAAAACTAGCCGCAGGCTGGCCGGATCGGCCCGTCGGCGCGCCTTAACCGGATAGCAGAGGGACAGGCATGGAAACCACCAGCGCACCCAGACCCGCGACCGTCATTCGGGTTGCCCGGGTCATCGGCGGCCCGCAGGCCGAAGTCTACCGGGCGTGGACCGACCCGGCGACGAAGCCGGGATGGTGGGGCAAAACCGCGCGGGGAGAACTGACCGTCTGCGAGATGGACGTGCGCGTCGGCGGGCCCTTTCGCTACGAGATGAGCCTGCCGGGGGCGGAGGCGGCAGAGGTTGCCGCGGGCGAGCACATCGAGGTGAGCCCGCCGCAACGTCTCGTTTTCACCTGGCCGGGGAGCGCCGACGGCAGCGGTGAAGGGGAAACCGCGGTCACAATCGAGTTCGTCGATCTTCGCGACGGTACGACCCGCGGCGTCGTCACCCAGGAAGGCGTGGTCGATCAACGCATCGCCACGATCTATCGCGCTGCATGGTCCAACATGCTCCAGGATCTGGCCATGCTTTTTGCCGGGCCGCGCTGAACCGGCGCCGCCCTCTTCAATCGTCGGGACAAGTTTGCCAGAATGAGCGAGAACCTCCGCGCCGAGGCCTCTTACGTTAATGCGGACCCGTGGGGGAAACATCACCATCCGGTCTTCGCAGTTTCAAAGTGTTGGAGGAGCGAAGATGAATAGCGAGGGAGACAAGAGTAGTTCGGAGAATCAGGGCGAAGGTAATCGGGAGGCTGCCAAAGCCTACAACGAAGACACAAAGAAATTCGTCGAAGCTGGCAAGGTTGACGAAAGCGCGGCCAAGGCCAAAGCAGCGGTCGAAGGTGAAGAAAAGACCGAGCTCGACGAAGCTGAGAAGGCCGGCCTTGAGAAGGCCAAGGAACTCGACCCGAACGTGCACCGCGAGCGCTGACGGACATCCGGCTCTTGCGGCGGAATCGTCCGCGCCTCGTTGCGCGGGCGCGCCCGGCGCGTCCGGAAGGCGGGTGCCGCCGTGTCGAACCTTACTCGCGGGACAAGTAGTACACGCCATCTCAGTCGCGTCCTTTGTAAGATCGCGACCGGGCCCTTGGTCGTCGCCGCGATTGTAGGCACGAGTGCGTCCTCGCAGGCTGGAAAGCTCGGGAGCACTGCCGCGGCATGCTCGGGCGCGCCCGCTGCGATGGACGATATACTCCGGCGCGACGTCAGGGTTGTGACGTCGAGCGCCGTCCCTGACGCGCGCGCGATATTGAATGCCGCTCAGGCGGAAGACGGTGGACGCCTCTCATTCGCGGTGGAGCAGCCCGCCGCGACGGGACCCGCTGCGTTCGACATTCAGATCGGCGGCCTGCGCGACCTGCCGATCCCCAGATCCCTCAGCAACGATCTTGTCTACGAAGACATGCGGCGCACCCAGATTGTCGACGATCCACGGTCGTCGCTATCGGCGGTGTGGCAGGTGGATGAAGCGACGGTCATCGCCGCCGACCTTGCATACGATGTCATCGAACGCCGAATGCCCGATCTGCGCGAGGAGGGCTACCTCCCGCCCGCATCGGCGCATAAGCTGAGGGATTACGTCGTCGCTGCGACCTACCTCGATACCTACACCGGGTTCAAGGCCGTCGCCTTCGAACGGCGTAATCCGATGCCGGGGGACGCTCATCGTATCTACGCGATCGCCGGCACCCAGGTTTTCGTGAACACCGATTTTCGCGACTGGGCCGCCGGCCTGACCATGGCCCGCGCGCACATGGTCTCGACCGCTGCCCTTCGTCTTATCGCCGACGCGGCGGCTTATGCTGGTGATCCGGATCACGGCGGCGAAGTCTTCATCACCGGGCAAAGCCAGGGGGCGCTTACGGCTCAAGGTGAGGGCTTCCTGCTTCAGGAGTATCTCGACGCCGGCGCTGCGCGCGCGCCTCACCTCGTCCACGTGGTCTCGTGGGGTGCCGTCGGCGCCCTACAGCCGATCGTGACCATGATCCAGCGCGAGCGCGCCGGCCAGGGCCGTGACTTCCCGCTTTCCTTCGAGCGGCACTGGGCGGCGACGGACCCTGACTATGCCGGGGCCATGGCGGTGTGGAATCGGCTGAGCCGAACCTGGTCACGCCTCGGCGACGATACCATCAAGGCTCATATCAGGGTGGTCGCCGCTGAAATGCGGGTGGTCGGCTACTTCTTCGAGATCGATCCCTTCGCCCGGGCCGGGACGTTCCTTGGCACCACGCTGGTTTTTCCCACCGCCTTCGTCCTCCCCGCCGACTGCGAGCAGCTCGTCACCGAGCTCATGTTTCAGACCCGCGCCGGCAATCTCGGCATAACGTTGGAATCGCACTTTCTGAATGGATATCAGCGCGCCGTTGCCCGCGGCGCGCTCGCAGTCGCGCGTCCCGCCGAGCCCGGGAAATGGGCCTGGGTCATCGACCTGCTGCCCACCGGCGATGCGCTCGGCGAGTTCTGGTTGAGGGAGATCTACCGCTACAAGGTTCTGTCAACGGACTCCAACTGGCGCGCCTGCAGGAGCGCCGGGCAATGGCGGACCGAGCGAAACGGATCGTGCCGTCGCGGCTACTGGCCGGGCTGCTCGAACGAGCGCCTGTCGAGCGGCGGGGAAGCGGACACTGTCGTTGAGACCGCGCGCTGGTGTCTGATCGACGCGCCACCGGACGGTCCCGACGGGAGTGCCGCCGTTGCCGCCATACCCGGGCGTTAGCACCAATGCGGGCGGTCAGGCCGTAACCGCCACCTCCGCCTTGCCGGCGAGGATCGTCGGCGGGTCCGGCTGCAGGTCGGCGACATTCTCCTTCAACCACCGCGCCGCCAGTTCGTTCGATTCCCGGGCCATGCGCTCGGTGGAAAACACGCTGAGCGTCGCCATGCTCCCACCGCCGCCGTCGACGGCGTAGTAGGCGATGAAACCCGGGCTCTTTCGCAGCAATGGGACGAAGCTCTCGGCAATCCGGCCGCAGACCTGGCTGACCGAGCGGACGTTATCGTAGCGGCGGACACTGACGTACATTCCCATTCTCCTCTGCCTGCAGACGCAGGCGCAGGCCAGTCTGGCCGCGGCGGCACTTCAGATCATCGCTGCCATGGCGGGATTGATCTAGTTGTAGGTGAAGAAACCACGGCCGGTCTTGCGCCCCAGGTATCCGGCGTCGACCATCTGCTTCAACAGCGGGCTCGGCCGGTACTTGGGGTCGTCAAAGCCCTCGTAGAGCGTCTGCATGATGTCGAGGATGACGTCGAGGCCGATCAGGTCGGCGAGCGCAAGCGGCCCCATCGGATGATTGGCGCCGAGCTTCATCGCGTTGTCGATGTCCTCCGGCTGGGTCAGGCCTTCGTACAGGCAGTTGATACCCTCGTTGATCATCGGCACCAGGACGCGGTTGACGACGAAGCCGTAGGAATCCTTCACTACGTGGGGGATCTTGCCGATGCGCCGGCTTACCTCCTCAATGGTTCGACACACTTCGTCCTCGGTCTGAAGCGCCCGGATGATCTCGACGAGCTTCATCACAGGGACCGGGTTGAAAAAATGCATGCCGATGACCTGGCCCGGCCTCTTCGTCGCGGCAGCGATCTTGGTCAGCGAAATCGACGACGTGTTCGAGGTGAGGATCGCGCCGGACTTGCAGATCCGGTCGAGATCGCCGAACAGCTTCTGTTTGAGGTCAACCTTCTCCAGGGCCGCCTCAACCACCAGATCCCGGTCGGCGAAATCGTCGATCCTGGTTGTTGTGCGGATCCGCGCCAGTGCCGCGTCACGGTCGACGGCGCTCATCTTGTCCCGGCTCACCAGCCGGTCGAGGCTTTTGCGGACTGTCTCCAGCCCCCGCTGAACGGCCTGCTCGCTGATGTCGCTCATGACGACGTCGAGACCGCCGGCGGCGAAGGTCTGGGCGATGCCGTTGCCCATGGTTCCGGCGCCGACGACGCCGACCTTATCGATGGTCATGTTTCCGCTCCCAGCTCCCTCGCGCTGCTGGCCCGCGGACCGCACCGCCAGCCGCGCAACTCTAAACCAAGCCTTCAGGCGGTCCAGGTGCGGACGTCGCCGATGTCGACGTGCACAAAACTCCGCCTGGGGTAGTAGCCGACCCCGCCGCCCCGCATGTCTCGCGCCATCCGCGCGACATCGCGCGCGCCGACACCGGGAACCATGATGTCGATGGCCTTGGCTTCGATGTGCAGACTGTGCTTGGCGACGGCGCGATTGCTGCGCCCGAGCAGAGCGTTCGTTTGCGGCGAGCGATAGCCCGAGAGCACCTCGAAATTGCCGCCGGTGCCAAGCCGCTGCCCTAGCGCATAAAGCAGGTCAAGGAGCTGGGGCGAGACCGGCTTGATCTCGTTGATCCGGTAATCCCGCAGGATATAGTTGACCTGCTTCAGCACGCCCGGCAGGTAGCGCCCATTGGCGAAGTAGACGGCGTTCAGCCGCTCGCCGGTATGAGCTTGAAAAAGCGAGAGCGCGCGTTCCTGAAGCAAGGGCACCTTCGCCCAGACCGGGACCGGAACCAATGCCGCGGCCGCCACCAGCCCGACACCGAGAAAGTGCCGACGGCCAAGGTGAATATCGTCTTGCTCCCGATCCACGGTCTTGTCCCTCTTCTTGTCGCCTAGCCGGACAGGTCTTTTTGCCTGTGCGAAATTGGCGCCGTCAAGCAATAGCGTGGGTTCGCATGCCAGATCGGTGCAATCGGTGGCCGCCAGGAACCACCTTGGGCTAACGCAGCGGTGTGGCGGTTTCGTCACCGGCCCGGGCGAGGCTCACCTCGTGCGCCGACAAGGCGGCCTCGAGCGTCCGATCGCGGCCATAGATGTCGTCGCGGAACTGCACGGCGCCATCGGCGCCACGCCACGCGGTCAGATAGGCCAGATGAACCCGAACCGGCCGGCGGAGGGTGACGGTGCGGGTGTCGCCGGAGGCGATGACGGCGCGCAGACGCTTCCGGTTCCAGTCGCCGTTAGCTTCCAAAAGCTTCAGCGCAAGCTCCAGCGGCTGCTCCAGGCGGATGCAGCCGGAGCTGAACGCCCGCACCGGCTGGGAAAACAGCCCCCTTGACGGCGTGTCGTGGAGGTAGACGTCAAAGGTGTTCGGAAACATGAACTTTACGCGCCCCAACGCGTTGCCTGGCCCCGGCTTCTGACGAAGCCAATAGGGAAAGCCGGTCGCGCGCGCTGTGCCCCAGTCGATCCCGGCGGGATCCACCGCGCCGCCGCCGCTGGTGAAGATACTGAAGCCTTTGGCAGCGAGAAAATTCGGATCCCGGCGGAACCGCGGCAACAGGTCCTCGACAGCGATGATCCGAGGCACCGTCCAGGTCGGGTTAAGTTCCAGGTAGGTGATCAGGCCGCTGAATTCCGGCGTACTGCGGTCCGGCTTGCCGACGATAACGCGCATCTCGAACGCGTCACCGCCGCTACTCACGTAATTGAGCGTGAATCCCGCCAGGTTGACCAGCAGGTGGGGATCGCCGAGCTCGTCGGGCAGCCAGCGCGCCCGCTCCATGTTGATCAGGATCTGGTGGATGCGGGCCTCCGCCGGAACGGCCATAGCGAGCCGCGTCTGCTCGCCGACGACGCCATCGGGCGTGAGGCCATGGCGCGACTGGAAGCTCTTCACCGCCAGCGTCACGGCGTCGTCGTACACCGTCGGGGCGGCAACACCTGCCGGATCTTCGCGCAGATCGCCCGTCGCGTGCAGGATTGTCCTCAGCAGCAGGACGCCGTCGCCTTCACTGTCCGCCTCGAGGCGATCGAATGCCGGCACCGGCCAGCCGCCCGCCGCTGCCCGCTCGCGATATTCGCGCAGGGACCGGCGCAGCCCGGCATAGCTTGCATTTGCCGGGACCAGAGTAGAGAGATGGGCGCCCAGATCATCGGCGGCGGCAGCCTCCGCGAGGACGTTCGCGGCGTCGAAGGTCTTGCGCGCCAAAGCGCCGCCCACATCCATGCGCTCCGGGTCGAGATGCCCCAGGCGCAGATTACGGGCGTAGCGCAGCAGCGCCGCGCTCAGGTTTACGTCCAGCCTTGCCAGATCGCCGGCGGCGTCGTCAGGCGCGCCGCCCATCTGCACCGGGATGTAGTCGTCCGGGTCAAGGCCGTCATCTCCCGCCCGGCGGAAGGCCGCAAGCAGCGCCGCAGTGCGCGCGCTGAAACCGTTGCCATCGATCCAGGCCGGCGTAAAGCCTCGCTGGATGTAGAAGCTGCGCAACAGTTCGAGCTGATCGGAATCGACGCCAGCTGCCCCATCGCCGGCCTCGCCGACGAGGCGGGAAACTGCGACCGCGACATAGGCTGTCGGGATCGCCGTCGACGCCCTGGCTCTTGGATGTGACTCCGCGCGTTCTCCCACCCGAGCCGGCGGGAGCGGCGAATACATGGCCACGGACTCACCTGGCGCGGTGTTCCCAGCCTCGGCAGCAGCTCGCCCAGGTGCGTCCGCTGCTACGCCGGCAGCCAGGGCCAAGGCAAAGATCGCGCCGGGCACAACCTTGGACAGCAACTGTTCGCTCCACGAGTCCATGCGGCAATCCCCGCCTCCCGATGACCATCCGCACGAACCGGCGCGCGCAATGAGCGATATGGGAGTGCCACGAACACAACCCAATCAAATTTACCAAACCTATAGTAGTATTTCCTGAGGGCGCGGGCAAGGCCCACGATCGGCCGCGCACGAACATGCGTCCTTCAGCCGTCGCCGCAGAATAAGCAGGATAGATTCGGGCCGCGCTCAGTTGTTCGCTTTGACGCCGATCGGCGCGCCGGCGACAACGAAGGCCAGCGACTTGGGAGCGAGCAGCTCGTGGGCCAGCCGATTGACATCGGCAAGGGTCACTGCCTCGATGAGCGCGTTGCGGCGATCGAGGTAATCGATGCCAAGGTGCTCAAGCTGCATGGAGACGAGGATGCCGGCAATCTGGCCGCTTGAGGTGAAGCGGAGCGGGAACGAGCCGGTGAGATAGGTCTTCGCATCGGCAAGGTCGCCTTCGTCAACGCCATCCCGGGCTGTTTCGCTCCAGACGTCGCGGATGACCCTGAGCGTCTCGCCCGCCCGATCGTTAACCGTGCCGGCGGTACCTAGGATCAGCGCGGCATGGTCGAGCGGCGCCAGCCGGGCATAGACCGTGTAGACGAGGCCGCGCTTCTCGCGCACTTCCTGATAGAGACGCGAAGTAAACGGCCCGGAGCCGAGGATGTGCGCCAGAACCGTCGCCGCATAGAAATCCGGATCATCGCGCGGAAGACCGCGCTGGCCGAAGATTATGGCGCTCTGCGGGGCGCCGGTGGGCACCACCACGGTCTGGCCGTGGATGTTCGGATCGACATCGGCAACCGCCGCCACGTCGCCCGTCGAAGGCAGATCGGCGAAGGTCCGCTGCAGAAGCGCCGACAGTTCGTCCGCAGTGATGTCGCCGACAACGCCGATGACGAGCCGGTCCTTGGTCAGTCTGGAGGTTGCAAAGGCGCGCAGATCCTGCGCGGCGATGGCGGCGAGGCTTTCGGCCGTGCCGCCGGCGGGACGGCCGTAGGGATGATCGGGAAAGGCCATCGCAAAGAAGGCCCGCGACGCAACTGTGTCGGGATCCTCCAGGGCCGCACGGGCGGCCGCCTGCAGTTGACTGCGAACCCGCGCGACCGGCTCGGCATCGAACCGTGGCGCGGTCAGCGCCTGGCGAAGCAGCGCGAAAGCGGCGTCGCGATGTTCGCTCAGCGTCTCGACCTTGCCGCGCAGGGCATCCAGGTCGGCATCGAAGCCGAGGGTGATCGCCAGGTCCTCGAGACGCTCGTGGAAGGCCGTCGAGTCGAGGTCGCCGGCGCCTTCGTCGAGCAACGCCGCGACCATCTCGGCCAGCCCGCTCCTGTCGGCCGGGTCCAGCGCCGCGCCGCCTCGGAAAGCCAAGCGGGCGGTGACGATCGGATTGGTATGATCCTCCACAAGCCAGGCCTCGACGCCGCCGCCGGTGACCCGCTGAACCTCGACAGCCTGCGCCGGCTGCCCGATCACGACGAACCCAAGAGCCACGATGGCGGCCACCAGGACCGAAAGCGTCGCCGCCCGGCGAGCGGCGCGCTCGACGAGATGGAATGCGTTCATCGCGCCGCCGCCTGCTGCTCGCCTTCGCTGCGCAGGAGTGCCGTGACCGAACCGCCGGGGTGGAGCACCGCTTTCGCCGCGGCGTTCACCTCATCGGCGGAGACCGCGGCGATGCGCGCAGGCCAGTACTCAACGTGCTCGACCGGCAGCCCGATCGCCAGCGCGCGCCCAAGCACCTGCGCGCCATCGCTGATGGAGTCGCGGGCATAGACAGCCTCGGCCTGCAGTCGACGCCGTGCCCTCTTAACGTCATCGGCGCTGACGCCGGCGTTGATCACATCGGCCACCACGGCATCAACCGCCGTCTCAATCACAGCCAGGGACACGCCTTCGCGCGGTTGCACGGCAATGACGAACTGGGACGGCCCGCGCATGTCCGCCTCGTACCAGACCCGGGCCTGGTCGGCGAGGCCGTCCTCGACGACAAGCTTGCGGTAGAGGCGGCTCGACGGTCCGCCGCCGAGAATGTGCGCAAGCACCTCGAGCGGATCGGCCCGTTCGGTAGCGCCATAGACCGCGCTGGGCGCGATGTAGCTCCGACTCCAGGTTTCCTGCCGGACGCGCGGATCGCTGAGCTCGACCCGCCGCGGCGTGATGGCCGGCGGTTCCTGAAGAGCGACCCGCTGCGACGTATCCGCGCGCGGAATTACGCCATAGTACCGTTCGGCGAGCGGCCGAACCTCTTCGGCGGTCACGTCGCCGGCGACGACCAGGATGGCGTTGTTCGGCGCGTACCAGCGCCTGTAGAAGGCGAGCACATCGGCGACGGCGAGATCCCGGATCTCGTTCTCCCAGCCGATGATCGGCCGCCGATAAGGGTGGTTGAAGAACAGGGTCGCGTCGGCGTAGATGTCGAGGATCGCGCCCGGGTCGTTCTCGACCCGCTGACGCCGCTCCTCCAGAACCACCTCTTTCTCCGACGCGATCTGCTCGTCGTTGAGCACCAGATTTGTCATCCGGTCCGCTTCGAGCTCCATCACCAGCGGCAGTCGGTCCTTGGCGACGCTCTGGTAGTAGGCGGTATAGTCCCAGGAGGTGAACGCGTTCTCCTGGCCGCCGTTGCGCGAGACCAGCGTCGAGAACTCGCCGGGTCCGTGCGCCGGGGTGCCCTTGAACATCAGATGTTCGAGCAGATGGGCGATGCCGGAATGGCCGGCCTGCTCATCGGCGGCGCCGACCTTGTACCAGATCATGTGGGTCACAACCGGCGAGCGGTGATTGGAAATCACAACGACCTGCAGGCCGTTGTCGAGGGTGAAGGTCTCGGGGTTGAAGACCGCCGCCCGGACCGGGCCGGCGAACAGCACGAGAGCCAGAGTCATCAAACCGATCAGCGCCCCTGCCGGCTCGGTCGCAACCCGGCTTCGCGCCCGCTTCGACATCGTTTCTCCCATTCTTTCAATTGCAGGCGCGTAGGCGCGATCCGAGGGCCGCGTGGCGCCACTCACGGGCGCAACGACTCGGGCCTCGTATCCTAAGGCGGATATGGGGTCGTGCTTAGGCGGCCGGCAACATCCGACGGCTTTTCGCGATCGGCGTTGATGCTCGCATCGGCTATCATCAAGGCCCAGACGAGAACTATATCGTTTCGTAATCGAAAACATCGCATGGATCCCGCAATGGTAATCAATCTACTGACAGAACTGCTCTCGTGGCTTAAGGGAGCGCTTCCATGGCTAGTACCGAGTTTTGCCGGTATGTGGGCGGTATACACGTGGATAAAGGAGCGGAAACGCACGAGAGAGCTCAAAATATTTGAGCATGCTCTAAACCATAGAATTCATATGTATAACAGCCTAAAGCTGTTTCTAGAGAATAACTTATCGCAGGGCCAGAAAAGATCTATCAATCAAACTGCAAATCTTGATCTAATATATGTTGATTTTTTGCTCTACGCGAATGAGAATGAATTTAAAGAATATCAAAAAGCATACAGAGCATGGAAAGAATTTGTGGCCAAGCTAAAAGTTTTTGACGCACGGCAAAAACAAGAAAAGCCAGATAAAACGATGTCTGCACAGATTAGCAATACTGAAAATATCGACGAAAAATTTTTAAAGATGAATAGAGCCATGGGTGAAATAATAAAAATAGCTGAAGAGCTAGACAGTATAATGGAAGATATTATGGTTCTTCTTAGAAATAACCTCCGCCGAGAACTCAATTTGTCGGATTTTGAAGTGGGGAAGCTATCCCTTCCTAAACTCGCCGATGATTTTCGCGAAAAAATCTGATGGGAAGAAACAAGCGGAGCTGTTGCGATCGGCAAGACAGCAAAGTGAGGAGTTTTTTGGGCTAAGAGCCTGGAAAGTAAAGTCGCTCTAGAATATCCCTTCTAGCAGGGCGCGAGGCTTGCGCTCGATCGTGGGCGTGGCGCCGGCGATGATCGGCTTGCCGAGCGCCTGATTATCCTGGATGCGGCGGGCTTCCTTGGCCGGATCGACGACCGCGCCGTATTCTTTCGCCTTGCTCCAGAACATCAGCCGGTCGGTCAGCGACTTGTCCGCGTCGGCTAGGATGGTGGTCTCGCGGTTGACGATGGAGCGGATGTTCGGATCGGCGTTGATCCCGCCGGTGCGGTCGAGCAGGGCGGAGAGCCCGGCGGACTGGGCCGCGGCCGCGCTGGCGCCGGCCCGGTAGGCGGTCGCGTCGGCGCCGGGGTCGGTCACGCCGGCGCTACCGAGCAGCGCCTGGCGGGCATCCGCGCGCGCGCTAGTGCCTTCCGTCACGGCGCCGGCCACCGGCGGCTTGAGCGAGAAGTCCGGCGGAACGCTGAGCGGCGTGCGTTTGTAGACGGTGAACTCGTCCGGCGGACGCTTGCCCTGACCGGCCAGATCCCGCACAGACTGGCAACCGCCGACGACCAGTGCCAGGGCAACGACCGCAACCGGCCACCAATGATGCCTCATGATCTCAAGCGCCCCTACGGTGTCTCTTCGGGAAGTTTACGGACATCCGCCCGCGCAAACAAGGAATCGGCAACCAGGATCACGGCGCCGATGGTAATCGCGGAGTCGGCGACGTTGAACGCCGGCCAGTGGAAGCCGAAGGCATGAACGTCAAGAAAATCGAAGACGGCGCCGAACCGCAGCCGGTCGACGACGTTGCCGATAGCGCCGCCGATGATCAGACCGAGGCCAAGGGCGATCGTTCGCCGGTCGGTCCGGGCCAACCAGATCGCCAGAACGACGGCGATGGAAAGGGCGAGGACGGGAAGGACCCAGGCGTTGAGCGGCGAATCGTTGTTGAACAGGCCGAAGCTGACACCCCGGTTCCAGCCGACGACGAAGTTGAAGAACGCGGTCAGCTCGATGACCCGCGGCGGACGCATGATCCCCATGATCGCCCACTTGCTGAGCTGATCGGCGACGATCACCGACCCGGCGAGGCCGAGGCCGAAGACAAGGTGGCGCACCCGCTTCATCGCGGAGCCGGGCGGCCTACTCGGCCGCCGCCAGGTCGCCGCCGACGGCGTCGGCGCAGCGCGCGCAGATATCGGGATGATCCGCGTTCCGGCCCACCTCTTCCAGCACCTGCCAGCAGCGCTCGCACTTGCGGCCCTCGGCCGGAGCAATGACCACCGCCACCCCCGGAACATCGGCGATGCGGAAGGCGTCATCCGGCGCCGGCCCGCTTTCCAGCGCCGCCGTCGAGGTGATGAACAGCTCGGCCGGAACGATGCCGCGGATCGCGTCGTGATATTCCGGCTCGGCATAGACGACCGCGCGGGCCTGGAGGCTGGAGCCGATCCGTCGCGCCGCGCGTTCGACCTCAAGTGCGCCCGTCACGGCCCGGCGCAGCCGGCGCAGAAGCGCAAATCGCGCCGCCAGCGCATCGTCACGCCATTCGCCCGGCAGTGTCGGGAAGGTGCGCATATGGACGCTCGAATCCTCGCCCGGGTTGCGGGCCAGCCACGCTTCCTCGGCGGTAAAGCAGATGAACGGCGCGAGCCACGCGGTCAGGCAGTCAAAGACGGTGTCGAGGACGGTGCGCGCGGCCCGCCGCCGCGAGGAGTTTGCCGGATCGCAATAAAGGCTGTCCTTGCGGATGTCGAAGTAGAACGCCGAAAGCTCCACGGCGCAGAAGGTGTGCAGCTCGGCGAAAAGGCCGTGGAAGGCGAAGTCGTCGCAGGCCTTGCGCAGGCCCTGGTCCAGCTCGACCATACGGTGGAGAACCCAGCGCTCCAGCTCGGGCATCTCCGCGGGCGCGATCCGCTCCTGGCCGCTGAACCCAGCGAGATTGCCAAGCAGGAAGCGCAAGGTGTTGCGCAGGCGGCGGTAGACGTCGGCGTGCTGCTTGAGGATGGCCGAACCGATGCGCAGATCCTCGGCGTAGTCGGAGCCGACCACCCACAGGCGCAGGACATCGGCGCCGTGCGTTTCGACAACGTCCTGCGGCGCGATCACGTTGCCGCGCGACTTCGACATCTTCTCGCCGTCCTCGCCCATGACGAAGCCGTGGGTGAGAACCGCATCGAAAGGCGCGCGGCCGCGGGTACCGCAGGATTCCAGCAGCGACGAGTGGAACCAGCCACGATGCTGGTCGGAACCTTCGAGATAGAGCGAGGCCGGCCAGCGCAGGTCCGCGCGCGGCTCGAGGACGAAGCTGTGGGTTGCGCCGGACTCGAACCAGACATCGAGAATGTCGGTGACCTGCTCAAAGTCGCCCGCGTTGTAGTCCGGACCGAGGAAGCGCGCGGGGTCCGATGTGAACCAGGCATCGGCGCCTTCCGCGGCGAAGGCCTCCGCGATCCGGTCAAGCACGCGCGGATCGCGCAGCGGCTCGCCGGTGGCGCGGTCGACAAAGACAGTGATCGGCACACCCCAGGCGCGCTGGCGGGAAATGCACCAGTCGGGCCGGGTTTCGATCATCCCGCGCAACCGCCGTTGCCCCGATGGGGGGACGAAGCGGGTCGCATCGACCGCCGCCAGCGCCACGTCGCGCAGCCCGGTCTTTTCCATCGAGATGAACCACTGCGGCGTGTTGCGGAAGATCAGCGGCGCCTTCGACCGCCACGAGTGGGGATAGCTGTGGACAAGCGTGCCCGAGGCAAGCAGCCCGCCGGCGTCCCTGAGCGCGCCGACAACGGCCGTGTTGGCGTCGCCTTCCCTGCCCTCGGCGCTGAGCACGCAGCGACCGGCGAACAGCGGCACATGGTCGAAGAAGGTTCCGTCCGGCCCGACAGTTTCCGGGACCGCGATGCCATGACGCAGGCCGAGCTCCCAGTCGTCGGCGCCGTGGCCGGGGGCGATGTGGACGAAGCCGCTGCCGGTCTCGGTGTCGACGAAGTCGGCGGGCAAAAGCGGCACCGCGAAGTCGTAGCCGCCGGCGTGGAGCGGATGGCGGCAGACCGTCCCGGCGAGATCGGCGCCGCTGAGGCTGTCGACCTCCTCGTGTTCGCTGATGCCGGCGGCGGCGCACACCGTCTCGACCAGATCGCGCAGGACGACCAGCCGTTCACCGGCGACGGCGAGGCTATCGGCGTGCACGGCCCTCACCTCGGTGACCGCGTAGACGCAGTCCGGCCCGTAGGCGACCGCCCGGTTGCCCGGCATGGTCCACGGCGTCGTCGTCCAGATTACCACCGCCGCGCCTTCGAGCATCGGCCGCGGCGCCCGCTCCACCGGGAAGCGGACGAAGATCGTCGTCGAGGTGTGGTCGTAGTATTCGACCTCGGCCTCGGCCAGCGCCGTGCCTTCGACGATCGACCACAGCACCGGTTTCGCGCCGCGGTACAGCGCGCCGTTCATCAGAAAAGCGCCGAGCTCGCGGACAATCTGCGCCTCGGCCGCCGGGTTCATGGTCGAATACGGCCGCTCCCAGTCGGCGAGGACGCCCAGGCGGCGGAACTCGGTGCGCTGGATATCGATCCAGTTCCCGGCGAACTCCCGGCACTCCTGGCGGAAGCGGACGATCGGCACCTCGTCCTTGTCCTTGCCGGCGGCGCGATAGCGTTCCTCGATCTTCCACTCGATGGGCAGCCCGTGGCAGTCCCACCCCGGAACGTAGTTGGCGTCCTTGCCCAGCATCTGCTGCGAGCGGTTGATAACGTCCTTGAGGATCTTGTTCAGGCCGGTGCCGATGTGGATGTTGCCGTTCGCATAGGGCGGGCCGTCGTGGAGGATGAACTTCTCCCGCCCGAGCGAGGCCTCGCGCAGCCGGTGGAACAGCCCCATGGCCTCCCAGCGGGCAAGCATCTCAGGCTCCCGGCGCGGCAATCCCGCCTTCATGGGAAAGTCGGTGCGAGGAAGAAAGACGGTCGACTTGTAGTCCAAACCTAAAATCCCGATCCGGTTCTGACGGTACGCGCCATCGGCAGCCGCCGATCGCCGTCGCGCAGCGACTGGCGGGCGCGGGCGACATCGTCGGCGATTTGTGCCCGTAGGGCCTCGATGCCGTCAAACTTCTTTTCCGGCCGAATGTATTCGGCAAGGGCGACGCGGATCCGGCGGCCATAGAGGTCGCCCGCGAAATCGAAGATGTGGGTTTCCAGCAGCACCTCGCTGCCGGCGAACGTCGGCCGCTTACCGAGATTGGCGATGCCGTCGAACCAGCTCGGCGCGCCCTTGTCGATGATGCCGACGCGGACGGAATAGACGCCGTGGGCGGGATGAATGTAGTCGCCGAGACGGACGTTGGCGGTCGGAAAGCCGATGCTGCGCCCGCGCTTGTCGCCCTCGACGACCTCGCCTTCGACCTCGAACGCCCGACCGAGCAGCCGCGAGGCGACGGCCGGCTCGCCGCGGCGAAGGTAGTCGCGGATGCGGGTCGACGAGTAGCCCTCGCCGTCGCCGTCGCGCACCTCCTGAACGCAGGTGAAGCCGAAGCCGAACTCGTCGCCGAGCCACAGCAACAGTTCCGGCGTGCCCTTGCGGCCCTGGCCGAAGGCGAAGTCATGGCCGCAGATGACATGGCTGGCGCCGAGGCCGCGTACGAGCACGTCTTCGACAAAGCTGCGCGCCGAGACCCGGGCGAACTCGGCTTCGAAGGGAACGACGACAAGCAGGTCCGCTCCCAGCGCTTCGATCAGCCGCGCCTTCACCGGAAACGGCGTCAGCCGGAAGGGCCCGCCCTCGGGCGCGAAGACCGATCGCGGATGAGGCTCGAAGGTCAGGACGGCCCATGGGATCGCCGACGCGTGCGCGATCCGCCCGGCCTCGCCGATGACCGCCTGATGACCGAGGTGGACCCCGTCGAAGTTGCCGACAGCGACAGCGCAGCCGCGGAATTTAGCGGGCAGGCCCTGGTGGGTTCGAAAAAGCCGCATGAACCTTTACCTGTCCGCCATTGCGCGCGGGGTCAAGCCCTTGGCAAGCCGGCAGCGTTTGCTGCAGCCGAGTCGCCGTTGGGCGCGCGCGCTGCCGCGAAGCGCCAGCTTCTGGACGGCTAACCCTTGCTCGGAACCATAATGAGCGCCTCGCCCTCGATGACCGTCTTGTCGCCGACGGTGCAGACCGTGTCGAACTCGGCGAACTTCTTGTTGGGGATAAGCTTGCGGACGGTAACGCGGGCCATCAGCGTGTCGCCGACCTTGACCGGCGCTTTGAACTTCAGCGTCTGGCTGACGTAGATGCAGCCCGGGCCGGGCAGCTTGGTGCCGAACACCGCCGAGATGAAGGCCGCGCCGAGCATGCCGTGGGCGATCCGGCCCTTGAACATGGTCGCCTTGGCGTACTCGTCGTTGAGGTGGACAGGGTTGGTGTCGCCGGAGACGCCGGCGAAGATGCAGATGTCGGCGTCGGTGATGGTCTTGCCGAAGGTGTCGGTCATGCCTTCGGAAAGATCCTCGAAATAGTAGCCGTTGAGTTCGTCCATCGCTGATCCCCTCTGAGCCGGTCGCCGTGCTGATCGTGTCGCCGCGCGGCCTGTGGTTGGCTTTGTTGCAGCGCAATCGTAGCCCCTGACGCGAACGCCCGCAACCAAACCCGGTCCGCGGACTGCGCCCGGCCTCACCCGGCACGCGGCCGGCGCGGAACGAGGCGCGGGGTCGCGCGCAGCTCGCCGCCGGGGCGTCGCCGTCTCCGCGGGGCGGGCTCGCCTCCCGTCATGTCCGCCGCGGGCTTCCGCTTCGCAGTTTTGACGGGCTGCTCTGTGGCGGCCGTGTCCGCGTCGAACAGGTCGCTGCGGTTCGCCCGGCCGCGATCGCGCGCCTCGATCAGCGTGAGCGTGCGCTGAACGGTCGGGTGGCGCTCCGGGAAGCTCGCGCACTTGAGCAGGTGGATCCGGGCGATCGCACGGATCCGCGCCGCGATGGTCGGGTAGCGGTGGCGGGGCTCGCACCAGCGGGCGTAGGCGGCGACCGTCCACGGATGGGCCGGCAGCGGCCGCAGACCGCGGGCGCGACACCACCGGACGAACTCCAGCCAGGGAGTCGGCAAAACGCGACCGCTCAAGAGCACCATCCGGCCACACGCATAAGTCGCGAAGGATACCCGTTCAGGAGCCTCCTGGGAAGCGCTCCGCGCCCGTGTCTAGCTCGTGTCCTCGCCCGAGCCTTGCCGATCCCGCCGGCCGAGCCAGGCAAAGCGGGCGGAGAGCAGGCTGACCGAGACGATGCTGGCGACCAGCGTCGCCTCGAACAGCCCCAGGGCGCCGCGGGCGGCGGGAAAGGCGAGGACGTACGCCAGCGGGATCATGATCCCGAGATAGCTGATGGAGTGCAGCCCCGTCGGCGCCCAGGTCTCGCCGCGTCCGCGCAATGCATTCGCCATCACCCCCTGGCCGCCGTCGACGATCAGGATCCAGGCGCTGAACGCGATCAGCGGCGCGGCGGCGGCGCGCAACGCCGGATCGGTGGTGTAGACGGCGGCGATCAGGTTTGGGGCGATGGCGAGTACCGCCGCGAACACCGCCATGACGAAAGCGCACACGGCGAGGCCAACCCATCCGGCCATCGCCACCTCGCTGACTTCGCCGCGGCCGTGGGCGATGCCGACCCGCACCGCGGTCGCCGCGCCGATCCCGACGGCGGCCATGAAAACCATCGAGATCAGGTTGAGCGCAATGGCGAATGCCGCCAGCGGCAGCACCCCCAGCCAGCCGGCGAAGACGTTGAGCGTGGCGAAGGCCGCGCCCTCGACGCCGATGCTGGCGGCGGCGGCGTAGCCGAGGCGGCGCTGGTGCCGCCAGGCCCGCCAAGGCGTCCTCGCGCCGCCGCGAACGCCCAGGCGCTTTGCGTCGGCC
Source organism: Rhodospirillales bacterium (assembly GCA_038250645.1). Lineage (GTDB taxonomy): Bacteria > Pseudomonadota > Alphaproteobacteria > Rhodospirillales > Defluviicoccaceae > JAEULH01. The sequence goes on from JBBSCD010000007.1 coordinate 39,127, forward strand.
AATGTCCAGACATAGGCGACAAGGCCGACAGCGAGGAAGACGCGCACGCCCGTCGTCGCCCAGGCCGAGCCCACCGCGCCCATCGCGGGCAGGCCGAAGTGACCGTAGACGAAGATCCAGTTCAGCCCGACGTTCACCAGGTTACCGACGATCATCATCGTCATGCCGGGCAGCGGCCGGCGCATCCCCTCGAGGAAGAACGTCGTCGTCAGAAAGAGGGTGTAGGCGGGCAGGCCGAAGCCGATGACGCGGACGACGGCGCCGCCCTCGCGGGCAAGTTCCGGCGTCTGCCCGAAGGCGCGCAGCATCGGCTCGCCAAGGGCGCAGATGCCGGCGCCGACGAGCCCCAGCGCCAGCGCGTAGGCCAGCGAGCGACGCCACACCGCCCCGCAGGCGACGCCCGCGCCGCCGCCGAAGGTCGCGGCGGTGACGACCAGCGTCCCCATCAGCAGGCCGACGAAGACGAGCACGAGCACGGTGATCGGCGCCAGACCGATCCCGAGATAGGCCAGCTGTTCGGCCGAATAGCGCCCGACCATGACCGTGTCGACGAAGGCCATGACCATCACCCCGGAGCGGGCGACGACAACCGGCGCGGCAAGCACGACGAGGTCGCGAACATGATCCTGAAGCCGTCGCACAGGCGGGCGGACGCCGTCCGCCTGGCGCGGCGAGGAAATACGATCCGCCGTTGGCTTCGCCTGCGCGGCCGGCGGCTTGACGCGGCCTCGCCTTGGCTTTTCGTTGACCTTCAGGGCCGTTAGCCTATATCCGTGCTCAGGGTTCGCGGGGTGGAGAACCTTAAATTACGGGGCGCGGCGGGGGTTCGCTGGCATTAACCCCCGGGAGCGATATACTCGCTGCTAATTTACAGGGGGAGGCAATGGGAGCACCCAATGAAGGTCGTTAATACGGATATCGTCATCATCGGTGCCGGCGGCGCCGGATTGCGCGCCGCCATTGCCGTCGCCGAGGCCGATCCAACGCTGAACATAGCGCTTGTCTCCAAGGTCTATCCGATGCGCAGCCACACCTGCGCGGCCGAGGGCGGCGCCGCAGGCGTGGTCAAGGAAACCGACAGCCTCGACTATCACTTCAATGACACCGTCTCCGGCGGCGACTGGTTAACCGATCAGGACGCGGTCGAGCTGTTCGTCAACGAGATCCCCAAGGAGCTGACCCAGCTCGAGCACTGGGGCTGCCCATGGAGCCGCGAGGAGTCCGGCAAGGTGGCGGTGCGGCCATTCGGCGGCATGAAGATTATGCGCACCTGGTTCGCCGCCGACAAGACCGGCTTCCACATGCTGCACACGCTGTTCCAGACCTCACTGAAGTACTCCTCAATTCGCCGTTTCGATGAGTACTACACCACCGATCTCATGATGGATGACGACGTCTGCCGCGGCTGCACCGCGATCGAGATGCGCTCCGGCGAGATGACCCTGTTCCTCGGCAAGACGGTGATCATCTGTTCCGGCGGCGCCGGGCGGATCTTCCCGTTCACCACCAATGGCGCGATCAAGACCGGCGACGGCATGGCCATGGCCTACCGCGCCGGTGTGCCGCTGAAGGACATGGAGTTCGTCCAGTACCATCCGACCGGACTGCCGGGCAGCGGGATCCTGCTGACCGAGGGCTGTCGCGGCGAAGGCGGCCTTCTCGTCAACAAGGACGGCTACCGTTACCTGCAGGACTACGACCTCGGCCCGCCCGATCCATGGCCGCGGCTCAAGGCGATGGAGCTCGGACCCCGCGACCGCCTGAGCCAGGCCTTCTACCATGAGCAGAAGAAGGGCCGGACCGTCCCGTCGAAATGGGGCGACGTCGTCTATCTCGACATGCGCCACCTGGGCGAGAAGACGATCAACGAACGCCTGCCGCTGGTCCGCGACCTCGCCCGCAGCTACGTCGGCGCCGATCCGGTCACCGATCTCGTCCCGGTCCGCCCCGTCATTCATTACATGATGGGCGGCATCCACACCGACATCAACGCGGCGACGCCGATGTCGGGCCTGTATGCCGCGGGCGAGTGCGCCTGCGTCAGCATCAACGGCGCCAACCGCCTCGGCTCCAACTCGCTGGGCGAGTTGCTCGTCTTCGGCGCCCGTGCCGGGCTTCACGCCGTCGAGTACGTCAAGACGGCGGGGTCCATGGACGGCGACGCACGGATCGAGAAGCAGGCCGGCGACGCGGAGAGCCGGATCAAGGCGCTGTTCAAGCGCACCGGCGGCAAGCAGCGGGTTTCGGCGCTGCGACGCGACATGAACATGACGCTGGAGGAGGGCTGCGGGATCTATCGCGACGAAGCCAGCCTGATCGACACCTGCACCCGCATCGCCGACGTGCGCGCCCGCTACCGCGACGTCCGCCTGGAGGACAAAAGCAACGTCTACAACACCGACCTCTACCAGACCCTGGAGTTGGGGGCGATGATCGAGGTCGCGCAGACGGTCGCCGTCTCCGCCCTGCAACGCAAGGAGTCGCGCGGCGCCCATCAGCGCCTCGATCATGTCGCCCGCGATGACGAGAACTACCTCAAGCACACGATGGCGTTCCACAACCCCAACGGCGACCCGCGTATCGATTACGCCGACGTCGTCATCACCAAGTCGCAGCCGGCTGCGCGTGTTTACGGAGGTGCCGCCGCATGAGCGAGCGACAGATCGAACTGGAGGTTCTGCGCTACCGCCCGGAGATGGACGACAAGCCGTTCTTCCAGACCTATTCGGTGCCCTGCGAGGAGGAATGGGTCGTCCTCGACGCGCTCAACTACGTCAAGGACGAGATGGACCGGACTCTCAGCTACCGCTGGTCCTGCCACATGTTCGTCTGCGGCAGCTGCGGCATGTCCATCAACGGCGAGCCAAAGCTGGCGTGCAAGGCGTTCCTGCGCGACTACCAGAAGAACATCCGCATCGAGCCGCTGAGCAACTTCCCGATCGAGCGCGATCTGGTCATCGTCCAGGACGACTTCATTGAGAAGCTGGAGAGCGTCAAACCGTACATCATCCCGAAACAGGAAAAGCCGATCGAGGACGGCGAGTACCTGCAGACGCCGGCGCAGCTCAAGGCCTACAAGCAGTACTCGATGTGCATCAACTGCCTTCTGTGCTATTCGGCCTGCCCGCAGTACGCGCTCGAGGAGAAGTTCATCGGCCCGGCGGCGTTGGCGCTGGCGCACCGCTACAACATGGACTCGCGCGATGTCGGGCGCAGCGCCCGCGAGCACGTCGTCGCCAGTCACGACGGCATCTGGGCGTGCAGCTTTGTCGGCGCCTGTTCGCAGGTCTGCCCCAAGGATGTCGATCCGGCGGGCGCGATCCAGCAGATCAAGTTCACGAGCGCGGTCGACTACCTGACCTCGTTCCTTCCGGGAGGGAAACGATGAGCCGGAAGCCCTACCACCGCGAAGTCTCGAAGACGACGTGGTTCCTCAAGCAGAGCCGCTACCAGCACTACATGCTGCACGAGATCAGCTCGATCTTCGTCGCCATTTACGTCGGCATCCTGATCGTTGGGCTGTTCCGCCTGGCGCAGGGACCGGAGGCGTGGGACGGCTGGCTCGCGGCGGTGACGAGCCCGATCGGGATCATTTTCCATATTCTCGTGTTCATCTTCTCGATCATCCACACGACCTCGTG
>JBBSCD010000008.1:0-42439 GCA_038250645.1 Rhodospirillales bacterium
AAAGGAGTCGGCGGTGTCGGCCGCGTCGGCGTCGGGAAAGCGGGCGAGGACGAAGTTGGCAAAGCTTTCGCCAACGTCGAGGCCGAGGTCACGCAGAGCGTCGCTCAGCCAGGCGCGCCAGCGGGCGTTGTGAGCCTGGGCGCGAGCGACGAACTCGCCATCGGCCAATGCCGCAATGCCGGCGGCCTGCGCCGGCGACGAGACGTTGAAGGGGTTGCGGCTGCGGTTGAGGACATCGGCGACGGCCGGAGGGCAGTAGGCCCAGCCGAGGCGCAGTCCGCCGAGGCCGTAGATCTTGGAGAACGTGCGGGTGACGACGACGTTGTCGCCGGCGTCGGCCAGATCGAAGCCGCAGGTGTAGTCCTCCCGGTCGAGGTATTCCGCGTAGGCGGCGTCGAGGACCAGCAGGATGTCATCGCGCAGGCCGGCCCGCAACCGCGCCAGCTCCCCTCCCGGGACATAGGTGCCGGTGGGGTTGTTTGGGTTAGCAATAAAGACGATCCGGGTGGTTTCGCCAACGCCGGCGAGGATGGCGTCGACATCGGCTGTGAAATCGGTTTCCGGCACTGCGAGCGGAGTGGCGCCGGCGGCCTGGGCGGCGATCGGGTACATCAGAAAGCCGTGGCGGGTGTAGATGACCGTGTCCCCCAGCCCCGCATAGGCCCGGCAGAGCAGGCCGATCAGCTCGTCGGATCCGGCGCCGCAGACGATCCGCCCGGCGTCGAGGCCGTGAACGCGGCCAATCTCGCGGCGGAGCTCGGCGCAGCCGCCGTCGGGATAGCGGTGGATGGCGCCACCGCTTTCGCGCAAAGAGGCCATGGCGCGTGGACTGGGACCGAGGGCGCTTTCGTTCGAGGCGAGTTTGATGATCCGCTCGACACCGGCGACGGACGACTCGCCGCCGACGTAAGGCGTGATCTCGAGGATGCCGGGCCGTGGCAGAAGCATTGCCGTCATGCCGGCTTCAGGATACGCCGGCGGGCGACGGGGCCGCTGCGCTCGCCTGGCGCGCAGCCTGGCCGAGCTCTTCGGCGTCCAGAGGCTCGGCGTAGCCGCCAAGCACAAGGAGGCGGTTGAGGGACCGGCCGGAGGCCCTGCGCACCTCGTCGAGGCGGGCATCGCCGGTCGCGACGAAGTCGGCGACCTCAACCAGATAAAGCGTCGAAGCCGGCGGTTCGGCCTCGTGCCACTGGATCGTGACGATCGGCGCCAGCCCGACGCCGCCGAACGCTGCCGCGAGCTGCGCGGGGCCGGTTCCGGCCTCGACATCGGCGGCAAGGTAGGTGCGGTCGCGCCCCGTCGGTCGCACTGCCACCGGGCAGATGACCAGGGCCTGCGCATCGCCGCCGCGCGTGCTGGCGGGCCCGGCGAACGGCAGCCGGGCGATAATCCGCGGCGCCTCCGGCTGGCTGGTGACGATGTGCCGCCACCACGGATCGGCGTCATCGTTGCGCGGCAACGGCAGAACGCCGACGATCGCCTCGCGCCGGCGGACCGCCTCGATGACCGACCGCACCGAGGTGTGGCGGCTCATCGGCGTATAGGCGCCATACTGATCGCGCGCCAGATCCCAGTAGCTGCCGTCCGCTTCCGGCGTGTAGGCGGCCACCGAAAAGGGCCCTTCGAACGACAGCGTCGCGTTGATGAGCTGACGCCAGATCGCCACAAGTTCCGGCTTGGGAAAGGGGCCGCGATGGCGGGCGACGATCCGGTAGACGATCTCGGCCTCGCGCGAGGGCTGGATCTTGATCGGCAAGTCGTGCTTGATCACACGGACCTGCTCGACCAGTTCTGTACGACGGATGATCAGGTCGTGTATGGCGTCGTCGATGGCGTCGATCTCAGACCGCACGGATGCGAGGTCTTGGTCCAGGCTCATGATCGGTTCCGGAAGTCCGCGGATTCTGACGCCCGCATCCATGGTCTTGCGAGCGACCTAGTGATAATGCGGGCGCAGCGGCAAAGCAAAGAGAGTTTGACCCCGACCAGCGGCCCGCGGGGCCACGGCGGGCCACTGATCGGCATACGGCGGCGATGAAAAAACCAGGCGGAGCGACAGTGTCCGCGGCGACTTCGGCGATCGGGGCGGCGCCTGGGATCGCGTGCGCGACCGCCGGGCACCAGGTGGTCCTTGGCAGCGACCGGTCGCTGAGGCTCGACTGCGGTGTCCGCCTGCGCGATTTCCCGCTTGCCTATCAGACCTACGGTCGGCTCAACGCCGACCGGTCGAACGCCATCCTCGTCTGCCACGCGCTCACCGGCGACCAGTATGCCGCGGCCTCCCACCCGCGCACCGGCAAGTCCGGCTGGTGGGACATCATGATCGGGCCGGGCAGGCCGCTCGACACCGAACGTTATTTCATCATCTGCAGCAACGTCCTTGGCGGCTGCATGGGCTCGGCCGGACCAAGCGAGATCGACCCGGCGACGGGTGAGCCGTGGAGTCTGAGCTTTCCCGTTATCACCATCGCCGACATGGTCCGGGCCCAGGCGATGCTGCTCGACCACCTCGGCATCGACCAGCTCTTCGCCGTCATCGGCGGGTCGATGGGCGGAATGCAGGTGCTCGAATGGGCGTCCTTGTTCCCCGAGCGCGTCTTCGCCGCCATTCCGGTGGCGACCGCGGCCCATCATACGGCGCAGAACATCGCCTTTCATGAGGTCGGCCGCCAGGCGATCATGGCCGATCCGGACTGGATGGGCGGCGAGTACTGGCGCCACGGTCGCCGCCCCCACCGCGGCCTGGCGGTGGCGCGGATGGCGGCGCATATCACGTATCTTTCCGAAGGCAAGCTGCATCAGAAGTTCGGCCGCCGGCTGCAGGACCGGACGGTCGTCACCTACGGCTTCGACGCCGACTTCCAGGTCGAAAGCTACCTCCGCCATCAGGGCATAAGCTTCGTCGAGCGGTTCGACGCCAACGCCTACCTCTACATCACCCGGGCGATGGATTACTTCGACATGGCCGCCCGCCACGGCGGGGTCCTGGCCAATGCTTTCCGCGACACGCCGGTGCGGTTCTGCGTCCTGTCGTTCACCAGCGACTGGCTGTATCCGACGGTGCAGAGCCGGCGCATTGTTCACGCGCTGAACGCGGTCGCGGCCAACGTCAGCTTCGCCGAGATCGTCTCCGACGCCGGCCATGACGCCTTCCTCGTCGACGAGCCCGAGTTTCATCGGGTATTGCGCGGCTTCCTCGCCGGCGCCGCCCAGCATCGCGGCCTCGCCGGATGGACGCGCGCATGAATGTCACGACGATGAGTACCGCGCGGACCGCGATGCGCATCGACCTTCAGCTCATCGCCGACATGATCGAGCCGGCCTCGCGGGTGCTCGACGTCGGCTGCGGCGACGGCGCCCTGCTCGACCATCTGGTCAACCTGAAGGGCGTCGACGGCCGCGGCATTGAGCTCGGCAGCGACGGCGTCAACGCCTGCGTCAGCGCCGGGCTGTCGGTCATCCAGGGCGACGCCGAGACCGACCTGTTCGACTATCCCGAGGGCGCTTTTGACTATGTCGTTCTCAGCCAGACCCTGCAGGCCATGCGCGCGCCGAAAACGACCCTCGAACAGCTCATGCGCATAGGCCGGCGCGCCATCGTCTCGTTCCCCAACTTTGCCTACTGGCCGCATCGCTGGCGCCTGCTGGTCGACGGGCAGATGCCGATGAGCACGGCCATGCCGTACCGCTGGTTCGAGACGCCGAACATTCACCTCTGCTCGATCCGCGACTTCGTCGCCCTCTGCGGCGCGCTCGACATCGCCATCGAATGCGGCCACGTGCTCGACCGGCGGGGCGCGACCCGGCCGCTCGGCCGCGGCCTTATCCGCGCCAACCTGTTCGGCCAGCAGGCGGTGGTCCTGCTTCGCCAAAACGGCGAACGAGGCGGGCCGGGCGGAAGAGAGGCGGCTCCCTGAGGCTGCAGCAAGAGGATTGGGGCGCCAGCGCTTGTTTTGGCGCCTCCGTACTGGTGGACCGGCGGTCCGGGGAGGCAGTCCGGGCATCTGCCGAACACGCCAATCATCCGATGTGACCTGCGAAGCCTAAGCTCGCGTACAATAGTTTAGGAACCAGACATTCTTCCTGGTTCAGATCGGCGGCTGGAGCGGGCCGAGGCTTGCGATGTTTGACTGGCTTACCGGCTGGATCAACGAGACCGGATACGTGGGCATCGCCGGCCTGATGTTTCTCGAGAACCTCTTTCCGCCTATTCCCTCGGAGCTGATCATGCCGCTCAGCGGTTATGCCGCGAGCCACGGCAAGCTGACCATGCCGGGCATCGTCGCCGCGGGCTCGCTCGGCTCGCTCGCCGGGGCGCTCTTCTGGTACGGCGTCGGCCGCTGGCTGGGCGGCGCGCGGATTCGCGCTTTCGCGGCAAGACACGGGGCATGGCTCACGATGTCGCCCGATGACGTCGACAAGGCCAACCGCTGGTTCTGCCGTCATGGCGGGATTGCCGTCTTCATCGGCCGTCTCGTTCCGGCCGTGCGGACCTTCATCTCGGTCCCCGCCGGGTCTCCGACATGCCATTCATGACGTTCGTGCTCTACACGGGCCTCGGCACGGCCATTTGGACCGCTCTGCTTGCCGGCGGCGGCTACGCCCTGGGCTCGGCCTACGGCCGGATCGCCCAGTGGCTCGGCCCGCCGACGAACGCGGTCATCGCCTTGCTGGTGCTCTGGTATTGCTGGCGGGTGGTGACGTTCAAACGCCGGCAGGCGCAGCGCGGCTAGGGCGGGTCGAGCGCTTCATCTTCCCGATCAGGCGTACCCGAGTTCCCGGGGAAGGTCGCCGAAACGTTCATGGAAACGCTCGCTGATCTCCTCGTCGAAGTGGTTCTTCCAGTCGCCGGGGATGCCCTTGCGGTACTTGTGGGTCTTGTCTTCCTCGCCGGGCGCCCGTCCGCCGGAGATCTTGGAGAAAGAGTAGGTGTCGAGAACGCGCCGCAGCACGTCCTCCGGCACCGGGATGTCGCAATGCGTCAGGATCTTGCTCCACACACGTAGCGAATCGACACCGGTGAGATCCTCGTAACGGACGATGCGCACGCCGGGCGCGTCCGCGGCCGCTTGCCAGGAGCGGAGCATGCCGACGATCTCGTCGAATTCATCGATGGTCGCGATGATCCCATCATGCTCCGAGAGGCCGACCAGAGCCTGGCGGCGGTTGTTGACCGTCACCATCGGTCGATGGGAGTACCGATTGGAGAAGAACCACGAAATGAGAACGTCTCGCGGATCCCGCTTGACAAAAAAGACGGAGTACGGTTCGGGTTTATTTATCTGAAGGAAATGGTCGTACCGGCAGTACAGATCGGGGACGATCCGCCGCTTGGGGATCACAAGAAGGTTCGGGTCCGGCCACCAGATCTCACTCCCGATGGGGATGTGGACCTTCAGCCCGGAGTACATGTAAATCCTGGGATCGGAAAGTACGACGCGGATCCACTGGCTTGCCGTCTTCCAGACGCAGGCATGTAGAACCGTAGCGAATCGCGATCGGTGTCGAACCGGAAGCAGGGAAGTACACGCATTCCGAATATCGTATTCGGTTTCTACCGGCACAAGCTGCCGAAGTTTCCGTAACTGGTCCATTTTTTATTGCGTCCCACTGTTTTGCTTGGCCCAGATAAAGGCAATCATCCCTAGCATGATTAGGTGCAGTGTATCACATCACGAGGAAGCGGCGAGTGGAAACGGGGATCGTCGGCTTCCGTATCATAGGAGGAACTGCTCCTTGATGACCCGCTCCTCCAGGTTATGCTCCGGGTCGAACAGCAGGGTCAGGACGACGCTGCGGTCCTCGCAGATCTCGACCTGGACGACGTCGCGGACCTCGGTGTAGTCGGCGACGGCGCTGACCGGGCGATCATGGGGCGCCAGTACCTTGACTCCGACCGTGACTTCATGGGGAAGGATGGCGCCGCGCCATTGCCTGGGGCGAAAGACGCTGATCGGGGTCAACGCAAGGACGTGGGCGCCCAGCGGCAGGATCGGGCCGTTCAGCGAGACATTGTAGGCGGTGCTGCCCGCCGGCGTCGAAAGCAGCACGCCGTCGCAGATCATCTCCGGCATGCGGACAATGCCGTCGATCTCGATGGTCAACTTGGCTGCGAAGCGCGTCTCGCGCAGCAGCGAGACTTCGTTGATTGCCAGCGCCTCGTGCTGATCGCCCCGGATGTCCGTCGCCGTCATGCGCAGCGGGTTAAGGCCGATCGGCTCGGCCTTGGTGACCCGCTCGAGGAGATCGTCCTCGGAGAATATGTTCATCAGAAACCCGACAGAGCCGCGGTTCATGCCGAAGATCGGAACGTTCTGGTTCATATAGCGGTGAAGCGTTTCGAGCATGAAGCCATCGCCGCCGAGCGCGACGATGATATCGGCGCGTTCGGGCGGGACCGTCGCGTAGAGCTTGCGCAACCGCTCCAGCGCCTCGCGGGCGCGGGGGTGGTCTGAGGCAACCAGGGCGATGGCGGGGACGGACATGATAAGCCGGGCGCTGGGCGTGACACAAAGGCGGCACTTGCCGCGGCAGTATAGCCAAGCCGGCCGTGATCGCCAGCGCCGACGCCGGTCGGCCGTGAACGGCAAACACGATGGCGCGCTTGACTCCGATCGCGAGCGTATGCGAGCACGCCGCCATGGCATCCGCGCTCGTCATCCGTCACGTCGCCTTCGAGGATCTGGGAGCGTTCGCCCCGGTGCTCGCTGCGGCCGGCTATGGCATCCGCTACCTCGACGCCGCTGACGGCCTTGATGATCCTGCCGGAATGGAAGCGGGCCCGGAACTCCTGGTCGTGCTCGGCGGCCCCATCGGCGCCTACGAGGAACAGGCCTATCCGTTCCTCATCCGCGAGCTCCGCCTGATCGAGAACCAGATCGCCGCCGGCCGCCAAATTCTCGGCATTTGCCTGGGGGCGCAGCTCATCGCCCGGGCCATGGGCGCGCGGGTCTATCCGGGGCCGGCGAAGGAAATCGGCTGGGCGCCGGTCCGCCTGAGCGCCGCCGGCGAGGCCTCGTGCCTGCGCCATCTCAAGGGCGATGTGCCGGTCCTGCACTGGCACGGCGACACCTTCGATCTCCCATCCGGTGCGGTCCGGCTGGCCTCGACCGCGGCCTACGAGAACCAGGCGTTCTCGCATGGATCGCAAACTCTGGCGCTGCAGTTCCACCTCGAGGCGACCGCGGCGGGGCTGGAGCACTGGTTTGTCGGCCATGCCGCCGAGATCGCGGCAGCGCCCGGCCTCGATGTGCCGTCCCTTCGCCGCGACAGCCGGGGCTGCGCCGCTCAAGTGGAAGCGACCGCGGGCAAGGTTCTTGCCGAGTGGCTTCAGGACGAGCAGTCCTGAAAACGCAGCGCGAGCCGGTGTAGGAAACGCACAACCGCAATGGCGCACCGGCGCACGGTCCTCGGTCTCGTTGCCGCCATTCTCGTTTGCCTCGGCGCGCCCGGCTGTGCCGTGTTCGACGGCTCTGCAGGCAGCGGCGCGCCTTCCACGGCTGGCGAAGGCCACGCCGGCGCCGGCGCCGGCGGGTCCGAGCCCGCAAGCACACCGGCTGCCGCCGCCAGCTACAAAGCCGAGATTGTCGCCGCCGATGGCGCCGAACTCGACCGCCGCACGCGGGCACTGCTTGAGAAAAGCTCGCAACTCATCGCTCTCAGCGACCGCCCGCCCTTCACCGATCTCGGCCTGCAGCGACGGATCGAGGCCGACACGGAGCGATTTCGCGACGTTTTGCGTTCGGAGGGCTTTTATCGATCGGCGATCTCGGCCGACATCGAGCGCGAGACGAAGCCGCTGCGGGTGCGGCTCGTCATCGATCCCGGTCCGGTGTTCCACTTCGGCGCCTTCACCGTTCGCTACACCGGGAGCGAAGATGCGGCGACGGCGCCGAAGCCGGAGCTCAAGGACCTCGGAATCAAGCCCGGCGCGGTTGCTCGCGCGCCCGAAGTCGTTGCCGGCGAGCGACGGGCGCTACGCTTTCTCGCCGACCGCGGCCATCCGCTGGCGCAGGTTCGCGATCGCAAGGTCGTCGTCGACCATGCGACTGAGACCATGCGGGTCGCGCTCGAAATCGACCCTGGCCCGGAGGCGCGCTTCGGCGCGGTGACCATCGCCGGCCTGGGCGGGGTGGAGGAAGATTACGTCCGCGTTCTCGTCCCGTGGCGGAAGGGCGACCTTTACGACGAGCGCCTCGTCGATCTCTACCGCACACGGCTGTTGCGAACCGGGCTGTTCGCCGCCGTTGCGACCAACCCGGCGGACAAGACCACCGACGAGGGCGAAATCCCCGTGCGCACCCGCCTCGTCGAAGGCAAGCATCGCTCCGTCGGCTTCGGCGTCAAGTACGCCACCAGCGAGGGTCCGGCGGTCAAGGTCTTCTGGGAGCACCATAACCTGTTCCGCCGCAATGAGGATCTGGACCTGGCCGTGGAGATCGGGAAGATCACGCAGTCGGCCCAGGTTCGCTTCGTTCGACCGGACTTCCGACTGCCCGAGCAGGATCTCTTCCTGGGCGCCATCGGCACGCACACCAACAGCACGGCCTTCAACGAGCTGAGCGTCGAGACCAGCGCCGGCCTCCAGCGTCCGCTCAGCAAACGATGGACCGGCTCGCTTGCAGGATCACTGGAATGGGCGCAACTCGAAGACCAGGAAGGCCGCCGCACGTCGACCCTCGTCGGCGCGCCGCTCTGGCTGTACTACGATGGCGCCAACAACCGGCTCAATCCGACCAAGGGAACCCGGCTGCGCCTGGAGACGACGCCTTATGCCGGCTGGTTCGACAAGGCCGTGAGTTTTCTGGTCAACGAAGTAACGGGCTCGGGGTACATGCCGTTCGACACGGATCGCCGCTTCGTCCTCGCTGGCCGGTTGCGCGTCGGATCCATCGTCGGCCAGTCCCGGTCCGACATCCCCGCCAACAAGCGGTTCTACGCCGGCGGCGGCGACTCGATCCGCGGCTATCGGTTCCAGGAGGTCGGTCCGCTCGACGACGACAACGATCCCCTCGGCGGGCGGTCCCTGCTCGAGACCAGCGTCGAGTTGAGGACGCGGGTGTGGGGCAATTTCGGCGTTGTTTCTTTCGTCGACGGCGGCAATGTCTTCGAACAGTCCTATCCGTCGTTCGACCGGCCGATCCGCTGGGCCGCGGGCGGCGGTTTGCGCTATTTCACCCCCATCGGCCCGGTGCGGCTGGATATTGCCTTCCCGCTGAACCCGCGCAGCGGCACCGATGACCCGTTCCAGTTCTACATTGCGCTCGGCGAGGCCTTCTGATGCTCCGGCGCGCGATCCTGGCCATCGGCGGCGTGCTGGCGGTGCTGGCCGTGCTCGTCGCCGCCGGCCTCCTCTTTCTCCAGACCGAGGCGGGCGGGCGCGTCGCCGCCCAGGCGCTGGCGAGCCTCGCTTCGATACCGGGTGAAGCAGAGGTGAGCATCGCCGACATCGAGCCGGGCCTGCCGGCGCATCTCGCCCTGCGCGGGATCGTGCTGCGCGACACGGATGGGGAATGGCTCGCCGTCGACAGGATTGCCGTCGACTGGCGGCCGATGGCGCTGCTGGGCGGCCGCATCTCGGTGCGCGAGGCGATTGCCGATGGCGTCCGTCTGAGCCGTCTGCCCGAGGCCGGCGCGGGCGGGGCGGCCACGACAGGCAACCGGGGCCTGCCGACCCTGCCGCTCGATCTGCAGGTCGACGGCTTCAGGCTCGACAATGTGGAGATTGGCCCCGCCGTCGCGAGCGAGAGCGTTGCCCTCGGCGCCAGCGGCCGGCTCGCCGCCGCAAGCGCCGGTGGCAACGTCGAGACCACAGCGAGAGTCGTCAGGACCGACGGTGTCGGCGGCGAGGCCAACCTTGCCGTGACCTGGTTGCCCGCGACGCGGACGCTTGCGGTGGATGCGCGCCTTGACGAGCCGGAAGGAGGGCTGCTCGGCGCCGCTCTGGGCCTTTCCGGGAGGCCGCCGGTTCGTCTTTCGGTGTTCGGCAGCGGACCGATCGAGGCCTGGCGCGGCGCTGTCAGCGGCGCCATCGGCGGCGATGTTCGCCTCGACGCCGAAGTCCGCAGCGAGACCGATGCGTCCCGCACAACGGCCCACATCGCAGGCCGCGCCGACGTCGCGGCGCTGCTGGATGACGCCTGGCGACCGCTGGCGGCGGGCGGGATCACCTTCGGGCTGGCGCTGCGCCGTCCCGACGGGAAGGCACTTCACGTCGAGGCGCTGGAAGCGGCGGCCGCCGGCATCCGCCTGACCGGCCGCGGTGTCGTCGACACGGACGCCGGGCGGTTCGAAACGGCGAATGTTCGGCTCGCCGTCGCCGACGGGTCCGTGCTGGGGCCCCTGCTGGGACCGGCCAGCCTTCACTCCATCAACGCCGAGGCGGATGTCTCCGGGCCGTGGGCGGCGCCGACGATCGTTGCCTCGGGAACCGTCACGGGGTTAGGCGTACCAGATGCAGCGGTGGATCGCGCCGACTGGACCGTTCGGGTCGAGCCTGCGCAAGCAGCGCGCGGGCAGGTCAGGCTGCATGCGACCGTTGCTTTCGCCGGCGTTCGTGCAGGCGGCACGGATATCGCCGCCTTGCTCGGCGGCGACGCGCGCCTCGGCATCGAAGCGACGCTCGACCGGGACGCCGAGAAACTGACGGTAGACACGGTAAGGCTCGATGCGCCGGCGCTTGCGTTGACGGGCGAGGGGAGCGTGGGTCTGGCCAGCGGCGACGGCGAGGCGACGCTTCATGGCCGCGCCGAAGATCTGGCTGCTTTGCGCACCGCCACGGGACTCGATCTTGCCGGGAGCGGTGACCTCACCGCCGAGGCGGCCAGCCGCAACGGCCATGTGCAGGGCACCTTCAGCATTGCAGCGGACGCCCTGCGCACGGGTCTCGCGCCTGTCGACGCCCTGCTCGGGGCAGAACCGGCGCTGAAAGGCCGGTTCGCCGCCGATGCGGCCGGGCGGTCGATGCGCCTCGACGAGGTCATGCTTGAAGGCGAGGGGATCCGGGCCGAGGCGTCCGCGGAGCTCGCCGAGCGTGCCCTTCATGGCGAGTACCGGGTCCGCGTTCCCCATGTCGCGCCGGTGGCAGCCGCGGTCGGTCTGGCGGCACAGGGCGCGCTCGGCCTCGATGGTGCGTTCTCGGGAGATCCGGCCGATCCGCAGACCCAGGCCACGCTGAGCCTCGATGACGGGCGCATCGCCGGCAAGGCGATATCGCCGGCACGGGCGGAGATCACGGCGGACGGACTCCTCTCTGCACCGCACGGAACGCTGAGCGTCGCCGCCGGCATCGAAGGCGATCCGGTCCGTGCCCGCATTCCCTTCGCCCGCACGGCCGACGGGATGTTTCATCTCGGGCCGTTCGAGGCCACGGTATCCGGAGCGACCGCGACCGGGGTACTGGATCTGCCGCGCGCCGGCGGTCCCGTTCTGGGCGAGGTGGCGCTTGACACGGGCAGGGACGGAAAGGCGGCCGACCTTGCCGGCTATAGGCTCGCCGGACAAACAAATGCGACTATCCGCCTGGGCGAAAAGGGCGGCGAGCAGACGATCGATGTCGCGGCCGGCGGCCGTTCGCTTGCCCTGACCGGCTCGGAAGGACCCGCCGGCAGCGCCGGGACCGTGTCGCTGCATGCCCACCTCGCGGGGCCGCCCGCGCACATGCTAGGCGAGGTTGAGGCCACAGCCGATGCGCTGACGGCGGGCGGAGCGCGTCTCGACTCGCTCCAGGCCAGCGTCACCGGCTCCGCCGATGAGGGTGACGTTCGTATCACCGTCCGCCTGCCCGGCGACGGCGGCGGCGAGATCCGCGCCGCGGGCACGGTGCGCCGCGAGGACGCAATGACACGCCTCATTGCCAAGTCCTTTGACGGCAACCTCGGCGGCGAGGTTCTGGCCCTGCGCCGGCCGTCGGTCGTCACAATCGACGATGCCGAGGTGCGTGTCGAGGATCTCGACCTTGCCGTCAGCGCGGGCAGAATCACGGCTTCCGGGCGAACCGGAGGCAGCGGGACAGAGGGCAGTCTCGTCGCCAGGGATTTGCCGCTGACGCTGGCCGCGGCCATTCGGCCGGACCTGGATCTTGCCGGGACGATCGCCGCCCGAGGGTCGGTCCACACCTTGGGCGGCCGGGATCTGGCCGGCGATCTCGATGTTGACCTGAGAGCGGCGCGCATCGGCGGCATGGCGCCGGCCCGCGCCGTCGACGCCACCGCCACGGCGCGGCTTGCCGATGGGATCCTGGTGGTGGAAGCCCGCAGCGAAATTTCCGGGCGGCCCCTTGAAATCATGGCGCGCGTTCCGGCCGGCGTCGATGCACGCACGCTTGCCCTTCGGCTTCCGCCGCAGGCGCCGATCAGCGGCCGGCTGAACTGGGCCGGGCCGGTTGCCGAACTGTGGGAGCTTTTGCCGCTGCCCGATCAGAGGCTGACAGGCGAGACCAACGTCGATCTGAGGCTCGGCGGAACCATCGCCGAGCCGCGGATTGACGGCGCCGTTGCCCTGAGCGGCGGCCGCTACGAGAACTTCGTCACCGCGACCGTCATCAAGGACCTAACTGTCAGCGCCCAGGCGGACGGCGCCGGCGGGGTCGCGCTCACCCTCAGCGGCACCGACGGCGAACGTGGCACCGTTGCGGGTAGCGGGAACTTCGCATTGGGCAGCGGCGGTCGGCCGCTGGCCGACCTGACCATGACCTTCGCCGAAGCGACGCTGGTGCGGCGCGATGATGTCACCGCGACGCTGAGCGGTAACATCGACATTCGCCAATCCTCAGCCGAGGCGCGCATCTCCGGCAAGATCACGCCCGACAAGGTGGAGGTGCGACTGATCGACCGGCTGCCGCCGTCGGTGGTTGTTCTCGATGTCAAGGAGATCAACCTGCCGCCGGGCCCGCCTCGACCGCAGACGAAGGAAGCGGCGGCGCCGGCGTGGGTCGGCGGCCTCGACATCGCCGTCGCCATGCCGCGCCGCGTTTTCGTCCGCGGCCGGGGACTGGAGTCGGAGTGGCAGGGCCATCTCCGCGTCACCGGCACGACGGCGAGCCCGGTGCTCACCGGCGCCGTCGCCGCGCGCACCGGCGTGTTCGACTTCGCCGGACGACGCTTCACCATCGAGAGGGGCGACATCGGCTTTCCCGGCGGCAAGAGTGTCGATCCGACCCTGAACGTCGTTGCCGCCCGGCAGGTCAGCAACCTGACCGCGCGGATCACAGTCACCGGCACGGCCTCGGCGCCGCACATCGAGCTGTCATCGCAACCGGCCCTCCCCGACAGCGAGATCCTGGCCCGCGTCCTGTTCGGCAAGGATGTGGCCAAACTCGGTCCGGTGGAGCTTGCCCAGTTGGGCATGGCGCTCGATACGCTCGCCAGCGGCGAAAGCCTCTCGGAGAACGCCCTCAGCTACCTCCGCAACCTGCTCGGACTGGATGTGCTGACGGTCGAGACTGGTGACGAGAATGACGCCGGGAGCGGTGGGGGGCCGTCGCTTGGCATCGGCCGCTATGTCGCCGACGGCGTCTATGTCGGCGCCCGCCAGGGCGTTGACGGAAACTCCACCGCCGGGACCGTCGAGGTCGAGATCCTGCCCGGTCTTTCGGTCGAGAGCGAGGTCGGCGATACCGGACAGGGAACGGAGGGCGCGCTCGGCTTGCGCTGGAGATGGGACTACTAGGAATTCCCTGCGGTTTACTATTTAAACGGGTATCCAATAAAAACAAATTAATCCTTTACGTGTTATGCCGATACTGGCATCCTCAGGTTGTCCAATATTTCTTATGCACCTTGAGGTAGAACAATGTCTCTTTCCGCCGCTGCCAGTCCTCAGGGTTCCGCATCCGTTCTGGGCATGAAGCCGCAGGCGGACGTGTTCGCAGCGGATGCCGCGACCGCTGGCGCGCCGGACACGTTTGGCGAGGGGGATCTCCGCCTGGCGCAGCTTCTCTGCTCGCGCCTGTGCCATGACCTCATCGGCGCCGCCGGGGCGATCAGCAATGGCGTCGAGCTTCTTGCCGACGAGGCCGCGGATAATGCCGATATCCACGATCTGATCCGGCTCAGCGGCCGTCAACTCAACCGCCGGCTGGCATTTTATCGGCAGGCCTTCGCCATGAGCGGCGCGCAAGGCCCGGCGTCGTCGCTTGAGGAGGCCCGGCGGCTGGCGGTCGCCTTCCTCGACGGCGGCCGTGTGACCCTGCACTGGAGCGTTGATGGTCCGGAGATCGCCGGCGACGACATCTCGGCGGCTCTGCTTCGCTTGGTGCTGTGCGCGGTTCTTGTCGCCTCGGAAGGACTCGGCCGGGGCGGCACGGTCAGCGTGCGGATCGAGGGCGGACCGTTGGGTACGACGCTCCGGATCGACGGCGAGGGCCGGGGCGCGGACCTTTCATCGGTGATCCGCGCGGCGCTCGATCCAGAGACGGCGCCGGAGGCGATTACCGCGCGCACGGTGCCGGCCTACTACCTCGGCCAACTCTCCCGTCAGCTGAAGGCGCGCGTCGACGTGGCGCACCGGGATGGGGGCTTTTGCCTGCGCATCGGCTGACGGAACCGAGCGGTTCCTGATGCACTACAGTCGGCATTCGGTTGCGAAATCATTGTGAAATAAATCACCGCGTAGGCGGCAACTGCATCGTCGGCCTGCTGATCGAGGTCGACGGTCTCGACGGCTGCCTCGCCGTCGGCGATCGCTGCCGCCTTCATCGCCGGGGCATGAGCGCGATCGGAGCCGAAATCGTCGGCTTTCGCGCCGGCAAGGCCCTGCTGATGCCGCTCGCCGGGATCGAGGGCCTCGGCACCGGAGGCCGTGCCGAACGCGTCGGCGGCGCGCCGGTCATTTACCCCGGCCCGGCCTGGTGCGGGCGGGTGCTCAACGCTTTCGCCGAGCCGCTCGACGGCCGCGGCGTCCTGCCGCCTGGACCGGTGGCCTACGGCCTGCGCAGCGCACCGCCAGCGGCGCACCTGCGCCAGCGCATCGGCGGCAAGCTCGACGTCGGCGTCCGCGCGATCAACGCCTTTACCACGTGCTGCCGCGGCCAGCGTTTGGGGATCTTCGCGGCGTCGGGGGTCGGCAAGTCGATGCTCCTGTCGATGATGGCCCGCCACACCGACGCTGACGTGGTTGTCATCGGCCTGATCGGCGAGCGGGGGCGCGAAGCGCGCGAGTTTGTCGAGGATACCCTTGGCGCCGAGGGCCTGCGGCGCAGCGTCGTCGTCGTCGCCACCTCGGACGAACCGCCGCCGGTCCGCCGCCAGGCGGCATGGACGATGATGGCGGTGGCCGAAGCCTTCCGCGACCAGGGCCGGCACGTACTCTTGCTGATGGACAGCGTCACCCGCTTTGCCATGGCCCAGCGCGAGATCGGCCTCGCCGCGGCCGAGCCGCCGGCGACCAAGGGCTATACGCCGTCGGTGTTCGCCGAACTGCCCCGTCTACTCGAGCGCGCCGGGCCCGGCGGTCCGGGGCAGGGTTCGATTACCGCGCTGTGCACCGTTCTGGTCGAAGGTGACGATCACGACGAACCCGTCGCCGACGCCGTTCGTGGCATTCTCGACGGCCACATCGTTCTCGACCGCGCCATCGCCGAAGCCGGCCGCTATCCGGCGATCAACATCCTGCGCAGCGTCTCGCGGGCCCTGCCGGGGTGCAACAGCGGCGAAGAGAACACGGTGATCGAAGCGGCACGGCGGCGCTTGGCGGACTACGACCGGATGGGGGAGTTGATCCGTTTGGGCGCCTACCGTTCCGGCAGCGACGCGGACATCGACGCGGCGATCCGGCTGCAGCCGGCGCTGTCGGGCTTTCTTGCCCAGGCGCCGAACGAGCACGGGCCACTCAGCCACGTCTACCGGGACCTTGAAGAAATTCTCGCCGAAGCATCCTGACTCTTATAGTCGCAAGCCCGAAACCGCGATGCCTCTTAAGCGTAGGCCGCGAAGTGGTCGCCGATGACGCGGCGATTTTGCGTACTCCTGAGCACCAGGCTCAGAAGTAGGCGCGCCTTCAGGCCGGAGAGATAGCCCGCCGGGATCAGGCCGCGGCCGATGAGGTCAATCTCGGCGCCGGCGTAGCCGTACGTCCCGGTGAAGACCGGTCCGGTCATTACCCGTGAGGCCAGCACGACCGGAAACCGCGCGGCGAGTGCGCCCAGGATCGGCGCCGCATCGGCGTACACATGGCCCGCGCCCATGCCCTCGATGACGAAACCGGAACAGCCGCTTTCCGCCAGAACCCTGAAAAGGTGCGTCTCGTCGCCCATCGCGGCCTTGACCAGACCAACCGGCTCCGGCGCACCGCCGGCCGCAGGCAGACAGGGGTTCCGAGCGACGCGCAGGTAGATGCGCGGCCGGCCTTCGATCACAGCCCCCAGAGGACCTGCGAGCGGCGACAGGAACGCTGAGGGCAGGGCGGTATGCGATTTCTGGACAAAGCGCGCCGCGTGGATGGCGTAATTCAGGACAACCAGCGTGCCAAGCCCGCGCGCCTCGGGCGCGGCGGCAACGCGCACCGCCGCCAGAAGGTTGGCTGGGCCGTCGGCGCCGGGCGTATCGGCGCCGCGCATGGCGCCGGTGACGACAACGGGACGATCAGCGGCGACCAGCAGATCGAGGATGAAGGCAGATTCCTCGATCGTGTCGGTACCCTGGATAACCACCGCGCCGTCGGCGCCATCGGCGAAGGCGGTCTCGATCCGTCGCGCCACCTCGATCAGGTCAGCGATGGTCAGCGACGGACTGGCGACCCGCAGCGGCGACTCCGCCTCGATCTCGGCGATGTCGGCCAGCGCCGGAACCGAGGCGATCAGCTCGGCGGCGCCCAGCTTCGGCGCGATGCCGCCGCCGGCGTCGGGCACCATGGTGATCGTTCCGCCGAGCGACAGCACCAGCAGGCGGGGCTTCATGCCCGCGCGCCTTCCGCCTCCGCCTCGCGCGCCAGCCGCCTCTCCTCGTCGGCCGAGGGCGGCGGCGGGTTGGCGGGGATCTCGCCGGGGCGATAATTGGGCAACCGCCCGGCCGGAACGATGGTCAGCGCGGCGAGCCCGGCCATGATCAACAGGCCGATCTTCAGTGCGCGCAACCGCGCCTCGGTGTTGATGCGCACCGCCTCCTCGACCTGCGCCGGCGTCGCGGTTGTGCGTTCCATGATCGTCAGCAGCTGGTCGTTGCTGACGAAGTTGATGCTGTCGAGGTTGAGCTGCGCCTGGATCTCGGTAGGGAATCGAGGATTTTCGGCGAGGTATCGAACGACGACGGTGCTGAGAAGGCCCACCATCAGCGCCCCGGCCACCGCCGTGCCGACCGCAGCGGCGAGGTTCTGGGTCGTCCCGCGCAGGGAGCCGACGTCGCTCGCCAGTTCCTTGGGCGCGGCCGTGACCAGGACGTTGAAGACGAGGGTCACCAAGGCGCCCTGGCCCAGGCCGAAGACGAAGAGGCCGACGAGCACGGGAAGTTCCGTCCACTCGTTGCGAACGACGAAAGCGAGCCAAAGCAGGGCGATGGTGCAGACGATAAAGCCGGCCCGGCCGATCTGGCGCGGCGTGAAAGTCCTGTACAGCCGGACGACAAGAATGGCGGTAAAGAAAACCGTGAGGTTGAACGGCATCATTGCGATCGCCGTGGCCAGCGGCGTGCGGCCCTGGACGATCTGAATATAGAGCGGCACCGAGAAGTTGAGCGCCGCCTCGAGCGCCACGACGGCGAACATGGTGTAGACAGCGGCCCGTTCCGACGACGACATGACGACGCGAAGATCCAGCAGCGGCGTCTTGCCGGCTGCCGCGACCCGGCGGCACCAGGCAATGAGGCACTGCAGAAGGATGATGCCGACCACGATCATCACCGGCGCCGGTGACAGTCCGAGAATGTTGAACGGCGCGCCGGGGCCGGCCACGCCGAGGCCCCAGCGGTTGAGGTTGTTAAAGCCGAAGCTGATCAGGATGATCGCCGCGGCCGCGAGTACGACGCCGATGGTGTCGATCTGCACCTCGGGCCGGCCCTCGTCCTTCTTGAGCTTGAAGCTGAGAAAGAAAACCAGGCTGGCGACAACGATGAGGATACCGAAGACCGGCCGCCAGCCGATGAAGGTGCCGAGCACGCCGCCGATCAAAAACGCCGCGGCGCTGGCGCCCGCCCGCGCCGAGCCCAGCGCGCCGACGGCAGTCGCCTGCTGGGTGCCGTGGTAGTGATTGGCGATCAGCGCGACAAGCGCTGGGACGATGACGGCGGCCGACATTCCGCTCAGGCCCTGCGCGGTCAGCATCAGCGTCGCGTTGGGGCTGAAGGTCATCAGCGTCTGGGCGACGACATAGATGGCGACGACGATGCGGAACATGGTGGTCGCGCCGAACCGCTGGGTGAGCTTCGCGCCGAGCATGACGAGACCGGCGACGGCGAGGGAGTACATCACGATGCCAGTCGCGACGGTGGTCGGCGGCACGCCGAAGCTTGCCACCATCCCGCTCATCGAGACGGGGAGCGCCGCGACGTTGAACGACATGATCGCCTGGCCCAGCGCGATGGTGATCATCGGGATCCAGGACTCGCGGGCCTCGTCGCCGTCGGCCGTCGTCGCTACGCCGCTTGCGTGTGTCATCGACATGCAACCCTCCTTATTGAATCAGCTCTTGTCGCTTGCTGTCGTTGAAGTATTCGAGGCCGTCTGAGGCGCTTACGCTTCCGGTTTCGAGGCGAACAGGTTGAGGCCGAGCCGCTCGGAGAGATACTTCGTCACGCGCTGGCCCTTGACGCTATTGCCGGCGGCGTCGAGCGGCGGCGCGAAGGTGCCGAGACCGCCCTTGCCCGGCGCCATGGTGACGATGCCGCCGCTGACCCCGCTCTTGCCCGGCAGGCCGATCTCGTACAGCCAGTCGCCGGACCGCTCGTAGAGCCCCGCCGTCGCCAGGATTGCGAGCACCCGCTTGCAGTTGTCGGTGGTGATCACCCGCTCGCCGGTCAGCGGGTTGACCCCGCCGTCGGCGAGGGTGGCCGCCATCACCGCGAGATCCTTCGCCGAGACGCGGAGCGAGCACTGCCTGGTGTAGACGTCCGTCGCCGCCAGCGCGTCGAAGTACATCCGGCCGTAGCCTTCAAGGAGCTTGGCGATGCCGCGGTTGCGCAGGTTGGTGGCCGCTTCGGATTCGTAGACCTCCTCGTCAAGCTCGAGATCGCGTCCGGCGAACCTCGACAAGCCCTCCTGAACGAACCGCCATTTTTCCTCGGCGGTTGCGCCCGGCGCCAGACTGGTCGTCGCGATTGCCCCGGCGTTGACCATCGGGTTCATCGTCCGGTCTGAGTTGAGTTCGATCGCCATCACCGAGTTGAACGGCAGCCCGGTCGCGTTCACGCCGATTTTCTCGCGCGCCGGCTCCGCACCGATCGCATCGCAGATCAGGGCGAAGACGAACGGCTTGGAGATGCTCTGGATGGAGAACTCATGGGTAGCGTCGCCGACCTCGTGAATGGCGCCGTTGACGCCGACGATGCAGATCCCGAACAGATCGCGGGAAACCCGCGCCAGGGCCGGGATGTAGTCGGCGACGACGCCCTCGTCGAGCGTGCGGTAACGGTTGTAGGCCTCGTGCGCGGACCGCGCAACCAGATCCGCCGCCGGCAAATGACCAGTGGATACCGCCTCAACGGCCGCGCGGCCGTCGATGTCGATCTCGGCGTACATCCCATTCCCCGCTTGTTTTTAATCCGCCGTGCCGACGGATTGTTGTTCGGCGGGTACGTTACATGGGGCGTTGGGAAAGTCTATTCAAAAATTCTGACCCATCCCTTGTTGCGCCGCGGTAAAAGCAGTCTGCGCGCACTTTGCGAAGGTCCGATACGACTACTGCATTATTTGCTCTCGGTCCGGCGAATACGCGCGTGACCTTGCAGCGCAAGCTCGTCAAGAGCGGCGCGTTCGCGGCGGTCCCGCGCGCGCAGCTCGGCGTGACGGCGACGGGCTTCGGCCAGCTCCAGCTTGCGTCGCTCGGCAAAGGCCTGGGCGAGGCCATCGCGCGCCGTGGCCAGCGCGGCTTCGGCCGCGGCGAGATCGTCCTCGATCCGCTCGCGTTCGGTTCGCACCCGGCGCTCGTACGCCGTCATGTCGTGGACGGCGTCCCGAGGAAGGGTGCGCACCGCCAGCCGCTCGCGCGCGAGCGCATCGGCGAGCCGGCGCTGGCGTTCGTGCAGCGCTTCGATCTCGGCCCGGGCGGCGTTCACCGCCCGGCGCCCGTCCTCGCACCGCCACGTCTCGACCCGGATCAGGGCCGCGAGGCTCGCTTTCACGACTCTTGCCCGATCATGTCTGCTCGCGACCGACGACCCGCTTGCGGCCGGGTGACTCGGCCAGCAGGCGCAGGGCGATGGCGTTGATGTCGCAGGCCGCTTCCGAACGCGGCGACCGGGTCATGATCGACGTCTGCTGGCGGATGGATTCGGCGACCTTGGCGTCGCGGCGGATAACGCCGAGCAGGGGCGGGGAGATCTTGAGAAAACCCTGGCAGGCCTTCAGCAGGGTGGCGTAGGTCCGCTGCCCGTCGCGGTCGTTGGCGGCGATATTGACTACGATGCGCAGGTCGGCGTCAGGCCGGTCGGCAATCGCTACCTTGATGAAGGCGTAGGCGTCGGTCAGCGAAGTCGGCTCGTCGGTCACCACGACGAGACAGGTGTCGACATTCTGGGTGAGCTGGCGAACGGTCTGTTCGACCCCGGCGCCGAGGTCGAGCAGGATCAGGTCATAGTCCCGGCTCATCCCGACAAGCTCCTGGCACAGGTGCGCCAGCCTGCTTACGGGCGCCGAGCCGAGCCGGCCGGAGCCCGAGCGTCCGGCGATGATGTCGAGGCCTTCTGCGAACGGGGTGACCGCCTGCGGCAGGGTCAGCCGGCCGGCGAGAACGCCGCCGACATCGTCCTGCGGCATCAGGCCGAGCTGAATATCCACGTTGGCAAGGCCGAGGTCGCCGTCGAAGAGCAGCGTTCTGCGGCCGGCGCGCGCCATGGCGTGGGCAAGCGCAATTGCGAGCCAGGTCTTGCCGACGCCGCCCTTGCCCGAGGCGATCGCGGTCAGCTGGCCGCGGCGGGCGAAAGCCGTCGGGCGGAGGATCTGGCAGGTGCTGTCGCTCATCGTCCCGCCTCCTGGGCAAGGGAGTCTGCGGATGCAGCCGGCGCCGTTATCGTCGCGGTCGGCAGGATCAGGCGCACCAGCGAGACGGGGTTGACGGCGGCGAGGCCATCGGCGACGAATGGGCTGATGCCGACGTCGGCGAAAGAAAGCTGGCCGGCGGTCGCGGCGGTGAGCAGGCTGCCGAAGCGCCGCGTCATGTCCAGCCTTGTGGCGATCAACCGGCGGGCGCCGACCGAGGCGAAAGCGCGGGCGATGTCGGCGGCCTCCATGGCGTCGCCACCGGCGGGCAGAACCAGGAACGGCTCGGCTCGCGCGGCGCGGACGAGACCGCGCAGCGCTTCCAGCTCGTCATCGTCGTAAGGGTTCGCCCCGGCGGTATCGATGTAGAGCTCGCTCTCGTCCGCGGCCTGCACCGCTATCCCCAGCTTGTCCGCGTCATCGGCGGCGGTCAGCTCGGCGCCGAGGATCCCGGTGAATGCCTGGAGCTGCTCGACCCCGCCAGCGCGGCGGGTGTCGGTCGTGATCGCCGCGAAGGGGCGGCCGGCACGACGGGCGCGCATCATCAGCTTGGCGGCGACAATGCTCTTGCCGGCGCCGGGAGGCCCGACGAGCATGACCGGGCGGGGCGGGGGCCTGTCGCCGAGGGGTTCGAAATCGAAAGTCTCGTCGAGGGCGCCGGCCAGCGCCATGACCGGGTCTGCCGTGGAAAAGCTCGTCGCAAGGCGAGTCAGCCGCTCGGCGAGGGCTGCGGGTACGCCGTGATAGCCAAGGTCGCGGTGCAGGGCCGATCCCGGGCCGCCGTCCGCAACCGTGCCGGGGAAATGGTCGCCGGCGCCATCGGCCGTTGACGCGGTCCAGCCGGCGAGCAGCGCGTCGTCGCGATCGTCCGCTTCCAGTGCCGCGGTCACCTGGACCTCGCGGCCAGGAGCCTCCTGATGGGTGGCGACAATGATGGCGTCTCGGCCCATGTCCTTGCGGACGAGCTGCATCGCTTCGGCCATTGACCCGGCGCAGTAGGTTTTCAAGCGCATCGCGTCATAACTCCCTCAGGTCAGATGTGGCCTACGGTTTTGATCCGGGCGCGCGGATGAACTTCGCTCTGCGACATCACCGCGACGGTCGGCCGGAACCGCTCGACGATCGAGCGGACGAACGGGCGAACCTGCGGGCTTGTCAGCAGAACGGCGCTCTCGCCGGTCATCGCCTGGCGCTCGACGCTGTTGCGCAAGGCGCTGACGAAGGCCTGCAGCTTGCTCGGCGGCAGGGCGAGCTGGCGATCGTCGCCGTTGCCGACAAGGGCCTCGGCGAATGTCTGCTCCCATTCCGAAGACAGGGCGATGAGCGGCACGACGCCGGCGGTATTGGCGTGCATGTCGCTGATCTGCCGGGCGAGGCGGCTGCGCACGTGTTCGGTGATCACACCGACGCCGCGCGCGTGCGAGCCGATCTCGGCGACGGCTTCGAGAATCGTCGCCAGGTCGCGGATTGAGATCCGCTCGGCGAGGAGGTTCTGCAGGACCCGCTGGACCCCGCCGTAGGAGATGTGGGCCGGGATCATCTCGCCGATGAGCTTCTGGTGCTCCTTGTCGAGTTCTTCCAGCAGCTTGCGGGTCTCGGCATAGGACAGCATCTCGGCCATGTTGTCCTTGATGACCTCGGTCAGATGCGTGGTTACGACCGTGGCCGCGTCGACGACGGTGTAGCCGCGGAAGGCCGCTTCTTCGCGCCGCGCTGGGTCGATCCACATGGCCGGCAGGCCGAAGGTCGGCTCGCGCGCCGCCTCGCCGGGCAGCGTGATTGCGTCGCCACGCGGATCCATGACCAGAACCCGGCCGGGTCGGACGCTGCCCCGCCCGGCTTCGATCTCCTTGATGCGGATGACGTAGTCCTCGGCGGCGAGCTGCATGTTGTCCTGGATGCGCACGCTGGGCATGACGAAGCCGAGTTCGCCGGCAAGCTGGCGGCGAAGCGCCTTGATCTGTTCCGGCACCCTCGGCCCGGAGTCTGCGCTGTTGACCAGGGAGAGCAGGCCATAGCCGAGCTCCAGGCGGACGTCGTCCATGTGCAGCGCGGCGCTGATCGGCTCTTCCGCCGCCGGTGCCGCTTCGGCCGCGGCTTTGACCTTGGCCTGCTCGCCGTCGGTGCGGATGATCGCGCCATGGCGCCGCCAGGCGAGCCCGCCGGTCACCGCGGCAAGCGCAAGAAAGGGCGGGGCGGGAACGCCGGGCACCACCGCCAGCGCCGCGAGCAGGAAGGCGCTGACGGCCAGAACCTTCGGATTGCCGAGCAACTGGCCGACGAGGGCCCGCTCCGTGGTGCCGGTCACGCTGCCCTTGGTGACGATGAGGCCGGCGGCGGTCGAAACGATGAGCGCCGGGATCTGGCTGACGAGCCCGTCGCCGATGGTCAGCCGGGTGTAGGAGTCGGCCGCGACGGTGAACGGCAGTCCCATCTGGGCGATGCCGATGACCATCCCGCCGACGATGTTGATGCCGGTGATCAACAGGCCGGCGACGGCGTCGCCGCGGACGAACTTCGACGCGCCGTCCATGGCGCCGTAGAAGTTGCTCTCTTCCTCCAGCGCCTGCCGGCGGGCGCGGGCTTCCGTCTCGTCCAGCAGCCCGGCGGACAGGTCGGCGTCGATCGCCATCTGCTTGCCCGGCATGGCGTCGAGGGTGAAGCGGGCGGCGACCTCGGCGATGCGTGTCGAGCCCTTGGTGATGACGACGAAGTTGACGATGACGAGGATGGAAAAGACGATCAGGCCGATGACGAAGTTGCCGCCGGCGACGAAGCCGCCGAACGACTCGATGACGTGACCGGCCGCGGCCGTGCCCTCATGGCCGTTGGCGAGGATCAGCCGGGTGGAAGCCATGTTCAGCGCCAGACGGATCATCGTCGCCAGAAGGAGCACGACCGGGAAGGCATTGAAGTCGAGCGGGCGCTCGACGAACAGCGCGGTCATCAGGATCATGACCGAGAAGGCCAGCGAGAACGCCAGAGCGACGTCGAGCAGCCAGCCCGGCAGGGGCAGGATCAGCACCACCAGGATCGAAACGACCGCGAGGGCGAGAGCGATATCGCCGTGGCGGAGGAGGCCGGCGAGACGGGTCATGATCTGGCTTGGCGCCTCGATCTTGACGCTCGCGGCCGCGCCGTCGGTCATCGGCCGTGCTCCTTTCCGGTGCGGGTTATGCCTTTCGACGCTGTCATGTCAGCACCCTCTGAGCCTGGCCGGGCGCGGCGATGGCGTGGCCTTCGTCGCTGTACTGGCGCAGCTTGTTGCGCATGGTCCGGATGGAGATGCCGAGAATGGTCGCCGCATGGGTCCGGTTGCCAAGGCAGTGGGAGAGGGTGCCGAGGATCAGGTCGCGCTCGACCTCGGCCAGGGTGCTTCCGACCGCCGCGCCGCCGGCATGGCCGCCGCCGGCGTCCGGCCGCGCAGGCGTCCCGACGCCGTCGCGCAGCTCGACCGCCGCGGCGTCGATCTCGTCGCCCGTCGCGAAGAGGACGGCGCGGTGGATGATGTTCTCCAGCTCGCGGACGTTTCCCGGCCAGCGGTAAGCGAGCAGCCGCTGCCGGGCGGCCGCCGCCAGCGGTCGCGCGGCGAGGCCGTTCTCGGCGGCAAAGCGCGCGGCGAAGTGTTCGGCAAGCGCGACAACGTCGCCGGGGCGCTCGCGCAGCGGCGGAATGCAAAGATTGACGACGTTGAGGCGGAAGTAGAGGTCCTGACGGAAGGTGCCGGCCGCAACGGCGTTTTCAAGATTGCGGTTCGAGGTGGCAATGAGACGGACGTCGACCTTCACCGGTCCGGTGCCGCCGACGCGATCGATCTCGCGCTCCTGGATCGCGCGCAGAAGCTTGGCCTGCAGACGGACATCCATCTCGCTGATCTCGTCGAGCAGCAGCGTGCCGCCGTGAGCTTCCTCGAAGCGGCCGATGCGGCGCGCGATGGCGCCGGTGAAGGCGCCCTTCTCGTGGCCGAAGAGTTCGGTCTCGAGCAGCGTTTCCGGGATCGCGGCGCAGTTGACGGCGACGAACTGCGCGTTCGCTCGCCGGCTTCTGGCATGCAGGTGGCGGGCGAGAACCTCCTTGCCGGTGCCGGACTCTCCGGTAATCAGCACGCTGGCCTCGCTGGGCGCGATCCGCTCAGCGAGGGCGATGACTCGCGCCATTGTCGGATCGGCGTGAAGGACGGTGCGGCTGTCTTCGCTGATGGCTGAGAGAACGGCGGCGATCAGCTCGGCATCCGGCGGCAACGGGATGTATTCCTTCGCCCCGGCTTCGATCGCCGCAACCGCCACGTCCGCGTCCGCACCGATCCCGCAGGCAACCACCGGCACCGCGATCCGCTCGGTTTTGAGGCTGGCGAAAAGGCGGCCGACATCGAGTTCGACGTCGAGCATGACGAGGTCGACGCCCTTGCCGGCGCGCAGAACCCGGAGTGCGGTCGCAACGTCCTCGGCGTGCATGACCTTGGCGCCAAGGTCGACGGCGATCCGGCTGGCGGCGCCGAGTTGGCCGGCGAGGGGGCCGACGATCAGCAGTCGCATCATTGCGTCCTTTCCGATGGGTTCGCGCTCATCCGTGTGCCGCCGGTTCAGCCAAAGAACCGGATCCGCTGTGCAGGGGGCAGAATGCTGTTGAGCATGGCCTCGAGCCGGCGCGGGTTCTCCTGACGGCTGACCGAGACGGCGCCGAGCAGGTAAACGTGGTTGATCATCGCCTCCTCGGCGGAGTTGCGGTCGAGCTTGGCCGCCAGCGGCGAGAACACGAGGTTGGCGAGAACGGCGCCGTAAAAGGTGGTGAGGAGGGCGACGGCCATGGCCGGTCCGATGGACGACGGATCGTCGAGGTTGCCGAGCATCTGGACCAGACCGATCAGGGTTCCGATCAGGCCCATGGCAGGGGCATATTCGGCGGCACGGCGCAGCACATCGGCGCTGCGCTGATGACGATGGGTCGTTGCCTGCAGGTCATGGCTCAGCACCGCTTCGACCTCGTCGCCGCCGACGCCGTCCACGGCCATGATGAAGCCCTTGTAGAGGAACGGGACGTGCGCAGTGCTTTGCAGCGGCTTTTGCAGATGAAGCGGCCCGTAGCGGCGGGCAAGGTCGGCGAGCTGAACCACCTGCATCGCCGCATCGCGCGGCGCCGGCAAACTGGCGACCAGGGTCTTCGCCAGAACCCGCGCCGTATTCAGGACTTCCTCGGCCGAGAAGCAGGTGAGCACGACCGCGAAGGTGCCGCCGCCGACGATGAACAGCGACGGCAGGTTGAAGAACGAGCGCGGCGTTCCGCCGGCGACGATGGCCGCGGCGATGAGGGCGAAGCCGGACAGCAACCCGAGGATCGTCGCCGCATCCGGCCGTGTCCGGGCGAGGCGGCGACGCGGGAGAGCGCGTGCGGCCGGGCTGCGGGCTGTCGAAGGAACCATCGCGCCTAGCCCCGCTCGCTCTTGACGATTTCGGTCATCGTCACCCCGAGGCGGTCATCAACGATGACGACCTCGCCGCGGGCGACCAGGCGGTTATTGACATAGATGTCGATGGCCTCGCCGACCTTGCGGTCGAGTTCGACAACAGCGCCGCGGCCCAGCTTGAGCAGCTGGCTGACTTCCATGGTCGCCTTGCCTAGGACGGCCGCGACCTGGACCGGGACGTCGTACACCGCTTCGAGATCCTGAACCGTGCGCAGCGGCTCGCCGCCGGCATCGCTCGTCCGCTTTTCGCGGCTCCGCGCCTCCGCGGCCATGGCCGCGGCCATATCCATTTCCACATCGGGCGGCGTCGCCTGCTTCGGCGCAAGCTGGTTGAAGGTGAGATCGCGATCGTCAGCCATGGCGCTCGGTGCTCCTGAGATATTCTGTGTCTGTGCCGCCGGATGATTCACCGGCGATCGTCTCAACAATGTCGTTAATGCGGCTCATGAGTGCCGACAGTCGCCGTTCGGCGCCGCCGCCGCTCCAGGCGATCCGGCAGTCGCCGGCGGCGAGGCCGGGATCCCCCGTCACGCTCAGGCGGTTGCCAAGGCCCAGTCCTGCGGCGGAGGCGACCAGCCGGTCGCCCAGTGCGTCGGCGAAGTCGGGATGAACCATGACGTTCAGCGTGACCAGCCCGGCCGGCGAGGCAGGCAGTTCGGCGATCATGGCCGCGATCTCGTCGGCCCCGTGGCGGCGGTGCAGCTCCGGTAGGGACTTGCGCAGGCCCGTCAGCGCCAGTGCCAGTGCGCCGCTCTCGGCCTCGACGGCGATGGTGTCGCGCTCGCCCACGGCCTGCTCCAGGTGCTCGCAAAGCTGTGCAAGCACCTCAAGCTCACGCTGTTCGCGGGCGGCGTGGGCTGCGGCCGCGGCCTCCTCGTGACCCACGGCGAGGCCGGCGGCGTAACCTTCGCCGTAACCCGCCGCGTGAGCTTCGCTCCGGGCGCGGGCGAGATCGTCGACGCTGTGCACCGGCTGTGGCACGGCTCCGCCGTCGTCCTTGCCTGCGGTGCCCGGAAACGCGGGGAAGCTGCGCGAGAAGGTGAATTTTTCAATGCAGGTCATGGTGATGGCGCGCCGCTAATAGATCATGTCGTCGTTACCATCGGGTCCGCCGATGGTGATTTCGCCGGCATCGGCCATCTTCTTCGCCTCAGCGACGATGGCGGCCTGGGCCTCGTCGACGTCGCGCAGTCGGACCGGCCCCAGCGACTCCATGTCCTCGCGCAGCATCTTCGCCGCGCGTTCCGACATGTTGGCGAGAAACAGGTCCTTCAGCGGGTCGGTGGCGCCCTTGAGCGCGAGCGCGAGGCGGTCCTTCGCTACCCGGCGCAGCAGACTCTGGATACCGGCGGCCTCGATGCGAAGCAGATCCTCGAAGGTGAACATGAGCTGCTTGATCCGGTCGGCCGCGTCGCTGCTGCGCTCCTCGAGCGCGGTCATGAACCGGCTCTCGGTCGCCCGATCGAAGTTGTTGAAGATCTCCGCCATGATCTCATGGGCGTCGCGACGGGGGCCGCGGGCGAGGTTGGTCATGAACTCGGTGCGCAGGGTCTTCTCGACGTGATCGAGGACGTCCTTCTGCACCGTTTCCATCCGCAGCATCCGCACCACCACCTCCATCGCGAAGTTGGCTGGGAACATGCCGAGCACCCGGGCGGCGTGGGCTGGCTTGATCTTCGACAGAACGACGGCGACGGTCTGCGGGTATTCGTTCTTCAGATAGCTGGCGAGCACGCTCTCGTTGACGTTGCCGAGCTTGTCCCACATGGTCCGGCCGGCAGGCCCGCGGATCTCCTGCATGATCTGCTCGGCTTTTTCCGCCGGCAGGGTGCTGCTGAGAAGCCGCTCGGTCGACTGGAAGCCGCCGATGAGCGAACCGGTGGCCGAGAGTTCGTTGCTGAACTCGACCATCAGGCTCTCGACCGCCTTCGCCGCAATCGAGCCGAGTCCGGCCATGGATTGCGATAGCATGCGGATCTCGTCCTCGTCCATCTTCTGCAGCAGCGCCGCCGCCTCGGCCTCGCCGAGCGCCAGGAGGAACGCGGCGGCCTTGTCGGGGCCGCTGAGTTCGGGGGTTTCGTCCTTGGCCGGGATCACGGTCAGGCTCTCCTAGGTGTCGGCGTGGAGCCAGCCGCGGACGATCGCGAGGCTCTCGTCGGGGTGCTTGTCGACAATCTCGCCGACCGTCTTCAGGATCGATGCCTTGACCTGACCCTCGACGCGGTCGATGTCGATCAACTCCGCCGGATGCTCGGGTGACGCCAGCGCCGGCGTGGCTGCCGTCACGAGCGCTGCGCCGGCGCCGGCCGCATCACCGGAGGAGGCCCGCGCAACTTCGAGCGCTCGGTTGAGCACCGGGCGGATGACAAAGAAGAGAACGAGCAGGCCGAAGATGAGGACGAATAGGGACTGAGCGATCCGGTAGATCTCGTTGAAGCCGAGACCGAGAATGGTGGCCGGATCCGCGTCGACGATCTCGTTCCGGGCGAACTGCATGTTGATGACCTCAACCTGGTCGCCGCGCCCGGCATCGAAGCCGATGGCGCCGCGGACCAGCGTCGCGATCTGTTCGAGTTCCTCGGCGCTGCGCGGGCGGTACCCCGCGGCCTCGCCGGCGCCGGTCGCCGCGCCGTCGACCAGGACCGCGACCGAGAGCCGCTTGATGCCGCCGATCTCGCGGACGTGGTTGACCACCTTTTTCGAGATCTCGTAGTTGACCGTTTCCTCGGTGCGGTTTTCCGACGTGGCGCTGCTCCGTCCGGAACCATCGGTCGGCTGTGGGTCGGGGAGGTTGGTGGCGACACTGACGGTTCCGTCCGTCTTCGCGTCGCGGCTGCTGCCGGTCTCCTCCATCGACTGGGTCGAACGCACCACCTGGCTGTCCGGGTCGAACAGCTCCTCGCTGGTGTTGACCCGATCGAAATCCATCTCCGCGCTCACTTCGGCGCGGACCCTGCCGGCGCCCAGCGTGCGCTCGAGAAGCTGCTCGACGGTCTGGCGGAGATGATCTTCGAGGCCGCGACGGCGCTCGTCGTTGCTGTTGGACAGCGCCGTCAGGCTGTCGTCGCCGCCGTCGGGCCGGGTGAGCAGGGCACCCCGGCCGTCGACAATCGAGATCTGGCTCAGGTCGAGGCCGGCGACCGCCGAGGCGACCAGATGCTGGATGGCGAGAACCTGGTTCGGCGCGAGGCGGGCGTTGCCGCGCAGATGCAGCAGGACGGAGGCTCTCGGCTGCTCGCGATCACGGCTGAACATTTCCCGCTTGGGCAGGACAAGGTGGACACGCGCCGCCTGGACGGAGTCGAGCGAGCGGATGCTGCGCGCCAGCTCGCCTTCGAGAGCCCGAACAAGATTGACGTTTTGCATGAAGTTGGTCGCGCCGAGCGTCGGGGCGGTGTCGAACAGCTCGTAGCCGCTGGAGCCGCCGGCCGGCAGTCCCTGCTCGGCGAGCGTTACCCGCAGGCGCGGTACGGCGGATGAGTCGACATAGATCGCGGCGCCGCCCTGACGCAGCTCGTAAGCGACTTTGGCGGCTTCCAGCTGTTCGACGATGCGCGCCGCGTCGGCGACGTCAAGATCACCGTATAGAAGGGCGAAATCCGGTGTGGCGACGCGGCTGAGCATCCAGGCGAGAAGGGCGGCGGCGGCGATCAGCGCCGTTGCGACCGCCGCGGCGCGGACCGGTCCGAAGCTCCGTATAGCTTTGAGGGCTGCGTCCATCTGCACTTTCGCTCGGTTGACCAGCCGACGGCGGCATGAACCGCCGGCGAGGCTTCAACCTAGTCAGCGCACATGAAGACGCAGTTAATGACCCGCACGGGGTAGCTAGAAATTTCACCGAGTTCTCAGGACCGGCTGTACCGGCGCGCCCGCCACCTTTGCGAGCGCGCCGGCCTCCTCATCTACCGCTTGATGCGGATCAGCTCGTCGAGCATGTCGTCGGCGGTGCTGATCACCCGTGTCGCGGCGGAGTAGGCCCGCTGGGTGACGATCATGTTGGTGAACTCCTCGCCGATGTCGACGGTCGAGCCCTCCAGCGCGTTCGCCACCACCTTGCCGGCTGGCCCGGAGTCCGCCTCGCGCAGAGTCGGATCGCCCGAGTTCTCGGTCGCGTTGTAGACGTTGCCGTTACGCGACTGCAGGCCGTCGGGGCTGGAGAAGGTTGCGATCGGCAGTCGGTAGATCGGCCGACGGGCGCCGTTCTTGAAGATCGCCTCGATGACCCCGTCCTCGCGAATGGCGACGTCGGTGAAGGTGCCGAACGGCGAGCCGTTCTGCTGGATCGCGCCCGGCAGGAACTCGCCGCCGTACTGGTTGAGGTTATCCGCCCCGTTGTCGGCGCCGAACTTGAGGTCGATCCGGCTGACATCGACGATACCGTCGCCGTTGAGGTCGACGTCGTCCATGTCGGCGGCGCCCGCCTCGAAACCGCGCACCGACATCCGCTCGGAGGTGATCGTGGCCGGGAAGCCGTCGCCGTTGAAGATAAAGGCGGGAGCAGTGTTGACCCGCGCATCGACGACGAAGGGGGCGGTCTGTTTGGTCGCCGGCTGGCCGCCCGCCGAGACGCCGTTGGGATCGACGGCGATGTTCGCGGCATCGCCGGTCAGCAGCAGAACCGCGGCGTTGTTCGGCTTGGCGGATGCGACGCCGGCGAGATCGAGATTTACCTCGTCGCGCAGGCTGCCGACGATCTGCGCGAGATTGCGGCCGCCGTCGACTTGGACGTTATTGGCGCCCGGCGCCGTCGCGCCGGCGACGAAATTGTATGTCGTGCCGCCGATGACGACGCTCTCGCCGACATCCGGTATCCCGACGAACTCGAGCTGGCCGACACTGCGGGTCGCATTGCCGACCTTGTCATACAGGGTGACGACAGCCGCGCCGGTCGGCGGCTCGACCGCCAGATCCCACTGGTTGGTTGCGCTCTTCGTCAGCGAGAAGGCGACCGCGTTGGTATTGCCGAGGGTGTCGAAGAACTGGACGTCAAGGGCGTGGTTGTCACCGATGGCGGCGTTGGACGGGAGATTGAAGCCGATCGAGATTTCGCTCGTTTCCTCGGCGTTGACCGCGACCCGGTTTAGATCGACGGTCTGCATGAAGTCGGGCGAAATCACGTTCTCGTTGGTCAACGCGGCGGCGCTTCCCGGCGGTAGGATGACGTTGCCGTCGGCATCGGTCGGCCACGCCTGAAGGTAGTATCCGGCGGTATTGCGCAGGAAGCCGTCGGCGTCTTTGGTAAACGAGCCGGCGCGGGAGAACAGGTACTGGTCCCGCGCGCCCGGCTGCTTGGCCGCATTGACCACGAAGAACCCGTCGCCGGAAATGGCGAGGTCGGTCTCCGAGACGCTTGGCTGGAGCAGGCCCTGCACATCGACCGAGTTGCGCGGCCGGGCCTGGACCCCGCCGGCGGAGTACATCGTCGATGAGGCCTGCTTGGTGACCAGGGTCTGGAAGGCGACCTTGGCGTTCTTGTATCCGACGGTGTTGACGTTGGCGATGTTGTCGGCGATAGCGCCCATCGCGCCGCTCTGCGCGCCAAGGGCCGAAACGCCTGAAGTCATGGCGCCAAACAAGCTCATGGACTGTCTCCTTGCTCTGGTGCGTCAGCGGCGGCAGGCCGGACGCGGTGGATACTTGGATCAGGTTTAAACGGGATTTCGTTTATGGCCGGTCCTGCTGCACGGCGGGATCGGAGATGGAGATCACCCGCGCCATCAGCACCTCCACGGAACCGACATGGAGAGTGGCGCCATCGTCGCCGGATGCGGCGCCGGTCACGATCCCGGAGATGCTGGTTGTGGCCGCGAAGCCCGATCCGTCGGCGCGCTGTGCGGTTACCTCGATGGTGTAGGCGCCGTCGGGCAGCGACCGGCCGTCGCCGTCAAGGCCGTCCCAGACGAAGTCGTGCCGACCGACGCCGGTTTCGCCGTCGCGGGTCAGAACGACGCCGCCGTCGGCATCGACGATCGTCAGCGTCGTTTCCGCCGCCGGTTCGGAAAGGGTGTAGCTGGCCCGCCCTTCACCGTTCGCAAGCGGCAACGTCGCGCCGGCAGCCTCGATGCGCTTGCCAATCAGGTTGACCATGGCGGCGACGCCGCTGGCCTTGCCGACCTCGATCAGCGTTTCGAGATGGGCGTTCTGATTGATCTGCTGCTCCACACCGGCGAACTGGACGAGCTGGGCGGTGAACTCGTTTGTGTCCAGCGGGTCGAGAGGATCCTGGTTCTGCAGCTGCGTCACCAGCAGGGTGAGAAAGCGGTTGAGGTCGCCGCCGAGCGCGTTGGCGTCACCGGCCGCCTTGCCCGCCGCTGTCGATTGCGCTCCGGAAAGTCCTTGAAGGATCATGGCTCAGTCTCCAGCAGTGTCGTCAGGCGTGAATATCGATGCCGCCGCCGGTGCGCCCAGGGATAGGCGGCGCCGGCATGACGGGCGGAGCCTCGTTGGCGGCGGCGCTCCGGTCGCGATGCGCGTTGAAGTCGTCACCTCCGCTGCTACCACCGCCCTGTCCCGACCGCGCGCCATGGTCGCGCAGGTGGAAGCCGAGGCTGCCGGCATCGGTCTTCAGGCCGGCGTCCTGGAGGGCGCGTTCGAGCAGGCGCGAGTCGGTGCGCAATGCGTCAAGGGCGTCGGGGCTATCGGCGCTGACGGCGATGGTGACGTGGTGGCGGTCGACGATGTCCAGGCGAACCTCAACACAACCCAGCGACGCCGGCGCAAGCTGGATCTCGATGCGGTCGAGACCGGCCTGCACCGCCTTGGCGATATGGACCGAAACCTGACTTGCGGCCGGATGCGGAGTCGTGTCGCCGGCAGCTGCCCGGTCGGAGACGGCAGGGCCGGGATGAAGCGTCGCCGCCGTCGCCGGCACTTGCGGCTGCACCTGCACCTGCAGGGTGGCGGCCGCTCGGTTGTCCTGGATTCGGACGGTCTCGGGCTTCGCTGCCAGTGCCTCGCCCGTCGTGGTTTGAGCGGCGCCTTTGCCGCCGGCGGTAACAGCCGCAGCCGACCCGCCGGTGGCGGTCGCCGGCGCTGCCACGCCGGCGGTCGAAGAGATGGTGCTGGCCGCTGCGGCAGCCGTTGCGTTCGGGACGAGCGCGTTACCGGCGGATCCGCGTGGGTCTCCGTCGCTTTGTTTGCTTGGCGATGCGCTGACTTCTTTGCGCGAGCCGCCCTTCATCGCGGCACCCGCGTCAAGAACGAGCGGGGCCGATGCTGCGGCCGTCGAAGCCTCCCCATCGCCGGTCACCATCATTGGCGCTGTCGCGGTTGATCCCAGCGTCCGCGCCGTCGGCCCGCGGCCCGCGGCCGGCGGTGCTTCTTCGCCGGCGGCCAGCGCCACGATGCTGTCGCCCGCAAGCGACGGCGCGCCTAGTCCGGACCCGTCGGCGGCCCGAACTACCTGAACGCGAGTACCGGCGGCGAGCACGCGCGTCAGATCGGCGGCCTGGGCCGATGGCGGCGACGCGGCGGCTCCGTTGCCTGCGGGTCTTTCGGCGGCCGGCGAGGTTGAGAGCGCCGATAAGGTCGCGGGCGTTGATGCAGTCCCGCTTGATGGGGACGCGCTCGGCCCAAGTGATGATCCCGCAATCGCAGATGCGGCCTGAGGCGGGGACGGCGGCGCGTCGGCGCTGGCCTCCGCAGGAGGAACGACCGGCGAAGCGGCCGACGCGGCGGCAGCGAACGCATCGGAAGAAGTAGCGCGGGCCTGCGGGCCGGTGTCCGCTGACCCAATTTCGTCCGTGTCCCGATCCGCGGCGCCATTGCGCCGCCTTGTCTCCTCGTTCTCGCTGCTCGCTTCGTCCCGGCTGCCAGTCGCCGCCGTCGGAACATCGGGCTTCGCCGGCGACTCGTTTGCGGCGACGGAGATCATGCTTGCAAACGAGCCGGCGTCATCGGCCGCGGAGCCTCTCCGGCCGCGGCCACCGCTGGCGTCTGCGACGCGGACTGTAGAAGCGATGGGGTCGGTCTGCATTGGGTGCCTCCGGGTTCGCAGGACAACCACAGCAATCCCCGGACCAGCGCCGCGTCTGGCGCCAAGTGATTGCGATACAGCTTTTATTCCGGACGCAGCGCCCGAATGTGGGAGCAGCCAGGCAACCGCCGCGGCAAATTCTTCCCGGCGCAGCGCTGCATATTATGCCGGACCGGTACGCGCCCGCTCGCGGGACGCCGACGCCGCTTCCTGAACAATGCTGCAAACTTAGGTTGAAATAAAACATTCGACTTGCCTCCACTGCGAGCATACAAGCTTCGGTTGTTCGGACACCAGAACGGTGTCTCTTTCATACGCCCTAGAAGTGGAGGCTACACGTGACTACGAACATCTCACTTTCCGCAACGGCGCGGTCGAACCTTCTCGCCCTGCAGAACACCGCCAGCCTGATCGGCCGGACCCAGGACCGTCTTTCGACGGGGCTCGCTATCAGGAGCCCGATGGACGACGCGGTGAAGTACTTCCAGGCCAAGTCGCTGAGTGACCGGGCGAGCGACCTGTCGGAGCGCAAGGACGGTATTGCCCAGGGCGTCGGCACGCTTGAGACGGTCATCAAGGCGACCGACGGCATGGAAAAGCTGGTCAAGCAGATGAAGGGTATCGTCGAGTCGGCGAGCAGCCAGAGCAAGGAAGACCGCAAGGAAGCGACCATCCAGCTCAAGGAACTGGCGACCCAGATCCAGCGGCTGGTCGACGACGCCAGCTACAAGGGCCTGAACCTGCTGAACAGCACCGCGTCAACCCTGAGCGTGCGCTTCAGCGAGAAGACCGACTCCAAGCTTGACGTCAAGGGTGTCGACTTTAACTCCGCGAAGTTCTTCCTCGATAAGGCCGGCGCGGTGCAGAGCCTCTCGATCACCAAGACGGCCGGCGATGTCGCCTCCGCGCTCGGCTTCACCGCCGCCCTGTCGGCCTATGGCCTGTCGGATGCCACAGATCTCGCGTCGTTCAACGCGAGGGTCGTCGACGTGATGCAGGGCTTGGACAAGACCATCTCCAACCTCCGCTCCAAGGCCGCGACCATTGCCAACAACGCGGCGATCCTCAACGTCCGCCTCGACTTCACCAAGGAATACGTCAACGTCCTCCAGGGTGGCTCCGACAAGCTGACGCTGGCCGACCTCAACGAGGAAGGCGCCAACATTCTGGCGCTGCAGACCCGCCAGCAGCTCGGAATCCAGGCGCTGGCGCTGGCCGGCCAGGCCGAGCAGTCGATCCTGCGTCTGGTCCAGTAGGACCGTCGTATCGCAACGCACTAATTCCGAAAAAAGCACCTGGGCGGGGAGAGCAAACTCCCCGCCTTTTTCTTTTGTGAACCCTTTTCCGTTCATTATTGGAGCCGCACGTGGGCTCGAATAAAGGGGAAGCGTCTTGGCGCTCGTCGTTCATCTTAAGAAGGACCAGCAGGTCGTCATCAACGGCGCCGTCATCGAGAACACCTCGGGAAGGACCGTGACCCTGAAGGTCAAGAACGAGGCTGCGATCCTGCGCGCCTCTGACGTTCTTGCGCCCGAAGCCGCGGCGACGCCGGCGACCCGGGTCTACTACGCGCTGCAGTGTCTGTACCTCTTTCCCGACCGCAGCGACCGATATTTACAGATTTTTCATGAGCTTATAGAAAGCTATGGCCGTGCCGCGCCGAGCGCGCGGGCGATCGTCGCCGAGATCGTCGATGCGGTCCGGGCGATGAAATACTACGCCGCGCTCAAGCAGGCGCAGCGTCTCATCGATCATGAGGGAAAGGTTCTCGCCCATGCCGAACAGCAGCTTAGTCAGGAGCTACGCCGCCCCGCCGGCGCCGGGGAACCCGCGGGCGACGGAAGCATGGGCGCTGACCAGGCTGGCCCTGCGGATGAAGGATAGTCGGGAGAGCGCCGACCCGGAAGAGATGCTGGCGGCGGTGCGGGTCAACTGGCGGCTGTGGACCATCCTTCAGGCGGAGCTTCTCGATCCGGACTGCCCATTGCCGGATGAGCTGCGCGTTAACGTGCTGTCGTTGGCCCAGTTCGTCGATAAGCACACGATCGACGTGATCGCCCAGCTGAAGCCGAACAAGCTCGACATTCTGATCGCCATCAATCGCGAGCTCGCCGGCGGTCTCTATGCCCAGCCTGGCGCAGCGGGAGTGGAAGGCGATGCCGCCGCGTCGGCGGGTGAGGCCGAAAGGCGCGGCGACCGGACGCTGACGGTGTCCGCATGAGCCCGAGATCCGGCAGGGGGCGGCCGCCGCTCCGCTTTCTCCGCGCCTTCAAGTCGGCGGTCGAAAGCGAGGACTGGGTTTCGGCGGCGGCGCAGGCCGAAACCACCATCGCCGCCAAGCCCGGTTGCGCCGAGGCTCGCTTCGCCCTTGCACTCGTCTCGATCTATCGCGACGAGCTCGCTGTGGCGCAGGACGCGGCGACGCGGGCCTGCGAACTCGCCCCTGGCATCGGCGACTATGAGGATTTGCTTGCCGTCATCTATGGTCTCGCCGGCGATCTGAACAGCGCCCTGTTTCACGGAAAGGCCGCGGCCAACGCGCCGCGGCTGGCCCACCTCGCCGGAATCGTACCCGAAGCCTTCCCGACCCTTGCCCAGGTCTTTCTGCAGATCAGCGAACAACCGCTGCTTCGCCGCGGCCTCGACGCCTTGTACAAAGCGCGATGGGCCGAGGCGGAGCGGTGGCTGCGCCAGCACCTCGCCTTCGATCCGGACAACAGCGAGGGCGCGATCGGTCTCGCTGTCTCGTTGCTTGCCCGGGAGGCGCCGTTCGCGGCGACCGAGGCGCTGCGCG
Source organism: Rhodospirillales bacterium (assembly GCA_038250645.1). Taxonomy (GTDB): domain Bacteria; phylum Pseudomonadota; class Alphaproteobacteria; order Rhodospirillales; family Defluviicoccaceae; genus JAEULH01. The sequence continues at coordinate 37,357 of JBBSCD010000008.1, forward strand.
CTGCCCGCCATCGCCTGCCCGACGACGCCGCCATAGCCAGCCTGCTCGGCCGCGCGCTCACCCGGACGGGCGCATTCGATCTGGCCCAGGCCTGTCACGCCAGCGCCCGGCTGCTGGCACCGGAGGATGGCGAACACGCCGCCGTCGCCCTGCTCGATGCGATGCAGGATCCGCGCTCTACCGGCCCCGCGATTACTGCCGGCTACGAGGACTGGTGCCGAAGTTTTGCCATCGCGGATGGCGGCGGAGCGCCATCACACCAGGCTGTCGGCGCGGATCGGCGGCTGACGATCGGCTATGTCATCGCCAACACAGGCGCATCGCCGTCGGCGGCGTGGCTAGCCGAGATCCTGTCGCACCGCAACGCCGCCCGCTTCACCACCGTCGGTTTCGGCTACGGTCCGCTCAGCACTCCGGTCAACCGCCCGTTCCAGAAATGCGTCGATCGCTGGCAGGACGTGGCCGGCGTCGACGCTCTGACCCTTGCTGCGATGGTCCGCGGCGAACGCGTTGATATCCTTATCGATCTCGCCGGGCTGAACGCCCCGGAGATGCATGCCGCCTTCGCTTCGCGGATGGCCCCGTGCCAGGTCGGCTGGCTGGGTCTGCCGTGCCTTGCCGCCCCGGGCGCGGTTGATTTTGTCCTTACCGACCGGTTCATCGCGGAAGAGGGGTCGCGCGCCGCGGTACGAGCCTCCGGCGCCCGCCTCATAGAGCTTTCCCTCGGCAGCGTCATTGCGCCGCCACCCACGTCCGTGGCCGCGGCAGGCGAAAGCGAAGATCCAGCCGAGTTGCTCTTCGTCGCCGACGCCGGCCTGGACGAACTTAACGCCACCACCGCCGAATGGTGGTCGGCGATCCTGCGTGCCGTTCCGGAGGCGAAACTTGTCCTCCGCAATCGCGGCCTCACCCAGGCGGACGCGCTCGCGCAGGTGCTCGGCATCTTCGGCACGTTCGGCATCGCCCATCGGATCGACGTCATCGCCGAGGACTCGCCCAGCGCGTTCTTCGCCCACGGCGACGTTGGCTTGTTGCCGTATCCGGCCCTGCGCCCGGCGACGCTCACCGACGCGCTCTCAGCCGGCCTCCCGGTGGTCTGCCCCGCCGGCAACGGCGGCGCGGCCCGGACCGCGGCCAGCATCCTGGATCATCTCGGCGTTGCCGACGATACCGTCGCCGCCGATCGTGACCGCTACATCGCCCAAGCGGTCCGCTGGGCGCGCGATGACGCGGCACGGGCAGCGTTTGCGGCGCGGCTCGCCGAAGGCGCCGAACGAACGCACGTCTGGGACGCTCGGTCGCGGGCACGCGATCTGGAAGACGCTTTCGTGCAGATGTGGGCGGCGACTTTCAAAGATGAGGCGGCACACCACCTGAGCGCCGCCAATGCCTGAGGATCGGGGAATGCCGCCGATTGATGACGGGGCAAGCGAAGGCGCATTCAACGCCGCCTTTCCGCAAGCGTCGGAGCGGGTTCTCGCCGCCAACCCGCCGCTGGCCCGGATCGTCTGGGAGGGAGACAGGGCGGTCAATCTCGATCTCGGTGAAGGCATGCTCTATCCGTATGCGGCCGCGGACTGGGTGCGCGACCGGCTCGCGGAATTGCGGATTGAACCCGAGCGCATTGGCTTCTCCGATCCGAGCCATTGCAACCTGTCGGCGGTATCCATGCCTCTGCTGCACCGGCTGACCGCCTACATCCGCGGGCGCGGCCTGACGGAAACGCTGCAGGGACTTCCCGTCGCCGACATCGGCTACCTGTTCGTCTTCGGAGTCGGCCTCGGCCAGCATATCGCCGAACTTGTCGCCGAGACGCCCGCACGGCATGTCGTTCTGATCGAGCCCGTCGTCGAGTTCGTCCGCCACGCCTGTGCCGTCGTCGACTGGGCGGCGGTGTTGGCCGTAGCGGCCGAACGCGGAATCACCATCCATGTCTGCCTCGAAAGCGATCCGGAGGCGATCTGCGCGTTCTGCGAAGGGCTCGTCTCGCGCGAGGGCAATACATTCCTCGACGGATCCTACTTTCACCCGCACTACTACTCGTGGCCCTTGAAGCAGGCGTACGCGCTCATGCGCGAGCGGCTTAAGGTCCACGCTCTGTCGACCGGCTTTTTCGAGGACGAGGTCGAGATGGCGCGCAACTGCTACGCCAACCTCGCGCGCTGGCCGTTCCGCCTCGTCGAAAGCAGGCTGTTCCGGGCCCAGACGCTGCCGGTGTTCATCGTCGGCGCCGGCCCGTCGCTGGATGCCGATCTGCCGGTCATCCGCAAGTGGCGGGACCGGGTGCTGCTGGTCTCATGCGGGACGACGCTCGGCATCCTGCTCAAGAACGGCCTGCGCCCCGACATCCACGTCGAACTCGAACGCGGCGCCCTGGTCTTCGATCTCCTTGCGGCGGTCGAACGCGAGCATGGGTTCGCCGGCATCACGCTGCTCGCCTCGACCACCGTGGATCCGCGTATTGGCGCGCTGTTCGAAAACCGCTGGTTCTTTTTCCGCTCCGGACTGAGCCCGGCGGTGCTCTTCCGCGGCAGCGCCGAGCCGCTCCATGGCGCCGATCCGCTCTGCTGCAACGCCGCCTTCGCTGCGATCGCGTGCTTGGGGTTTCGCGAGATCTACCTCTTCGGCCTGGATCTGGCGCAAAAGGAAACCGGCCGCCATCACGCCAAGGACTCGCTCTACTACAAGGACGAACACGCCGACCTCGACGAGATGTACCGCAAGCGCTTCAACCGGCCGGTGCCGGGCAATTTCGGCGGCACGGTCGAGACCTTCTGGGCCTTCGACTCCGGCCGGCAGATGCTGGCGCGTGTGCAGCGGACTTACCACACGGCGCTGTTCAACTGCAGCGACGGCGCCCGCATCGACGGGGCGCGGCCCAAGGCCGCGGCTTCAGTGCGGCTCGCGGTGCCGTCGCTGCCGCGCGCTGTCGTGCTGCGCAATGTCGAGGCCCAGCTTCGCAGCTTCGCCGCCGGCGAGATCCTGAATGTCGATGCGCTCGCCGGACACGTTGCCGGCTGCATCGATTTTATTCCGGCCTTCGCCGCGCTGATCGATCGGGCTGCCGCCGACGCCATCGGCTTCGTCGAGCTCGAAGCCAGGCTGCATGACTTCGTTGCCGAGCGGCGTCCGGAGTTCGCCGGCTTCTTCAGCCTCGGCCTCTCGTCACTGGTGACGATGCTGCGGCTCGGCGCGTTCTTCGCAAGCCGCGTTCCCGACGCGGAGGAGCGGCGTGCGTTCCTCGTACATTTTCTTGGCCTGTATCTTGAGCGCGCCAGACATATGGCGGGAAAGGCGGAGGCGCTGCTGCGCTCGTTCCAACCCGCCGCGCCGGCGGACCAGCAAGTTCCCCCTCCCGCTCCCGTCGCCGCCAACGGGTGTGCCAACGCCGGAGCGGCGTTGGACGGCGGCCGGTAGGATTTGATTAAAACCTGCCGCGTATCATCCGGGCTATCGCATCCGAACCAGCCGCACCCGGAGCCATGACCGAAAACACCTCTTCCGCTTCAGCCAATGCCGCCGCCAGGCCCAGGACCAACGTCAACGCCGCGGTTGTCCGCACCCGCTTGCCCGGGAGCGACGCCGCCAACGGCGTCAACAGCGGCAAAAGGGCCGGACAGGCCGGCGGCTACTACGAGCTGCCGCTGTCCAACTATTTCGACCTCGGTATCGATCTCGCCGGCAAGTCAGTCCTGATCACCGGCGGAACGGGGTCTTTCGGCAAGCGCTTCGTCAAGACGGTGCTTGACCGCTACCAGCCCCGGCGGCTGATCGTCTTCTCCCGCGACGAGCTCAAGCAGTACGAGATGAGCCATGAGCTCACCGGAGAAGGCACCGGCTGCCTGCGCTACTTCATCGGCGACGTCCGCGATCGCCAGCGGCTGGAAATGGCGATGCGCGATGTCGACTACGTCATCCACGCCGCGGCGCTGAAGCATGTTCCCGCGGCCGAGTACAATCCGGGCGAATGCATCCGCACCAACGTGCTGGGCGCGGAGAACGTGGTCCAGGCGGCGATCGCCTGCGGCGTCCGCAAGGTCATCGCGCTGTCCACCGACAAGGCGGCGAACCCGGTCAACCTCTACGGCGCGAGCAAGCTCGCCGCCGACAAAATCTTCGTCGCCGCCAACAACCTCAGCGGCCGGGTCGGCACCCGTTTCGCCGTCGTCCGCTACGGCAACGTCGTCGGCTCGCGCGGCAGCGTCATCCCGTTTTTCCAGAAGCTGCATCGCGAAGGCGCCGACAGCTTGCCGATCACCGATCCGCGGATGACGCGGTTCTGGATCACCCTGCAGCAGGGCGTGGATTTCGTCCTGTCCTGCCTGAAGACCGCGCGTGGCGGCGAGCTCTTCGTTCCGAAGATTCCGAGCATGCGGATGATCGATCTGGCGGCCCGGCTGGCGCCCGGCATCCCGATCCGCATCGTCGGCATCCGTCCCGGCGAAAAGCTGCACGAGGTTCTGATCACGGCCGAGGAGGCGCGATCCACCGTCGAACTCGCGGACCGCTACATTATCCGCCCGACCCTGCAGTTCTGGCGCGACGACGACGGCGTTTCCGTTGTGGCCGAAGGCAAGCCCGTGGACGAAGACTTCGTCTTCTCCAGCGATCGTAATAGCGCCTGGATCGACGCCGCGGCGCTCGATCAGATGCTCGAGGAAGGCGCATGACCGCAGCCGCCCCGGCGCGCCCGCTGGATGTCGTGCCACCCGATAAATTGCCGTACGGGCGACCGCTCATCGATGACGAAGATATTGCCGCAGTCTGCGCCGTCCTCCGCTCCCAGTGGCTGACGACGGGCCCTGCGGTCGAGGGCTTCGAAGCCGCGCTCGCCGCGGAAGTCGGCGCCGCCCATGCCGTCGCCTGCGCCAGCGGGACGGCGGCGCTTCATCTCGCCTGCATGGCTCTCGGCCTCGGTCCCGGCGACGGCCTCATCGTCCCGGCCATCACCTTCGCCGCCACGGCCAATTGCGCCCGTTTCGTGGGGGCCGAGTGGTTTTCGCCGATGTCGATCCTGAAACCGGGCTGATGGGGGCTGACCACGTCGCCGCTGCGGCCGGCCGCGCGGCCGCCGCCGGGATCC
>JBBSCD010000009.1:0-42220 GCA_038250645.1 Rhodospirillales bacterium
AGCCGATCGGTACGATCGTATCCTTGTCGAGGACGCGGTACGCAGCCCGGGTGTTGCAAAGAACGTGGTCGATAACGCGATCAAAATCGAAGGGGCAGCTCTGGTGACGAAGAACAAACTGTAGAAAATCGAAGACCTCGACGTAGGTTCCATTCTCAAAAATATTTTTAACAAATTTTTCGGCAGGTTCAAAATACCTATCGAAACATGCAAAGCGGTGTAGATGAAAAGACCAAAAGTCGTATAGTATTTCTTCCCATATATCTACAACAACGTAACGGTTATATCGTTGGCCCTTACAAGTCAATAGACTATCATCGATAATCCGCCACAGCCAAACGCGCATCTCCTTGGAGATGACCCGCAACTGAAGCTGTTGAGGAAGGGGGTCTGCTCCCTCCGCCTGGGCGAAGGTTAGGGACCGACGGTCGGCGTAAGGATCGTTGCTCATTTAACGAGGCACCACATCGTGCGTGGCGGCTTTCTGGCCCGCGCCGGTTACCCCCGGGTTACCCGAACGCCGCCGCCTTTACTGTCTTTCCGCTAAGTCCTTGATCCCTTGGTGGAGCCGAGGGGAGTCGAACCCCTGACCTCCGCAATGCCATTGCGGCGCTCTCCCAACTGAGCTACGGCCCCGGAGGATGGGCGACATCTGACGTGACCGACCGGCCCCGCCGATGCCGCTGCGCAAGCCTAATGAAATTGCCCCGATACGGGCAAGTTAAATATCGTTACGGCAGATGCCGAGACCGGCTAGGCCTTGTCCTCGTCCTCATCGACGTGTTCCATGACCTCGCCGATGTCGTCGTCGTCCTCGCCGAGGTCGGACGTGTCTTCGATCAGACCCTTCGCCTCTGTCTCGTCGTCGTCGTCATCGTCATCGATCTCATCGACCGTGGCCTCGGCAACATCCTCTTCGCCAACATCCTCTTTCTTGGTCCTCACTACGGCAGGCCGTCGCGCCGGAGGCGGCGCCTTTTCCTCGCGGGCGGCAGAGCCGCCGCGACGCGGTTTTGCCAACTTCTCCGGATCGTACGCCGTCTTGCACACGGGGCAGACGACCGTCTCCAGGCGGAGGTCGTAAAATTTTGCCCCGCACGTGGGACAGGTCCGTTTTTGCCCCCATTCTGGCTTCGCCACCCGCAGTTCTCCAGCATTTGTGGTGTCGTCGATCATGCGCCAATTGCCACGTTTGCTTTCGACGTGTCAAAACTAAATGATGTTCCGTCGGCCGCGCCTTGTCCTGCTTCGCCAGGGCCGGCTCAGGCGTTTCCTGCCGCAAGCACCGTAGCGGCGCGAGTTCCCGGAGTAGGCGCAAAATCATGACGCTCATGACCTCGCGCCCGGTCGGCGCGCTGACGGGGCAGATCGCTGTGCCCGGCGACAAGTCGATCTCGCATCGCGCCCTGATCCTTGGCGCCAGCGCGGTCGGCGAGACGACCGTCTCCGGACTGCTGGAAGCCGAGGACGTCCTCGCCACGGCGAACGCGCTGCGGGCGCTCGGCGCCGACATCGTCGGGAATGACGGCCGGTGGCGGATCCGCGGCCGCGGCGTCGGCGGACTGGCGGAACCCGACCGGCTGCTCGATATGGGCAACTCAGGCACCGGCGTGCGCCTGCTCATGGGCCTCGTCGCCAGCCATCGGTTCACCACCTTCTTCACCGGCGACGTGTCGCTGCGGTCGCGGCCGATGCGCCGCGTGATCGAACCGCTGACCCTGATGGGCGCGGCGTTCTGGTCGCGGTCGAGGGAGAGGCTGCCGTTGGCCGTGCGCGGCGCCCTCGATCCGCTGCCCATCGATTACACCCAGACCGTCGCCTCGGCCCAGGTCAAGTCGGCCATCATGCTCGCCGCCCTGAACACGCCGGGGCGGACCAGCGTTGTCGAACCGGCGCAGAGCCGCGATCACACCGAGCGGATGCTTGCCTGCTTCGGCGCCGAGGTCGGCGTCGTCGACCGGCCGGACGGCGGCAGGACGATCACCATTGTCGGCCAGCCCGAGCTATGCGGATGCGCCCTGAGCGTGCCGGGCGACATCTCATCGGCGGCCTTCCCGCTCGTGGCCGCGCTCATCGTTGCGGGCTCGCGGCTGACCATCGCCAACGTCGGGATCAATCGGCTGCGCACCGGGCTTATCGAGACGCTGGTCGAGATGGGCGGCAGTATTGCGGTGAAGGATGCGCGCGAGTTGTCGGGCGAGCCGGTCGCCGATCTTGTTGTCGAGGCGGGCGACCTTATCGGCGTGGACGTTCCGGCCGAACGGGTGCCGCGGATGATCGACGAGTTCCCTATCCTCGCGGTCGCCGCGGCCTGCGCGCGCGGCCGGACCCGGATGAGCGGCCTTGGCGAGCTCCGGGTCAAGGAGAGCGACCGGCTTGCCGCGATCGCCGAAGGCCTCGCAGCCTGCGGCGTCGCCGTCGAGACCGGGCCGGACTGGATTGTTATCGAAGGCGCCGATGGGCCGCCACCGGGCGGCGGGCCGATTCGCGCCCGCCACGACCACCGGATCGCCATGGCCTTTCTCATAGCCGGGGCGGCCGCGCGCGAGCCGGTCAGTATCGATGACGGCTCGGCCATCGCCACCAGCTTTCCCGGCTTTGCCGCGCTGATGAACGGCGTGGGAGCGGATATCTCCGAGGCAGCGGGCTGACGCCGGGGCTTCATCCCGCGCCGGCCCGTCGGGCGGAGCTCAACCGGGGTCGGCGGCGAGGAGCCGGCCTTCTTCGAGTCGCAGATGCCGCGTCGCCAGCCGACTACGGAAGGGCGCATCGTGGGAAACGATCAGCATGGCCTGATCGAGCTCATCCAGCGCGGCGATCAGCCGCCGGGTCGCGTGCTCGTCCAAGCCCGATGTCGGCTCATCGAGCAGCAGGACATCCGGCTCCATGGCCAGAACCCCGGCGAGGCTGACGAGGCGCTTCTCGCCGCCGGAAAGTCGGTAGGTCACGCGGTTCTCCAGCCCGGCCAGCCCGAGCGCGCCCAAGATCGTTGCCGCGATCGCATACGCCTCCGCGCGGCGGCGCCCGAGGTTAAGCGGACCGAACGCCACATCTTCCATAACGGTGGGACAGAACAGCTGGTCGTCGGCATCCTGGAACAGCAACCCGGCGCGGCGGCGAACGTCGCTGAAATCCCGCTCACGTCGACGGACCCGACCGAAGGCTTCGATGATGCCCGCCTGCGGAACCAGAAGGCCGACCATGACCAGCAGCAGGCTGGTCTTGCCGGCGCCGTTGGCGCCGGAAACCGCAAGACGCTCGCTCGGAAAAACGCTCAGGTCGAGCCCGCGCAGGAGCGGCCGCGCCGGATCATGGGCAAAGCTGATCCCCTGGAGCGTGAAGTACGGCTCACCTGGGCCGTCCGCACTGCTCACAACCGGTCGATTCCGACCAGGCCGGCGAGCAGGGCGGCGCAGCCGATGGCAAAGAGGACGTCGCGCCGATCCGGAACGCCGGCTTCCGGTCCGGGGAAGGCGCCGGTGAAGCCGCGGCACTTCATCGCAGCCAGGATCCGCTCGGCGCGATCGAAGCTGCGGACGAGAAGCATGCCGACAAGATACCCCGTCGTCTGCCAAGTGTGCAGGTCGGTGCGCATGGTGAAGGCACGAGCCTTGAGCGCGAGCCGCAGCCGCTCCTGCTCGCGATGGAGAACCTCGATGTAGCGCACGGTGAAAAACAGAAGCGCGATGAGCTTGGACGGGACCGCAAGCCGGGCAAGCGCGCGGCCGAGTTCGACCGCGTCAAGCGTGCCGACGAGGCTGAGCAGGGCAAGGATGATCGCGGTCGCCTTGAGCAGTATCACGATCGCCGCGAGGCCGCCCTCACGGCTCGCCACCAGCGAACCGATCCGGGCGATTTCGGTGCCCGTAACGGTGAACGGCAGCAGCAGCACGGAAAAAACGATAAAGAGGTCGAGCGCGGCGACACGCCCCACGGTCCTGCCCGGCGGCAGGCGCGCGGCAAACATGAAGCCCAGCGACAACGCAAGACAGGCCGCCAGCACGGCAAGGCTGTCGACAGCGACAACGGCAAGGGCAAACAGCGCCGCAACAATGATCCGTATGCGCGGATCGATGACACCAAGGCCGGCCGTCGCCACCGGACCGGGCGTGGCCGGCGTCGCAAGGACCTCGCGGCTCACGGGATTACGACTCCCGCCGGCGTCGCGACAGGAAGAACGCGGCCAGTCCGGTCAGGCCCAGAATGTAGCCGATGCCGCCGAGGACATCGTGCCAGCTCAACCGGTCTTCGTAGGCGTTGAGCTGTTCGCGCAGGGGCGTCACATGGCGCGAGACCACGGCTTCGACCGCGGCTTCGATCCATTCGCGGTCGGTCTCGGACGAAGGGTCTTGCCCCGTCCGATCGGCCCGCGGCTGTGCCGGCGCAGCCGTTGGCCCTGCGGGCACGTCGACAGGACCCGCGATCTCTTCCGCATGGATGGTGAACGCGGCGTTGTGGCCGTCGCCGGCATCGGCGACGATCCGATGATCGACCGGCGGGCCGGCGGGAACGACGAAAGAACCATCGTCGCCGCTGCGGGTTTCGGCAAGGACGACATCGTCCGGACCAAGGGCGGTGATCCGCGCGCCCCGCGCGGGCGCTGATCTGGCGAAATATACCGTCCCCTTGATCATCGAGCCTTCGACGAGGGCAAAGACCTTGAGTAGGTGGGCCGCGGCAGGGCTCGATACGGAAACGACGGCCACAACGGCGAGGACGGCTGCCGCGAGACGACGCAGATACAACGGCGCCCGATCAACCATCGCTCGCCCGCAAAGGCGCCGTTGACGCCATCAGAACTTCCGGCTTCACCGTGTGCAGCAGCGTCGCGGCCGCTCCGGTAATCGCCGCTTCGATCACCATTACCGGCAGATGAGCGGCAAAGACCAGCTTGGCCGCGAGGATGAACTCGCGACCGCTCAAGGCCAGCGCGCCGCCGACCAGGGCGCACGTCATGGCAACGGCGAGAGCACCGGCGGCGGCGCCCCAGATGAAGGCGCCGCCCGCCCGGATCCGGGCGGCGAACAGGTAGTGGCAGATCAGTGCGGGCGCGGCCATGACGACGGTGTTCACGCCGAGAACCGTGACGCCGCCATAGCCGAAAAAGACCGCCTGCAGCACCAGCGCGACGAAAATAGCCGGCACCGCCGCCCAGCCGAGAACAATCCCGAGCAGGCCGTTGAGGATCAGGTGGACACTGGTCGGCCCGAGCGGCACGTGGATCAGCGAGGCGACAAAGAATGCGGCGCTCAGAACGCCGGTCTGGGGAATGCGTTCGGGGTCGAGCGTCCGCAGCCCCCAGCCCACGCCGGCCACGGCCAGAACCGTGCCGCCGACGACCACCTCGCCCGAGAGCACGCCATCAACGAGATGCGCCATCTTATCCTCCGTCCATCCGGGACATCATCATTGTCCTGCGGCCCCGCCACCGGCGCCGACCATGTCGACGGTGCGGACCCAGATCAGCCCGCCGAGCTCGCTACCGACATCCCGACCCTCCGGCCCGGGCATCGCCGGGCCGTCGACCAGCGCGGCGAAGCCCCACCAGCCGGCGCGTGGCATCGCGTAGGTGAAAGCGCCGGCGGCGTCGGCCTTGATGACCTGATTGATGAAGGGATCGGCCGGCGCGCGAACCGAGCCGTCGTTGCGCCACGCGACCTCTACGGTCGCGAATGGAATGGGCGCGCCGTCGTGCCGGACAATGCCGCGAAATACGTTGCCGGTCCAAAGTCCGTAGGGCCGGACCAGCGGCTCGATCTCCACGGGCAGGCCGACCAGGGCGTCCCAGCCCTCTTCCGAAGCGAAGGCGTCAACGACGACCTTGGTGTAATGGATGATCAGTTTCTCTTCGGCGGGTTCCCAGTACGTCGCCGGCTCGAGAAAGAAAATGTAATCGCCGGGCCCCCGCGGCGTATAGGCTGCGCGATAGCCGCGACGGCCGTCAACCGGCCACGGCTCCAGTGTCCCGCTCAGGTCCGTCACCGTGCCGCCTGCGAGGACGCCGAGGCGTTCGGGTGGCTTCATGTCCATCACCGGCCCGCGGGTGAACGGGTGGGTGAACTTCGCTTCCACGCTCACCGTCCGCGGGCCTTCGGCCGTGACGATGTCGGGCGACGGGATCAGTTCCTGAAAATGCGCCAGCGCCGGCGCGCTGATGACCAGAGCCATGAGCGCCAGCAGAGCCTGACAGGCGCGTCTCAGGACGGTGCTATTATCCATAATCATAATTATCGGATGCTGATATTGTTCCGTTCGAGCCATGGCCGGAACGGCCGGCGTACCCAAGCGATCGTACGCACCAAACCTCCCGCCGACGCGCCTGAAGGGTTCGTTCCCTGATCCCGCGCGACTTCGCGCCATCCGGGTGCGCTGGGGCCGGTACAATCGCATTCTCGCGCCATAGCCAAAACGTGACTATATTTTCGCCATCGAACGCCCGTCAACTCAATCCGCGGCCCGCTTCGCCGAGGCGGAGGCAGCGGTCGCAACTCAGAGGTGAGGCGCTGTGCCTGAAACAATCGCTCTGGTCGATGACGACCGGAATATCCTGACGTCCGTGGCCATGGCCCTGGAGAACGAAGGGTTCGTGGTTCAAACCTACATCGACGGTGCCGACGCGCTGGCCGGCCTGTCGCGCGAGCCGGTCGACCTTGCCGTGCTCGATATCAAGATGCCGCGGATGGACGGCATGGAACTGCTCAATCGTCTGCGCCAGCAAAGCGAGCTGCCGGTGATTTTCCTGACGTCGAAGGACGACGAGCTCGACGAGGTCGTCGGACTGCGCATGGGCGCCGACGACTACATCACCAAGCCCTTCTCGCAGAGGCTCCTGATCGAACGAATTCGCGCGGTGCTGCGGCGCCGCGCCGCGCCCATCGAGGGCGAGCCGGAAAGCGAAGTGATTCGCCGCGGCGAGCTCGTGCTCGACTCAACGCGCCATCTTTGCGCCTGGAAGGGTGCGCCCATCAATCTGACGGTGACCGAGTTCCTGCTCGTCCAGGCCCTCGCCCGGCGGCCCGGCCACGTCAAGAGCCGCGACCAGCTCATCGACGCGGCCTACGGCGAACACATCTACGTCGACGACCGGACAATCGACAGCCATATCAAACGATTGCGAAAGAAGTTCAAGGACGTCGACGACGATTTTGCCCAGATCGAGACCCTCTACGGCGTCGGCTACCGCTACCGGGCGGCGTGAGCGGCGAACGATGGGGAAGGACGCGACCCGGCTGAAGCGCGGGCGCTTCCTTTCGCCCATCACCCGGCGCATTCTTGCCATCAACATCCTTGCTCTCGTCGTCCTTTTCGCCGGAATGCTTTATCTCGACAACTATCGCCGCGGCCTGATCAGCGCCGAACTGGCGGCCCTGCAGACACAGACGGAACTCTTCGCCGCCGCTCTGGGCGAAAGCGCCGCCGATCCGGAGGTGCCCGCGGCCGAGGCGCTGAATGCGCGACTAGCCCAGCAGCTCATCCGCCGGCTGGTCGAGACCACCGGAACCCGCGCGCGGCTGTTCGGCATCGATGGCTCGCTTCTCGCCGACAGCCGGATGCTCGCGGGCCCCGGAGGGATGGTGCAGATCACCGAGCTGGCGGCGCCGAAGACCGAGACGGAACCGCTGGAAGCCGTTCTCGGCCTCTATGACCTTATCGCGTCCCAGCTGTCGACGGGCGCGACGCTCACGCCCTACGCGGAATATGCGGTGCAGACTGCCGCCGATTACCAGGAGGTCGTCCACGCGCTGTCCGGCGGCGTCAAGAACATGGTCCGCGCCGCGCCGGGTGGAGACGGCTTGGTGCTGAGCGTCGCCGCGCCGGTGCAACGCTACAAGCAGGTGCTCGGCGCCCTGATGCTCAACAAGACCTCGCGCGACATCGACGCCGCGGTGCTGGACGTTCGCCTCGACATTCTCAAGGTCTTCGCCGTCGCCCTGGCCGTGACTGTGCTTCTCTCGCTCTATCTCGCCGAAACGATCGCGAGGCCGATCCGGCGCCTGGCCGCGGCCGCGGAAGGCGTTCGCCGCGACCGTCATCGCAAGCGGACGCTGCCGGACTTCGGCAACCGGTCCGACGAAATCGGCCAGCTCGCCGCCGCCCTGCGCGAGATGACCGAGGCGCTGTGGCAACGCATGGACGCGATCGAGCGCTTCGCCGCCGACGTGGCCCACGAGATCAAGAACCCGCTCAGTTCCCTGCGCAGCGCGGTCGAGACCGCTGCCCGGGTGAACGACCCGGACAAACGGCGCAAGCTGCTCGACATCATCCAGCAGGACGTGCAGCGGCTCGATCGGCTGATCAGCGATATCTCCGACGCATCCCGGCTCGACGCCGAGCTGTCGCGCGCGGAAACGGAACCGGTGGACGTGGGCCAGATGCTGGCGACGCTGGTCGATGTCACGGAAGCCGCGGCGGCCGCGCGGCAGACGCGGATGCGGCTCGACGTGCACAACCGCGGCAAGCTCGTCGTCAACGGCATCGAGGGACGGCTGGTTCAGGTCTATCGCAACCTCATCGCCAACGCGATGTCGTTTAGTCCCCCCGGCGGCATGATCATGCTCAAGGCGGCGCGCCGCAACGGCATGGTCGTCACCGAGGTTCTCGACGAGGGACCGGGCATTCCCGAGGGCAAGGAAAAGGACATCTTCGTGCGCTTCTATTCCGAGCGTCCGCACGGGGAAAAGTTCGGGATGCACTCGGGCTTGGGCCTCAGCATCTCCAAGCAGATCGTCGAGGCCCACGGCGGCAGCGTCGCCGCCGAGAACCGGCGCGGCCAGGGCGGCGAGGTCAAGGGCGCCCGGTTCGTGGTCCGGCTGCCGGTTGCCTGAAGGCGACCAAGCACAAATCCCTTCCGATTGCCGCTCGGCTTCGGTTGACAGCGCCGGGCGCCCCCGCCACGGTGCGCGCCCATGGAGCGGATCAACGCGACGACTGTCGCTATCGAAGGCCACGGCGTCATGTTGCGCGGCCCCTCCGGCGCCGGCAAATCCGATCTCGCCCTGCGGCTGATCGACGAGGGCGCTGGGCTCATCGCCGACGACTTTACCGACATCGAGCGCAAGGATTCGCGGTTGGTGGCGCACCCGCCGCCGGCCATTGCGGGCCTTCTCGAGGTTCGCGGCGTGGGAATCGTGCGCCTGATCCCGTTATCGCCGACCGCGCTCGTTGCCTGCGTCGATCTGGTGACGGCGGAAACGGTCGAACGCATGCCCCGTGCCGACGCCGCCTTGATCGGGACGACCGGGCAGAAGCTTCCCCTGTTTCGCCTGGCGCCGTTCGAGGCTTCGGCAACCGCAAAGGTTCGGCTTGCCGTGCGCCTGTGCACCGGCGGTATAATGCGCCGGACATGACCGAAATCGCGCAGGCCTCGCCCCCGCCGAAAGCAGAGGAGCATCGGCGGTCGGCCGGTCCGTTGGCACAAAACAGGCTGCTGCTCGTCACCGGACTGTCCGGCGCAGGAAAGACCGCGGCGCTGAAGGTCCTTCAGGATCTCGGCTGTGATTCCATCGACCAACTGCCACTTTCTCTGTTCGAAAAGCTGGTGCCGGCGGCCGGTTGCCCTGCGCTCGTCGGAGATCGCCTGCTCGCGGTCGGGGTCGACGTTCGGACCCGCGACTTCACGATCGAAGCGCTCATGGCCGAAGTGGCGCGGCTCGACAATCTTGCCGACCTCGACCTCAAGGTTGTCTTTTTGTCCTGCGACGATGAAGAGTTGTGCCGCCGCTACAAGGCAAGCCGTCATCGCCACCCCCTCGCCGTCGATCGTCCGCTTCTCGATGGAATCGCGACCGAGCGTCAGATCATGGCGCCGCTGCGGGCCCGCGCTGATCTGATCATCGACACGACCGGGCTTTCGCCGGGGGCGCTGAAGCGCCGGCTGGCCGGCACCTTTGCCAGCAGCATCAGACCCGGCCTTGTCATTCTCGTCACCTCGTTCTCGTACGCGCTCGGCCTGCCGCGGGACGCGGATCTCGTCTTCGACGTGCGCTTTCTCAACAACCCGCATTATCAGCCGGAGCTTCGGCCGCTGACGGGTCGCGACCCGCCGGTCGCTGCGTTTCTGGCCGATGAACCCGCGTTCGCGCCGTTCTTCTCGTCGCTGACAACGCTTCTCGAACCGCTGCTGCCACGTTACGCTGCCGAAGGAAAGACGTACCTGACGATCGCAGTGGGCTGCACCGGCGGACGGCACCGTTCCGTTTTTGTTGTCGAGCGTCTCGCTGCATGGCTCGAAACGTCCGGGCAGCACGTGCTAATCGAACATCGTGGGCTCGACCGGCTGCCCATATGAGCATGACCTCTGCGGCGAAGGATCGCGCACTGGTATGATTGGACTGGTCCTCGTCACTCATGGACGGCTCGCCATGGAGTTGATCTCCGCGCTCGAGCATGTCGTCGGGCCGCAGGCGAACATGAACGGCGTCTGCATCGGTCCGGATGACGACATGGAGCAGCAGCGGTCCAACATCCTTGAAGCCGTGGCGCGCGCCGAAGAAGGCAACGGCGTGATTCTGCTGACCGACATGTTCGGCGGCACCCCGTCCAACCTTGCGATCTCGATCATGGACAAGGCCAACGTCGAGGTCATCGCCGGCGTCAACCTGCCGATGCTGGTCAAGCTGGCCAGCGTCCGCCAAACCGAATCTCTGGAGGAAGCCGCGCAAAGCGCCCAGGAGGCGGGCCGGAAGTACATCAACATCGCCTCCCGGTTGCTCACCCAGGAGGAGTCCTAACGCAGGTTATGGGGGATGTGAGCGGCGACGGCGACACCTTGCGCTGTGTCGCGGTTATTGCCAACCGGCGCGGCCTGCACGCCCGCGCGGCAGCCAAGTTTGTCAAGCTGGCCGCGGGATTCGATGCCGACATCACGGTAACCAAGCGCGGCCAGACGGTGTCTGGGCTCTCTATCCTCGGTCTGATGATGCTGGCCGCCGGGCCCGGCACCGAACTCGAAATTACCGCGTCCGGCCGTGAGAAGCAGGAGGCGATCGAGGTTCTGAGCAATATCATCGAAGCGCGCTTTGAAGAAGACTGATATGCTTGTAAGGCCGGTGCGTTTGCCGGCGAAGATAGACCGATTTCAATCGGCGATCAGGGAAGGCAATGTCGGAGTACGTTCGCGACGATCGCATTCGCAACGAGCGGATCATCCATGGCCTTGCGGCCGCGCCCGGCGTCGCTCTCGGCCGCGCCCATGTCCGTGAGCCGGACAGACTGCACATCCCGCGATATCGCATCGCCGCGCAGCATGTCGAGGACGAACAGCGACGCCTGACGGCTGCGATCGCCAGGGCGCGGCGACGCATTGCCCGCATCAGGGCCAGAGCGGCGAGCCGGGCCAAGCTGATACCGGAGATGGGCGCCGAAGAGCTCGGCTACCTGTTCGACGCCTACGTGCACATCCTCAAGGACTCGCGGCTGGTGCGCGGTGCCTTGGCGCGGATCGGCAACGAGCGGATCAACGCCGAGGATGCGATCCGCATCGAGGTCGGTCTCATCACCGAAGCCTTCAAGCAGATGGACGATCCCTATCTCTCGGCGCGTGTCGATGACATCCGCGAGATCGGCAATCGCCTGATCGCCTTCCTGCTCAAGAAAGAGAGCGTCAAGCCAATCGCGGCGCTGGCTAAGGGTTGCATTCTTGTCGCCGAGGAGTTGACGCCGGCGGATGCCGCCCAACTCGATCCGGACGTCGTCGTCGGGCTCGCCGCCCAGATCGGCAGCCCGCAGGGCCATACGGCGATCATGGCGCGCGCCCTCGGCCTTCCCGCGGTGCTGGGCGCCGGCAGCGCGCTCGGTGAGATTGAGAACGGTGACCAGATCGCCATCGACGGCGATCGCGGCGAAATCATCGTTCATCCGTCTGCGGACTCGCTGCGCACCCTCCGTCGCCGGATCGATCAGCTCAAGGCCGAACGCAAGCAGCTCCGCCGGCTGGCCAAGCGGCCTGCCCTGACCCGCGACGGGATCGGCATCAGCCTGCGCGCCAACGTCGAACTGCCGTTCGAAATGGACGCCGTCGCCAATGCTGGCGCGGAGGGGGTCGGTCTGTTACGCACGGAGTTCCTGTTTCTCAATCGGCCGACGATCCCCAGCGAGGACGAGCAGGCCGCCGCCCTGATCGACGTCGTCGAGCGCGCCCGCGGCGGGCCGGTCACGATCCGGACGCTGGATCTCGGCGGCGACAAGAGCTCCAGCGAGCTGATCAACCGGCTCGGCGACAGCGCCGCCTCGGCGCTCGGACTGCGGGGCATCCGACTGTCGATCGCCTGTCCCGAGATGCTCGAGGTGCAGTTCCGTGCCATCCTTCGCGCTTTCGCCCACGGGCCTGTGCAGATTCTGCTGCCGATGGTAACCTCGGTTCAGGAGATCAGAACCGCCCGCGACCTGCTTGCCCGTGCCGCCCGGTCTCTGCACCGGCGCAACGAGCATATTCCCCATCCCCTGCCCCCGCTCGGAACCATGATCGAGGTTCCCGGGGCCGCGCTCTCCGCAGACGCTCTCGCCCAGGTCAGCGATTTCTTCGCCATCGGCTCGAACGACCTGACCATGTATACGCTGGCCATCGATCGCGGCGACGAGCACGTCGCCCACCTCTACAACCCGCTCCACCCGGCCGTCCTGCGTCTGATTCAGTTTGCCAGCGCCGCGGCGGTGCGCGCGCGGATCCCAATCAGCATCTGCGGCGAGGTCGCTGGCGACCCCCGCTTCACCGCACTGCTGGTCGGACTCGGCTTCCGCGAACTGTCGATGACGGCAAGCAGCATCCCCGCGGTCAAGCGGCGAATTCTCGGCATCGACAGGACCTCGGCGGTCCGCCGCGCCAACCTGATCATGAGCGAAACCGACCCGAGCCGGATCGAGGCCCTGCTGGACGACGTGAACGAGGCTGCCTGATCGCCACCACGAGCGCCGGCAGCAGCGCCCCGCCGGCGCCACGAGCCATGGGCGCCACCCGCCGTGGCGCAATCAGGTGTGGGCGGGCAGGCCCTTGGTGGTGGAGTATTCGAAGTGCAGCGCTTCGCCGGGGTGCACCTGGGCGTAAGCCGAGTGCGCGGCGGTCGCGGCCTCGGCGAAACCGGTGAGAATCAACTTGAGCTTTCCGGGATAAGTGACGATGTCGCCGACCGCGTAGAGGCCGGCTCGGCCAGTCGCGCATGAAGACGGATCGACCCGGATTAGGTTGCGGTGGAGGTTCAGGCCCCAGTCGGCGATCGGGCCAAGGTTCTGCGCGAGGCCGAAGAAGGGCAGCAGGGCGTCGGCCGGAAGAGTCCGCCGCTTGCCATCGAGATCGCTGACGATGACCGACTCCAGCTGTCCGTTGGCCCCGGCGAGGCCGTGCAGCTGGAACGGCACGACGAGGTCGATACGTCCTTCGCCCGCGAGCTGACCGAGCCTGAGCACGGAGTCGGGGGCGGCGCGGAACTTGGCGCGGCGGTGGACCACCGCGACCGAGGCCGCGACCTCGGCCAGCGACAGGGCCCAGTCGACGGCCGAGTCGCCGCCGCCGGCAATGACCACCCGACGGCCGCGGAAATCCTCGCGGCGGCGGACCAGATAATGAACGCCCCGGCCCTCGCCCTGGCCCTCGTACTCCTCGATGTGCGACAGCGGCGGCCGGTTGGGCCCGAAGGCGCCGACTCCGGCGGCGATGATCACCGCCGCCGCCTCGATGCGTGCGCCCTTCGTTGTCGTCAGCAGCCATCGACCGCGCTCGTTTTCGCTCAGCCCCTCGACCTGCTCGCCGAGGTGGAAAACCGGATCGAAGGGAGCGGCCTGCGCATGCAGCCTGTCGACCAGCTCATGGGCAAGAATTGCGGGATAGCCGGGAATGTCGTAGATGGGCTTTTCGGGATACAGCGCGGCGCACTGGCCGCCCGGCGCGTCAAGCGCATCGATGACGTGACAGTGCATGTTCAGCATCCCGCATTCGAAAACGGCGAACAGGCCGACGGGTCCGGCGCCGATCACCGCGACGTCTGTACGAAGGGGCTGGTCGGGCATGAAGGCTCCGCGAAAGGCGTGTATAGTTCTATTTGGTGGGTTATGGCCGATATCATGAAGGGATGCACGTCCACGTTCAACCAGCGACCACGGCCGGCCCGACGGATGATCGGGCGGCGGCGCGCTTGCACCCGGCGAAACCTCGTCAGGCCGACAGCGCAGTGCCCGTCCTGACGCTGGTCAACGAAGATGCGACGAGGGCGGTCGCCGCGCGGCTGGCAGACGTCGCCCGCCCGGGCGACGTAATTGCCCTGTGGGGCGGACTCGGCGTCGGCAAGACCGTCCTCTCGCGCGCCTTCATCCGCGCCCGCGTCGGCGCACCGGTCGAAGTGCCGAGCCCGACGTTCACCCTGGTGCAGATCTACGATGCAGCCGAACCGGCCGCCGGCGACGTTTTCCACTTCGACCTGTATCGCCTTGAAGCGGCCGAAGAGGCCCTGGAGCTCGGCATCGAGGACGCCTTCGTCAGCGGCATCTCGCTGATCGAATGGCCCGACCGGCTGGGACCGTATCTTCCCGCGCGACGTCTCGACCTCGTCATGGCCGATGTGCCGGCGACAACGACCGCGCGGCAGCTCACCGTCACCGGCCATGGCCACTGGCGGCAACGACTGGGCGAGGCCGGATTTGGCTGAGCGCTCGATGCGGGTAACCCGCTTTCTCGCGACCGAAGGCTGGGACGCCGCCGCCCTGCGCCCGCTGGCCGGCGACGCCTCGTTCCGCAGCTACCGCCGGCTGTGCGACGGCCACAGGCGAGCTGTGCTGATGGACGCGCCGCCGGAATACGAGGATGTCCGCCCCTTCGTCCGGATCGCGGGGCACCTGCGCGGGCTTGGCCTGAGCGCGCCGGAGATCTACGCCGGCGACCTCGACGCCGGACTGCTGCTGCTCGAGGATCTGGGCGACGACACCTTCACCCGGCTTCTCCTGGCCGACGCCGACGAGACGGCGCTGTACGCCCTCGCCGTCGATGTGCTCTCCTATGTTCACCGCTTGACCGCCGACCGCGCGCTCCCGCCCGGCCTTCCCCGCTACGACGTCCGCCGACTGGTCGATGAAGCGCTGCTGCTCGTCGACTGGCACCTGCCCGCGGTTCTGACCCGGCCGCTCCCGGCGAGCGCGCGCGCCGCCTATGTGGCCGTCTGGGAGATGATGCTGCCGATCGTCATGGCCCAGCCGCCGACCCTGGTCCTGCGCGACTACCATGTCGACAACCTGCTGGCTCTGCCGGATCGTCCGGGGATCGCCGCCTGCGGCCTGCTCGACTTCCAGGACGCGGTTGCCGGCGCGGCGGCCTACGATCTGATGTCGCTGCTCGAAGACGCGCGCCGCGACATCGCCGAGCCTCTGCGCGCGGCCATGCTAAACCACTATCTCGAAAGCGTGCGGCCGAGCGACGCGGAAGGCTTCGCGACGACCTACGCGATCCTCTCTGCTCAACGCCACGCCAAGGTGATCGGCATCTTCACCCGGCTCAGCCGCCGTGACAAGAAGCACGGCTATCTATTTCATATCCCTCGGGTCTGGAGGCTCCTTGAACGCGCCCTTGAACATCCGGCGCTGGCGCCGGTAGCGCGGTGGTTCGGCCGCTACGTTCCTGCGGACAAACGCGTCGCACCGCCCTTGGAAGCGGCGGCGCCATGACGAAGATCCCATCCGCCCGCACCGGCGCGGTGCCGCGCCACGCGATGGTGCTGGCCGCGGGCCTCGGATTGCGCATGCGGCCGCTGAGCGAGCAGCGGCCCAAGCCGCTGATCGCGGTCGCCGGGCGGACGCTGCTCGATCGGGTGCTCGACCGGCTTGTCGCGGCCGGGGTTGCCGACATCGTCGTCAATGCCCATTACCTTGCGGACCAGATTGTCGATCATGTCGCCCGGCGCGGCCGCCATGGATCCGCCACGGCCGGTTGGGGTCCTGGCAAAGAGGCGCGGTTCCGGGTCTCGGTGGAAGCGGATCGCCTGGAAACGGGGGGCGGCGTCGCGCTTGCCCTGCCGCTGCTGGGGGAGGCGCCGTTCTTCGTCATCAATGGGGATGTGCTGTGGCTGGATGGTCCACGGCCGATCCTGCACCGCCTTGCAGCCGCCTGGGATGAGGCCGCGATGGATGCGCTGCTGCTGATGCAGCCGACAAGGAGCGCGTTCGGCTATGACGGCGACGGCGATTTCCTGATGGCCGCGGACGGGCGGCTTCGCCGTCGCCCCGACGACGTCACCGCTCCGCACCTGTTTGCCGGGATCCAGATCCTCAGTCCGCGGCTGTTCGCCGATGCGCCCGCGCCGCCGTTCTCCCTGAATGTCCTCTACGATCGCGCCGCCGCAGCCGGCCGGCTGTTCGGCATCGGCCACGACGGGCGCTGGTTCCATGTCGGCACGCCCGTGGACCTGGCCCTGGCGGAGGGCGAGCTCGCGCGTCTTGACGCCGTGGCGGCGGAACCATGAGCAGCATCGCCCTTTTCACCATTGCGCCCGAGCGGCCGTTCCTCAAGGATCTGGTCGACGGATTATACGCCGAACCGGAACTCGCAGCGGGCAGCGATCCGGCGGCGCTGGCGAGGATGCGGATCTTCCTGCCGACGCGCCGCGCCTGCCGCGCCCTGGCCGAGGCCTTCGTCGAAGCCAACGGCGGCCGCCCGCTCCTCCTGCCGCGGATCACACCGCTCGGCGACATCGACGAAGCGGACATCGAACCTTCGCCCGATGAGGACGAAGACGCATACGACGCGGCGGCTGTGGCCGATATCCCGCAGGCGATCCCGCCGCTCCGCCGCCAGCTCCTCCTCGCTCGGCTGGTGACGGCGGAAAAGAAGGCAAGGAAGCAGGCAATTTCGCCGGAGCAGGCAGCGCGCCTCGCGGCCGAGCTCGCGCGCCTGATCGACCAGGTTCACACCGAGCGTCTCGATTTCTCCGCCCTGGCCGCGCTGGTGCCCGAAGATTTCGCCCACCACTGGCAGATCACGCTCGAATTCCTCAGCCTGATTATCGAGCATTGGCCCAGGATCCTCGCCGAGGAGGGTGCGATTGACCCCGCCGACCGGCGCAACCGGCTGCTCCGGGCGCAAGCGGAGGCCTGGCGCGCCCGCCCGCCCGCCGAACCGGTGATCGCCGCCGGATCGACCGGCAGTGTCCCGGCGACGGCCGAGCTTCTCGCCGTGATCGCCACACTGCCGCGGGGCGCCGTCGTCCTGCCCGGCCTCGATATCCGCGCGGACGAGGCCACCTGGGCCGCGCTTGATCCGTCGCATCCGCAGTATGGCATGGCCCAGCTCCTCGAGCGCATCGGCACGACCCGCGCGGCCGTCAGGCCTTGGCCGGAGGTCGCCGCTCCATCGACCCCCACCGCCGCGCTTCGTTCGCGCCTGATCAATCTGGCCCTGCGGCCGGCGGCGACGGCTCATGCGGCGGCGGCCTGGCCGCCACTCGAGCAGGCGCTTGAAGATTGTGTCCGGATCGTCGCGCCGACACCGCAGGAGGAAGCCCGGACGATCGCGCTCATCCTGCGGGAGGCGCTCTTCAAGTCGCACCGCGGCGTGCTGATCACGCCCGACCGAACTCTGGCCCGGCGGGTCGCCGGAGAGCTCGGGCGCTGGGACATCGCCGTCGATGACAGCGCCGGCGTTCCATTGGACAGGACCGAGCCGGGCACCTTCCTTCGTCTGACCGCCCGGATGCTGGCCGACCGGCTGGCGCCGGTGTCGCTGCTTGCGGCCCTGAAGCACCCGCTCGCGGCCGGTGGGATGGCGCCCGGCGCCTTCCGCCAGGCCGTCCGCCGGCTCGAATGGACCGTTCTGCGCGGGCCCCGTCCGGCCCCCGATCTTGAAGGCCTGAAGGATGCACTTAACGCCGCCGGCGGCGATGCCGCGGGCCGGGATCTGCTCGCGCGGCTGGACCGCGTTCTGGCGCCGATGGAAGCCGTCCATGCGCCGGGCAGACAGCCCTTTCGGAACCTGCTCGGCGCTCACCTAGCGCTGGCCGAAGCTCTGGCCGAAGCGGGGGATGAACCGGGCGCCGGCCGGATGTGGCGCGGCGATGCCGGCGAAGCGGCCCTTGCCTTTGCGGCCGAAGCCCATGAGGCGGGGTGCGACGCCCCGCCGCTGCCCGCCGCGGCCTACCCTGCCCTGCTCACGGAGTTGATGAGCGGGCGCACGGTTCGGCCCCGCTACGGCCGCCATCCTCACCTCGCCATACTCGGGCCGCTGGAAGCGCGGCTGATCTCGGCGGATGTCGCCGTTCTCGCCGGGCTCAATGAGGGCACCTGGCCGGCCAAGGCGCACGCCAGCCCATGGATGAGCCTGCAGATGATGGATACCTTCGGCCTGCCGTTGCCGGAGCGCCGCATCGGCCTGTCCGCCCACGACTTCGCGCAAGCGTTCTGTGCGCCGAGAGTCTACCTCACCCGCTCCGCGCGGGTGGAGGGCGCACCGACGGTTGCCGCGCGCTGGCTCGTCCGCCTCGAAAACGCGGTGCGCGGCACCGCGCATGATGACTGGCTCGCCAATGCTTCCCTGCACCTACGCTGGCAGGATGGCCTGGATCGGCCCGCGGCGGTTTGCCCGGTCGAGCCGCCACGGCCGGTCCCGCCCGTCGCCGCCCGTCCGCGTCAGCTCTCG
Organism: Rhodospirillales bacterium; assembly: GCA_038250645.1. Taxonomy (GTDB): domain Bacteria; phylum Pseudomonadota; class Alphaproteobacteria; order Rhodospirillales; family Defluviicoccaceae; genus JAEULH01. The sequence continues at coordinate 18,608 of JBBSCD010000009.1, forward strand.
GTGACCCAGATCGAGGCGTGGATGCGCAACCCGTACAGCATCTACGCCCGCCACATCCTCAGGCTGAAGCGGCTGAAGCCGATCGACGAGGATCCGTCTGCCGCCGATTACGGCCAGTTCGTCCACCGGGCGCTCGACCGGTTCATCAAGGCAACTCCATCCGGCCCCCTGCCGACCGGTGCGCTGGACCGCCTGCTCGCGATCGGCCGCGACGAGCTGGCGCAGACCGAGGATCGCCCAAGCGTCCGCGCCTTCTGGTGGCCGCGCTTCGAGCGGATCGCCCGCTGGTTCGTCGCGGCCGAGGCGGAAAGCCGCGAGAGCCGTTTCACCGTCGCCTGCGAGGTCGGAGGCGAACTCACGCTCGCCGGCCCAGCGGGGCCGTTCGTGCTCAGCGCGCGCGCCGACCGGGTCGACCGCCGGCTGGACGACGGCGGGCTGGTCATCATCGATTACAAGACCGGTGCCGTTCCAAAAGGAAAGGAGATCCAGGCGGGCTTCGCGCCGCAGCTTCCCCTCGAAGCGGCGATGGCGGAAGCCGGCGCATTCGCCGATGTGTCGGCGGCGCCGGTCGCCGCGCTGGAGTTCTGGCGCCTCCACGGCAGGATGGACGGCGGCGAGCGCTGCGCCGTGAAGTGCGACGACATCCCTGCGCTGGGCCAGGAAGCGCTCGACGGTGTTCGGAGGCTCCTCGCCCGCTTCGACCTGCCGGAGACGCCTTATCTGGCGCGCCCGCGGGCTTTGGTGGCTCCGGTTTTCGACGACTACGAACATCTCGCCCGCGTTCGCGAGTGGTCGGCCGGGGCGGAAGCGGCAGAGGAATGACCCAGCTGTCCCTGTTCCGCGACGAGGCGGCCGTAGCCGGCGCACTCGAGCCGGAGGAAAGGCCTTATGCCGGCGGCGAGACAGCCGACGCGGCGCAACGTCAAGCCACCGATCCGGAGGCGTCGGTGTGGGTGGGGGCGTCGGCCGGCACCGGCAAGACCAAGGTGCTGACCGACCGGGCGCTCCGCCTGATGCTGAACGGAACACCGCCGCAGCGCATTCTCTGCCTCACCTTCACCAAGGCGGCGGCGGCGGAGATGGCGAGCCGGATCAATACCGAGCTGGGCCTATGGACTAAGGCGCCGCAGACCGAACTCGATGCCGCCCTCGCCCGCCTGCTCGGCCGCGCCGCCACCGAGAGCGAGGAACGGCGCGCGCGCTCGCTCTTCCCGGCCGTGCTGGATGCGCCGGGTGAGCTAAAGGTGTTGACGATCCACGCCTTCTGTCAGTCGCTGCTCGGCCGCTTCCCGTTAGAAGCCGGGCTGGCGCCGCATTTTTCGGTCATGGACGAGCGCGACACCGCCGAGGCGCTGGCGGCGGTCTGCGAGGAGCTGCTCGTGCAGGTTCAGGATCCGGCGGACCCTCTCGCGCATGCCTTCGCAACGGTCGGCGCGCACCTGCAGGAGAATGCGTTCGGCGCCCTGATGCAGGCCCTTGCCTGCCATCGCGGCCGCCTGACCCTCGCTCTCCGCCACCACGGCTCCGCCACCGCCGCCGCCGCCGCGCTGCGCCGGCATCTGGGTATCGACGCAGAAGACACGGCAGCCAAGGTCGATGCCGATGCCTGCGACGAGCGCGCCTTCGACGGCGTCGCCCTGCGCGCCGCCGCGCAGGCGCTGCTGACGGGCGGGAAAAAGGATCAGGAGCGTGGCGCGGCGGTGGCCGCGTGGCTTGCAGGCGATGTCGCCGGGCGCATGGCGACCTTCGATCTCTATTGCCGGGCCTTTCTGACCAAGAAGGAAGAGGTCCGCACGACCCTGATGAGCAAGGCCTGCGCCGGGCAAACGTGCGCCGCCGAAGCGCTCTGTATCGAGGGGCAGCGCCTGATCGACGTTCTGGCGCGCCGTCGCGCCGCGGCTTGCGCCGATACCAGCGCGGCGGTCCTGGCCCTCGCCGAGACGCTCCTCGCAGCCTACGCGCGCTACAAGGACGCCCGCGCCGGCCTCGACTACGACGACCTGATCGAGCGGGCGGCGGACCTGCTCGAAGAGGACGGCGGCGCCGCGTGGGTGCTGTTCAAGCTCGATGGCGGCATCGATCACGTGCTCATCGACGAGGCCCAGGACACCAGCCCCGAGCAGTGGCGCGTCGTTCGCGCGTTGACGGCCGAGTTCTTTCCGGGCGCCGGCCGCAGTGCCGCGAAGCGCACCGTCTTCGCCGTGGGCGACGTCAAACAATCCATCTTCAGCTTTCAGGGCGCCGAGCCAGCCCTGTTTCTCGACAACGGCCGCAGCTTCGCCAAACGCGTCGTCGCCGCCGGGCAGCGCTGGCGGGAGGTCAAGCTGACCGTTTCGTTCCGCTCGACCCGGGCGGTCCTCGCCGCGGTCGATGCGGTGTTCGCGCTGGATGAGAATCGTGACGGCGTCGCCCTCGACGGCGCGGCAATCACGCACGCCGTTTCGGCGAGGCGGGCGGGCGATGGGGGGCTGGTCGAGCTCTGGCCGCCGATCGAGCCGCGCGAGGACGATCAGCCCGAGCCCTGGCGGCCGCCGGTTGAGCAGATTCCGAGCGACTCGCCGCAACGACGACTGGCCTGGGTCATTGCCCGGCGCATTCGCGCCATGCTCGATGGCAAGACGCTCCTGGAGTCGAAGGGCCGGCCGGTGCGGGCGGAGGACATTCTCGTTCTCGTTCGCCGGCGCGCCACCTTCGTCGAGGAGCTGGTGCGGGCGTTGAAGGGCCTCGACGTTCCGGTCGCCGGCGTCGATCGGATGGAACTGAGCCAGCAGATCGCGGTCATGGATCTCGTTGCGCTCGGCCGCTTCGTCCTCCTTCCGGAGGATGACCTGACGTTGGCCTGCGTGCTGAAGGGCCCGCTCATCGGCTTCGACGACGCCGACCTGTTCGACCTCGCCCATGCGCGGATGGGTAGCCTGTGGCGCGCCTTGCGCGAGCGGCGGACAAAGGACGCCCGCTACGCCGGTGCGGCGTCGCTCCTGGGAGAGCTGCTCAATGCCGCCGACACCATGCCGCCGTTCGAGTTCTACATGCGGGTGCTCGGGCCGCTCGGCGGCCGCCGCAGCCTGCTCGGCCGGCTCGGCCAGGATGCCGACGATCCGATCGCCGAATTTCTGGATCTCGCGGTCGCCTACGAGCGGCGCCATCCGCCGTCGTTGGAAGGCTTTCTCCACTGGCTCCAGACCGGCGACACCGTCGTCAAGCGCGATCTGGAGCAGGCGCCGGCAGCGGTGCGAATCATGACCGTCCACGGAGCGAAGGGCCTTCAGGCGCCGATCGTCTTCCTGCCCGACACAATGGGCGTTCCGACCGACAAGGCGGCGCGGAACCATGGCCAGCTCGTCTGGCCGATGCTGGAAGACGGCGTCCGCGTGCCGCTGTGGGCGCCGCGCAAGGCCGCGTGCGACGACATTGCGCTGGGCGAACTCGACCGGCTGAAGGACGAGCGCATGCGCGAGCATCGCCGCCTGCTCTATGTCGCCATGACCCGCGCCGAGGATCGCCTGATCGTCTGCGGCTGGCGCGGCAGGAAAGCCGAGCCCGACGGCTGCTGGTACCACGCCATCCGTCGCGGTCTGGAAAATGCGGCAGCCGATATCGCCGCCGACACCGTACGCGATGCCGGACTGGACCTGGATCCCGATTTCGATATCGAGCCGAAGGTTCTCCGGCTCTACCGTCCGCAGGAGACAGCGGTCGAGGAGGTTACGGAAGGAGCGGTGACTCCGGCCGCTCCGCTTCCCGAGTGGGCGACATGGCCCGCCGCAGCCGATGCGGCATTGGTACCGCCGCTCGTGCCCTCGCGCGCAGAAGGCGCGCTCGCTCCGGTGCGCTCTCCGGTTGCGGCGGAAAGCGACGGGCTGAAGCGCGGCCGGCTGATCCACATTCTGCTGCAACGACTGCCCGACCTGGCCCCGGTTCGCCGGCGCGCCGCCGCGGCCGCCTGGCTGGCGCAGCCGGGCCACGGACTCGAGCCACCGGCGCAGGCGGCGCTGCAGGACGAGGTGATGGCGGTGCTCGACCATCCCGGCCATGGCGCGCTGTTCGCCCCCGGCACGCTGGCCGAAGTTCCCATCAGCGGCATGATCGGCGCGCGCCCGATCGCCGCCCAGGTCGATCGGCTGGTCGTTACGGACGACTCGGTGACGATTGTCGACTACAAGACCGACCGGCCGGCGCCCACGCGCCCCAACCAGGTCGCCGCAGCGTACCTCGCGCAGATGGCGGCGTACCGCGCGGCGCTTCGGCTGATTTATCCGCGCCACACCGCGCGTTGCGCACTTCTCTGGACAGAGGGGCCGAAGCTCATGGTCCTGCCCGACGGGTTGCTCGACCGGTACGCGCCTTGACCGGGCCGACGCCGCTTCATACATTCTGCGCTCTTACGGGAGCGTGACGGCTCCAGCCTCCGTCCACACACGTTGACAGGATCGAGAGCATGCCGAAGCAGGTGACCGATGACTCCTTCACGGGCGATGTCCTGAAGGCGGAGAAGCCCGTCCTGGTGGATTTCTGGGCAGAATGGTGCGGTCCCTGCAAGCAGATCGCGCCATCGCTTGAAGCGATCTCCGAAGAGCTCGGCGAGAAGATGACGGTCGCCAAGCTCAACATCGACGAGAACCCGATGACGCCCTCGAAGTACGGCGTCCGCGGTATTCCGACGCTGATGCTGTTCAAGGACGGTCAGGTGGCGGCGACCCGGATCGGGGCGATGCCGAAGGGCAAGCTGCTTGAGTGGATCGAGTCGGTCCTTTAGGGCGCCAGTGTTTCGGCTCAGGAGAGTATGTGCGACATCAGCGCCCGTAGCTTGGCCGGGCGGATCGGCTTGTTGAGCAGGTAGAAGCCCCGGCCGCGGACCTGGCGAAGAACCTCCGAGCTGCGGTCGGCGGTGATCACGATGCCGGGAATGTCGGCGCCGGCTGTGGCGCGGATGCCGTCGATCGCCTCGATGCCGGTGCGCCCGTTGTCCAGATGATAATCGGCAACAAGCAGGTCCGGAACGCAGCGGATCTCGCCGGAGCGGGCGAGCGCCTCCTCGCCATCGAGTGCGGTGATGACGTCACAGCCCCAGCCTTCGAGCAGAACGCGCATGCCCTCGCTGACTACCCCGTCGTTCTCGATGACGGCGACAAGGGTACCGGCGAGGTTGCCCGTCACTGCCGCCGCCAGAGGATTTCGCCGCTTCGGCGTTGCCGCGCCCTGACCGAGCGGAACCTCCACCGCGAATACCGAGCCGCGGTTGACAGACGAGCGCACGGTGATCGGATGGCCGAGAGCCTTGGCGATGCGCTGCACGATGGCGAGGCCGAGGCCGACGCCCTTCTCGCGCCCATGGCGGTTGCCGAGCTGACGGAATTCCTGAAAGATCTCGCCAACGCTGGCTTCGGGAATGCCAAGACCGGTGTCCCAGATCTCGATCCGCAGCATCCGCCCCCGCCGACGACAACCCAGCAGCACCCGCCCGGACGGGGTGTAGCGGATGGCGTTGCTGACGAAGTTGCGCAAGATCCGCGCCAGCAGGGCCGCGTCGCTGAGAACGACGGTAGCGCAGGCAACGACGCGGAACTCGAGCCCGGCTTCACGGGCGATCGGTGCGTATTCCTGCTTCAGGCTTGCGAGAATGTCGGCGACGTCGAAGGTGGCCCGGTCGACGCTGACGGCACCGGCGTCGAATTTCGAGATGTCGAGCAGCGTCGCCAGCAGCGCCTCAACGCTTCTCAGCGCGCCGTCGATACGACCGGCGAACTCGCTCTCCCGCTCACCGAGAGGTCGTTCCAGCAGGGCCGCGACAAACAGCCGGGCCGCGTTCAGCGGCTGAAGAAGGTCATGGCTGGCCGCGGCGAGGAACTTGGTTTTGCTGAGATTGGCGACTTCGGCTTCCGCCTTGGCAACCCGCAGAGCCTCCTCGATCTTCGCCCGCTCGAAAATCTCCTGACGCAGCTTGGCGTTGAGCTCGGTGAGCTCGGCTGTCCGCTCGACGACGCGCCGCTCGAGCCCTTCCTTGGCCTCTCGCAGCGCTTCCGCCGACTCCTTGCGCTCGGTGATGTCGGTGTAGGTCGTGACGAAACCGCCGTCCGGCATCGGGTCGCGCCGGACCTCGAGCACGCGGCCGCTGGGTAGCACCTGGTCGTTCTGCAGCGGCCGCCGCTGCTGCGCCGCCTCCAGTCGCGCCGCCGCCGCTGCAAGGCCGTTGCGGCCATAGTCGCCCCTCTCGGCGCGGAACTGCAGGTAGTCGATCAGCGGCGCGCCCTGCTCGACCAGCCAGTCCGGCAGCTCGAGCAGGTCGACAAACTGGTCGTTCCACGCGACCAGACGGAGCTCGCGATCGAAAACGGAAACGCCCTGCATCAGGTTGTCCAGCGTCGACTGGAGCAGCACCGACTTCTCCGCAAGCTCGCGTTCGCGCCGACGCTCCTCGGAAACCTTGACCTCGCTGATATCGGTGTAGATGCCGACAATGCCGCCGTCGCGGGTAAACCGCTCGCGGATCTGCAGCCACCGGCCGCTGCGCAAGTGGACGACGATCGGCTCGCTGGGATGACAGTGCCAGCGCAGCCGCCGGCGCAGCCAGGCTTCCGGTTCGAGATCGAGGTCCGCGACCAGACCCGTCTCCACCGTCCATCGGGAAATGGCGGCGAACGGAATGCCGGGTTGCGTTACGGCGGTAATACCGGGCCAGAATTCGAGGAACTTCTGGTTGCAGAGAACGAACTCGTCGTTGCCGTCGCAATGAAGGAAGCCCTCGGAAATGCTCTCGATCGCTTCCATCAGCCGGGTCCGGACCGCCTCGGTCTGCTCTTTCGCCCGGCTCAGTTCGGTGTTGGTCTCGCCGAGCTCGCGCAGCGCGATTTCGAGATTGCGGGTCCGCTCGCGCACCCGGTCTTCAAGCACGATCGCGGTCTGGAACAGGGAATAGGCGTTGCCCTGGAAATCGATGCCCCGCTCGACCTGATCCATCAGAACCTTGATGATCTTGTTGAGCTTCCGGCTTTGTGCGTCCGCGTCGGCCGCGCCGGCGCCAAGGTCGGTCGCCATGGCTCCGCTCATTCGCCTACCCTCCCGCGACCGATGGCCGCGCCGGTGAACGTCTGGTTGACGTGCATCGCCTGGAACTGCTCGCCGAAGGTGTTGAACCCGACGGTATTCTGGGCCGCGAGCAGCCGCCCCGCCTCGCCCTTGAGCTGCTTCTGTTCCAGCTCAAGGTTACGCAGGATACATTCGCAGCCGATGAGCAGCTGCGGCCGGCCGATCTCGGCGCGGATGGCTGCAAGCCGGTCAGCGAGGTTGCGGATGATGTCCGTACCGTTCGCCACCGTCAGAACCAGACCCTTGTCGATGGCCGAGAAGAAAGTCAGGCTGCCGTCGTGGTTGACCTTCTGGATCGAGCGCACGTAGTAGCGGCCGCCGACCTTCACCATCACCGGATGGGCCGCGAAAATCATCGGCGTGAGCCGGTCGACATCGAGCCCGACCAGCCGCGCGTACTCGCGCCCGGCCGGCTCGGCGTTGATCTCGGTGACGACACGAGTCAGCGGGTCCGCTTCGGTGATGACCATCCGCGTTTCCGAGGGGACAAAATGATCCATCGTGAACAGCCGGAAGGCGCGCCGGGTGCGGACCAGGAGCAGGACGGCGCTGTCGCGGTGGAAGGCGCCGTCGTAGTAGACCGAACTCGATCCGAACGACATGGCGCCGCCGGACGAACCGCCGAAGAGCGGGATCTTGCCGAGAGCCGAGTAGATGGCGCTGACGACGATGTCCTCGCACTTGTCGAGCCCATCGATAAGCAGAAAGGCGAAGCTGTTGTCGGCAGGCCCGGCGTCGGCCGCACGATCGAGCTGCTTGCGCAAATCGCCGGCGATAGCCTTGCCTTCGCCGATAGAGAATGACGGCAGGTCGCGCATGGGCGCGGTGACGACGGCAAAGTCCGGCCCGGCCAGCGAGAACCCGACGATGGAGCCGTCGAGATAGCCGACAGGCGCGATCTCGCCCGCGGTCGTGCAGCCGATCACCCTGATCTCGCCGAACAGGCCGGCGAGCGCCGTACCCAGCGCCGCGAGGTCGTACTCGGCGGAGCAGAAGAAGACGGCAATATGCGCGTCCGGCTGAGCCAGCGCGCGATAAAGCGCCGCCGCGGCGCGCTCCGGGTCGCGCTCGCACGAGTAGCCGATGCGGATCCCTCGCTCCGTGCGCTCGGACATGCTTCCCTGCCGTACGCACCGGTTCCTTGTCGCCCTGCCCCCAGCCCATCGCCCAAGGCGGAACAACGCCGTGCGCTTTATCTTTATCGTTTCATCTCTTCTACGACAGTTTGGTGTCGGCCAGAAGATCGACTTTTGTCCTAATTGCTCCGGAGTCCGACCAAAGTCGCGGGTGCGGCCGCGGGGGAACAGGCTTACTGTCGCTTCGCAAGCCGGCGGGAAAGCCGGCATTCAGGTGGCCGACCGGCCAGGGAGGAGTCGTGCGCAAGTACATCATCGAGCGTGAGTTACCGGATATCGGCAGCGCCGAGCGCGAAACGCTGAAGCAGGCCGCCGCAAAGTCGAACGAGACTCTGGAAGCCCTCGGTCCGCACATCCAGTGGGTCGAATCCTACGTCGCCGCCGACAAGACCTTTTGCGTCTATCTTGCCGAGGACGAAGGCATCATCCGCCGCCATGCCGAGGCCAACGGCTTTCCCGCCAACCGCATCACTGAGATCCGCCGGATGATCGACCCGACCACCGCCGGCGGCTGACGGCGTGGCTGACGACGGGTCCGGCGGAGCGCGGTTGGCTCAACCGGACGGGCGCAGCGCCGCGGCCTGACCGGCGAGGGCGGTGATAGCCGACCAGTCGCCGGCGGCGACGGCGGCTTTCGGTGCCAGCCATGAGCCGCCGACGCAGGCGACGTTGGCGAGCGCCAGGTAGTCGGGAGCGCTCTCGGCGGTGATGCCGCCCGTCGGACAGAAGGTGACGTCGGGGAACGGGCCGGCGATCGCCCGCAACATCGGAATGCCGCCGGCCTGCTTCGCCGGAAAGAGCTTGAGCGCGCTCAGGCCCGCGGCCCGAGCGAGAATCACCTCCGACGGCGTCATGACACCCGGAAGATAGGCCAATCCGCTTTCCGCCGCGGCGCGGATGAGCGCATCGGTTATGCCGGGGCTGACGGCGAAGCGGGCGCCGGCCTCGGCGGCCTCGGCGAATTCGCCCTGACGCGAGATGGTCCCGACGCCGACGATGGCGTCCGGAACATCGCGGGCGATGGCGCGGACCGCACCGAGCGCCGCCGGGGTGCGCAACGTGACTTCGAGAACCCGAACGCCGCCGGCGACCAGGGCGCACGCCAGCGGCACCGCGTCGTTCTCGTCCTCGATGACGAGGACCGGGATGACCGGTCCGGCGCGGAGCACGTCGCCGATCCTGATTGCACCGGTCATTGCCGCTCACCTCCGGCGAAGGCGAACCGGTCGCCCAGCCCGACCTTCTGTTCCGATTCGCGAGGCCCCGCCTCTTCCGGCAGCATGAAGGTCATCGCCCCGGCCTCGGCGCCGGAGGCATGCAGGCGGAAGCCGTTGAAAAGCTCGCGGCCGAGGCCGAAGCGGTTGGCGGTGACATCAACGGGTTCCGGCGACCGGGCTGCAAGCTCGTCTTCATCCATGCGCACATCGAGCACACCGTTTTCGGCGTCGATGACGATGACATCGCCCGTGCGCACCTTGGCCAGCGGCCCGCCGGCGACGCATTCCGGGGTGACATGGATGACCGCGGGTACCTTGCCCGACGCGCCAGACATGCGCCCGTCGGTCACCAGCGCGACCTTGAAGCCTTCGTCCTGCAGCACGCCCAGCGACGGCGTCAGCTTGTGCAGCTCCGGCATGCCGTTCGCTCGCGGCCCCTGATAGCGGACGACGGCGACAAAATCGCGGCGAAGTTTCCCGGCGTAGAAGGCTTCCAGGACCTCCTCCTGGTCATTGAAGACAATCGCCGGCGCTTCGACGCAGCGATGCTCCGGGGCGACCGCCGAGACCTTGATCATCGCCCGGCCGAGCTTGCCGGTCAAAAGCCTCAGACCGCCGTTGGGACTGAACGGATGGCCGTGGAGACGCAGGATCGTGTCGTCGCCGCTTTCTTCCGGCGCCGGGCGCCAGTGCAGCGCGCCAGCGTCGTCGAGATACGGCTCATCCCCATACGCGTCCAGACCGTCCCCGGCAACCGTGAGCTTGTCGGCGTGCAGCAGGCCGGTGGCGATCAGCTCGCGGATGACAAAGCCCATGCCGCCGGCGGCGTGGAACTGGTTCACGTCGGCTTTGCCGCTGGGATAGATCTTCGCCAGCGTCGGCGTCTCGGCGGAGAGTTCGGCAAAGTCGTCCCAGGTGATGCGGATGCCCGCCACCCGGGCAATGGCAACCAGATGCAGGGTGTGGTTGGTCGACCCGCCGGTCGCGAGCAGCCCGACGATGGCATTGGCGATGGCGCGTTCGTCGACGACCCGGCCAACCGGCCTGTAGTCTCCGCCCAGCGCGGTTATCTCCAGCACGCGCATCGCCGCGGCGGCGGTCAGCGCATCGCGCAAAGGCGTGTTCGGATTGACGAAAGCTGCCCCCGGCAGATGCAGGCCCATCACCTCCATCATCATCTGGTTGCTGTTGGCCGTGCCGTAGAAGGTGCAGGTTCCGGGGCTGTGATAGGACGCGGCCTCCGCGTCAAGAAGTTCGCCGCGGCCGACCTTGTTCTGGGCGTAGAGCTCGCGGATCCGCACCTTCTCGCTGTTCGACAGCCCCGACGGCATCGGCCCGCCGGGCACGAAGATCACCGGCAGGTGGCCGAAGCTCAGTGCCCCCATGAGCAGGCCGGGGACGATCTTGTCGCAGATGCCGAGGCACAGGGCGGCGTCGAACAGGTTGTGGGAAAGTGCCACCGCCGTCGCCATCGCGATCACGTCGCGGCTGAACAGCGAAAGCTCCATGCCGGTCTGGCCCTGGGTCACCCCGTCGCACATGGCCGGAACGCCGCCGGCGAACTGCGCGACTCCCCCGGCCTCGCGCGCCGCCTGCTTGATGATCCCCGGGAAACGCTCGTAGGGCTGGTGCGCCGAGAGCATGTCGTTGTAGGCCGAGACGATGGCGATGTTGGCCGCCTCGCCGCCGCGCAACGCCGCCTTGTCGCGATCGCCGAAGGCGGCGAAGCCATGCGCCAGATTGGTGCAGGAAACGCAGCTGCGGGCGACGCCTTTCGGAGGCGCCGCGTCAACCCGCGCCAGATAGGCCGCGCGGCTGTCGGCACTGCGTTCGCGGATCCGTGCGGTCACGCGTTCGAGTGCCGGATGGATGGTCATGCGAGGCTGCTCCTTGTCCCTCATAACAGCGGATCGCCCGGCGGCAGACGGGCGGCCATGGCCTGGTCGGGATCGGCCGCCGGCAATCCTTCCTGATAGGCCGCGAGCGCGCTGTACTCGTCGCCGAGCTTGGCGGGAAGGCTCATGAAGATCGGCTTGAGCCGGTTATACGTCGCGACATTCGCCGCAATCGGCTGATGTCGATGAGTCGCGCCGACCATTGACGACACGACGTCCAGCGACGGCGCCGCGCCGACCGCGACCATGCCGAGCACCGCGGCGCCGAGACATGAGCTTTCGAAGCTTTCCGGCACCACCACGTCGCGGTCGAAGACATCGGCCAGCATCTGCCGCCACAGGCCCGAGCGGGCGAAGCCGCCGGTCGCCTTGATGGTCGTCGTCGGCCCGATCAGCGACTCGACCGCACCGAGGATGCTGTACAGGCTGAAGATCACTCCTTCGAGCACGGCGCGGACCATGTGCTCCTTGTGGTGATGCATGCCAAGGCCGAAGAAGGAGCCGCGCAGCCGCGGGTTCCACCATGGCGCCCGCTCGCCGGCAAGGTAGGGGTGGAAGATCAATCCGGCGCACCCCGGCGGGACTCTGGCGGCGATCCGCGTGAGCACGTCGTAGGGGTCGATGCCGAGGCGCTTCGCCGTCTCCGTCTCGGCGGCGGCCAGCTCGTCGCGGACCCAGCGAAAGACGATGCCGCCGTTGTTGATGGGGCCGCCGACGACCCAGTGCCGCTCGGTCAGGAGGTAGCAGAACGTCCGCTGCGCCGGGTCGGTCAAGGGGCGGTCGACGACGGCCCGCATGGCCCCGCTGGTGCCGATCGTCACCGCCACCTCGCCGGCGCGAAAAGCGTCGACGCCGAGGTTGGAGAGCACGCCGTCGTTGGCGCCGACGACGAACGGCGTGTCGGTCTCCACCCCCATCGTCTCGGCGGTCGCAGGGTCAAGGCCGGAGACGCAGTGGGTGGTCGGAACGGGCGCCGACAGGCGGTCGGGCGTAACGCCGGCGACGCGTAGCGCGCCGTCATCCCAGTCCAGCCGTTCGAGATTGAACAGCCCGGTCGCCGACGCGATCGAGAAGTCGACGACAAAGCGACCGAACAGCTTGAAGAAGACGTATTCCTTTATCCCGATGAAGCGCGCTGCGCGGGCGAACACGTCCGCGCGCTCCTGACGCAGCCACAGCAGCTTCGTCAGCGGCGACATCGGGTGGATCGGCGTGCCGGTGCGCAGGTAGATCGACCGGCCGTCCAGCTCCCGGCGGATCTGTTCGGCGTAGGCGACGCTGCGATTGTCGGCCCAGGTGATGCTGGCCGTGAGCGGCCGGCCATCGCCGTCGACGGCGATCACACTGTGCATGGCAGCGCTGAAGCTGACCGCGGCGATGGCATCGGGCGCGGCGCCGGAAGCGGCAATGGCGCGGCCGATGGCGGCGACGGTCGCTGCGAAGATTTCGTCAGGATCCTGCTCGGCGATCAGCGGCGCCGGCGTGTGCAGCGCGTAGCCGGCGGTGTGATGGCCAAGGACAGCGCCGGCGGCGTCATAGACCACCGCCTTGGTGCTCGTCGTTCCGATGTCGACCCCGACGAACAGCGATCCGCGCGCCACGTCCCGGTTCCTCCGCCGCTCAGATTACGGCGTTCAGCAGCATGATGAAGATGATGGCGACCACGGAGAGGATGGTCTCCATTGCCGTCCAGGTCTTGAACGTCTCGACAACCGACATGTTCAGGTACTGCTTGACCAGCCAGAAGCCCGCGTCGTTGACGTGCGACAAAATGAGCGAGCCGGCGCCGGTGGCGAGCACCAGCAGTTCGCGATTGACGTCGGGGATCAGCGTCACGATCGGAGCGACCAGGCCGGCGCCGGTAATGGTCGCGACCGTCGCCGAACCGGTGGCGACGCGGATCGCGCCAGCCGCCAGCCAGGCCAGCAGCAGTGGCGAAATCTGCGCCTGGACGGCGAGCTCGCCGATGGCGTTGCCGACACCGCTGTCGACCAGCATCTGCTTGAAGCCGCCGCCGGCGCCGATGATCAGCACGATCGCGGCCGTCGGCGCCAGGCACGCGTCGAGGAACTTGAGAATGCGTCCGGCGTCGAAACCGCGGGCCCTGCCGAAGGTGTAGAAAGACAGCAGCAGCGCTGCGAGCAGGGCGGTGACGGGATCGCCGATGAAGTCCATCCAACCGCGCACGGGGTTGTCCGCGGGAAGGAAGACGTCGCCGGCCGACTTCAGCAGCATCAGCGCCACCGGCAGAAGCACGGTGAACAGGGTGATGGCGAGGCTTGGGTATGTGTCCGCTTCAGGCTCGTGCGCCAGTTGTCGGGCAAGTTCCTCGTTCGGCTCGGGCCTGACGAAGCGGGCGATGAACGAGCCGAACAGCGGCCCGGCAATGATCGCCGTCGGCAGGCCGACGATCAGGCCGTAGAGAATGGTCCTGCCGATGTCGGCGTTGAAAATACTGATCGTCAGCAGCGGGCCCGGATGCGGCGGAACCAGCCCGTGAACCACCGACAGCCCGGCGAGCAGCGGAAGAGCGATCTTGACGATCGGCATGTCGACGCGCCTAGCGACAAGGAAGACCAGCGGGATGAGAAGAACAAAACCGATCTCGAAAAACAGCGGGATGCCGACAATGAACGCCACGCACATCATCGCCCAATGGACGTTGTCGCGGCCGAAGGCGCGAAGCAGGCTTTGGGCGATGCGATCGGCCCCGCCGGACTCGGCCATCATCTTGCCGAGCATGGTGCCAAGACCGAGCACGATGCCGACAAAGCCGACGACGCTGCCGAAGCCCTTCTCGAACGACTTGATGATGTCGGGTGTCGGCACGCCGGCGACGAGGCCGAGAAAGCCGGCGGCAATCGTCAAGGCGACAAAGGGGTGCACCCGAAACCGGGTGATCAGGACGATCAGCCCGACAATTGCAATGAATGCATCAAGAAGCAGGAAGTTCTGATGGCTCAGGCCCAGCATTGCACCCTCACGCGTTTGGACGTTTCTCCAACCTGAGCATCCACCGACGGTGCCGCCATCATCTTGATGTAAAGCAACGTCCGGACCGCAACGTCGTGATCCTGCTGCCGTCGGCGCCGCTCGGCGACGAAGGAACCCCCCGCCCTGCGCAGCGTTCATTTGCAGCGACGCCAACGAAGACTGACAGGGAGAATGCCTCGATGACGACTGCGGATGATACGCTGATGCAAAGCCTGCGCAATGCCCATGCCATGGAAAAGCAGGCCATCGAGTCGACCGAAAACCAGATCGACCGGCTGCAGAACTATCCGGAGCTGCAGGGTTGGGTCCGCGATCATGTCGAAGCTTCGCGCCGACAGCGCGAGCGGGTCCGCACACCTGTCTCGAACGCCGCGGCGACGACGCCTCGAGCCTCAAGGATATCGCTTTGTCGATGATGGGCAACGTGCAGGAATTGACCGGCACTTTCGCCGACGACGAGGTCGTCAAGAATGCGATTACCGACTACGGCTTCAAGCATTACGAAATCGGCGCCTACCTCAGTCTCGGCGCGGCTGCGGAAGCCGTGGGCGATCTGGAGACAAAGCGTGTCTGCGACGAGATCATTCGTGAGGAGGAAGGGCTGGCGGAACGGCTGAAGCCGATCCTGCCGGTTGTGATGAAAGAGTACTTGCGCTGCGAACAGGCGGGCGATACGGCGAAGCGGTAGCTGCGACGCATCTGGACAGAGCCGAGGCCGAAGCACGAACATGGACCTTTCACTGGCTTCAATGGTCGGCTTCGTTGCCGGCATGTTCTCGGCCGGCAGCTTTGTGCCGCAGGTCATCAAGGCGTGGCGCGAAGGCGACACCGAGGCGATTTCGAAACGTATGTACATTGTCACGGTGAGCGCGTTCTCGCTGTGGATTGTCTACGGCGTGATGATCGGGAGCTGGCCGATCATCGCGTTCAACATCATCAGCTTGATGCTGTCGGGCGCCATCCTCGTTCTCAAAGTGCGGAAGAGAAAGCCCGCGGTAGCAGGCAGCGCCGCGAATTAAATCAGTCGCGTTCTTCGCCAAGCTGCATCACGCCGACCGCCATGGCAATGCTGCCGAAGGTGATGAACATGCCGAAGAACAGCATGATCAGGAACAGGATCCTGTCGGGCGAAGCGAAGATCAGGGTGGCCAGCCTGGCGATGTCGAACCACAGCAGCAGGCCGGCGAAGACGATGCCGCCGACGGTGCCGCACAACATGTGCTTGAGAAGAAACATCACCACGTCGCGTTGATGCGCCAGCATGGGCATCGGTTTTCTTTTTTACTCCCGCCGCCAAGCTTCCCACTCCCATCATATAGAAAGCGACGTCGCTTTCGTCATGGCGACGTCGGCCTCCCGGGCATCGAGGCTCCGATCGGACTGAGCCAGACCGGCGCCTCGATGCAGGGAAGGTCGAAGCCAATCGCCGGGCCACCAGCGGCACGGAAGGGGATGACCCCTCGAGGCTGTTCGTGTAGAACATAGATAGAACGCCGTCCACCGCTCGGTTCGCCATGTGTTACCGCCGCTGGCCGCGTATCTGCAACACGGCGAGTCGGCGCCAGCATTGATGAGCGCTTTAGCGGTCTGTCGGGTGCTGCGCAGCAGCCATATTTATACAAATATTTTTTTGGATGTAGAAATGAAAACCCTATTTTCGCCGCTAAATATTCGCCTTATGAGATGTTCGTCCATATTTCTTCCCCTGTCACTTATATTTTTTACTGTGTTTTCTGCACCATCATCGGCAGCAGACGGGTGCCAGGATCTCTATGCGTCGAATAGCACCGCGCCTTCAGGCTATGGCCTCTCATGGAATCCCCTCGCTCCGGCCAAGGAACTTCTTGTCCGGACGAAGGGCTGCTCGGCAGGCGCGGCAGAGGTCATCGTCGGCTCCGACACGAATACTCTCTTCACCTATGCGAAAGGCTATTCCTGGACGGGAACCGACTGGAGGCCGTACACCCTCGTCCCGACGGCCGGATCGACGCAGACCGGCGACTGGATCATGGGAACAGGGTCCGCGACGGTGACCCTCTCGGACTCCCCGACCTACGTTCTCGGCTACACCTGTCAACAAGCCAGCTCCGCATGGAAGTGCGGATGCGCAAGTTCATCCTGCAGCGCCAACTTTTGGCACCTGCAGGCGATCGAGGCTCCGAGTACCGCTGTCAATACGATCGCCTTTGCGCTGAAAATGTCGAGCGCTCGGGAGGCGGATGCCGATGTTTCAATCCCGGTGACCTTTGCCGGTTCCGGTGCAGCGACGGTCGAGTACCGGGTCACCAGGACTCAGGCGCGCAACCACGGCCGCTGCTCGCCTCAGGATTTCGAACTCGAAGCGGGCACCCTGTCGTTTTCCGCGCCCGGCGAACAGTCCATCGTTCTACACCTGTATGACGACGCCTTGCAGGAAGCCGACGAGGAGATCGTCATCACCCTGTCTTCTCCGCATGGCGCCGAGCTCGCCGGCAATGCCACGCATACCTTCACCATCGTCGACGACGACCGCCGGAATATCGCCTCCGTGAAGGATTACGGCGCCATCGGCGACGGCGTTGCGGATGACCGGGCCGCCATACAAAAGGCGATCGATCGTATTTCTGCCCTCGGCGGCGGTGTCATCCTCTTTCCTCCGGGGGACTACCTCGTGTCCGACGCGGTTCACCTCAAGGAGAATTTAACCCTCGTAGGGTATGGGGCCACGACCAAACGCCTGCCGTACCAGGGCAAGTGGGAGGTCACGTTCGACATGACGACCTGGTCCCAGGGTCGCGATACCCTGCCCATCGTCCTGCAAGGCCTGCGGATGGACGGCAACAGCCAGAACCAGGGGCCCTACCAGGACCACGAGCTGCAACAGGCGCACCTACTTTTTCTTTTCGTTCAGGGCCCGGGCCGGGTGCAGGCCCTCATCGAAGACATGACCTTTCAGAACGGCACCGGAGACGGCGTTTCCGCTGCCACCAACGTCGACCTGAAGATGTGTCACATTCGGATGCACAACGCCTTTCGCGGCGGCCTTACGATTACCGGCGGGCACACGTCGGCGTACGTCTTCGACTTCGAAGGGAACGGCGACGTCGATGCGACGGGCATGGACATCGAGCCCGAGGGTACGAATCCGCCTGTCGATCTCGTGATGGAGCGCATTCGCTTCCACAACGGAGACTTCGATCTCGCGCTCGGCAAGGAAGGCGAATTC
This sequence comes from Rhodospirillales bacterium, assembly GCA_038250645.1. Lineage (GTDB taxonomy): Bacteria > Pseudomonadota > Alphaproteobacteria > Rhodospirillales > Defluviicoccaceae > JAEULH01. The sequence continues at coordinate 36,141 of JBBSCD010000009.1, forward strand.
CGACAGAGCTCCTTTACGGGACGCGACATCGTTTCTCTGGCCGGCCGTTTTGACATGCACACGCGCTTCGCAAAGGTTCGTATCAGCGACTCGGAGTTTCACGTGGGTGTTGAGGGAAACAGCCTGGAGAACCGGATCTTTCAGCCGGGAGACGTCGTCTTCGACCACGTGACGTTCGTGGCTACCGAAGAGCCGTTCGAGGCGGCGAAAGATCTGGCCGAGGCCGATCGCCGTCTCAAGGCCCTCAGCGTGCTGTGGAATAACGCGTACAATCCGCACCTGACCGCTCAGCGTCTGCTGTGTAGAAACTGCGAGTTCAAGATCGCTGCAAACGTGGAGCCGAGCGACCACGTGTACGCGGCCTACACGCTTGGGGACCTCTCCGCGAACGACGACAACCTGGTGACGCTGGAGAGCCCAAAATTTGCGGGAGCGTTCGACGGCGCTTTCGGCAGTCCGTGTATGGAGTGCGTTCAGAAAGCGGGCGCGGGCGAACCGGGCCGCCGTAGCGTCGACTGGGGGGAAGTCGTCTCCTGGTTCGGGATAGCGTCGGAGTAGGCGGAGGCAACTGAACAAAGCGTGACGCAGCATAGCCTGCATCACGGGCTTGTGACGCGGCGTGACGCCAACGCGATGAGGACGTCGCGCCGCGCCTCCCATCTCCTTTGGCTGGAACAGTCCAGATCAGGAGGATCACCATGATGTCCCGCTTTCGACAACTTCTAATCGGCAGCGCCTTCGCCCTCCTCGGCAGCGGCCTCGCCGCCTCGGCCTGGGCGGCGGGTCCATCTTCGCCGAGTGTCATCACCCTGAGCCAGCGCGCCTGCCAGTTCATCGAGTCCGAGAACGACGTCGATCGCGGCTTTACCACCACGAAAAAGGCCGACTGCGAAGCGATCAACGCAGACACCGGCGAGGCGCGGCTTGCCGAGGCCAAGACCCTGGAGTTGACGCCGGGATCCTACGTCTTCCGGGTGACCAACGTCGACGTGCCCTACGAGCTGGGCTTCTGGCTGCGCGGCGACGGCATTGTTGATCGGACGCTGCTGCCGGCCGTCTCCGGCGGCGGCCTCAACCCCGGCGCGACAAAGGATTATGCGGTTGAATTGAAGCCGGGCGACTATGTCTACTCATGCCCGCTCAACCCGACGCCCGACTACCGGCTCGTCGTCAGGGGCCGAGGCTGAGCGAGGGAAGAAGGAAACGATGGACGACGCGCTCGCGACCGATCTGTGCGTCATCGGCGCCGGTTCCGGCGGGCTGTCGGTCGCCGCCGGCGCGGTGCAGATGGGCGCGCGCGTCGTTCTCGTCGAGAAGGGCAGGATGGGCGGCGATTGTCTCAACTTCGGCTGCGTGCCGTCGAAGTCGCTGATCGCTGCCGCCCGTGCCGCCGAGACCATCCGCACCAGCCGCCGCTACGGCGTCAACGGCTATCGCCCCGAAATCGACTTCGGGAAGATCCATGATCAAGTTCACGGGGTCATCGCCGCCATCGCGCCCAATGACTCCGTTGAGCGATTCGAAGGGCTGGGGGTGACGGTCATCCGCGCCGCCGCGAGTTTTACCGGGCCCCGGGAAATCGAGGCCGGCGGGCGGCGGATCCAAGCGCGGCGGTTCGTCATCGCCGCCGGCTCCTCGCCCGCCATCCCGCCGATCCCCGGGCTGGCCGACGTTCCGTATCTGACGAACGAGAGCATTTTCGACCTGCGTGAGGCGCCGGAACACCTGATCGTCATCGGCGGGGGGCCCATCGGCGCCGAGATGGCCCAGGCGCATCGTCGTCTCGGTGTCCGGGTCACCCAGATCTCGCGCGGCCGGTTCCTGCCCAAGGACGATCCCGAGCTCGTCGACGTCGTCCGCAGCCGCTTCGCCGCCGACGGCGTCGAGCTGCTGGAAGACGCGGAGCCGACACGCGTCGAAGCCGAAGCCAACGGCGTCGCCGTCCTGGCCGAACATGACGGCGACAGCATGCGCTTCGCCGGGTCGCACCTGCTCGTCGCCGCCGGGCGCAGCGCCAACGTCGGCGGGCTGAACCTCGGCGCCGCCGAGGTCGAGTACTCGGCGCGCGGGATTGTCGTCGATTGCCGCCTGCGCACCAGCAACAGGCGGATATTTGCCATCGGCGACGTCACCGGCGGCTATCAGTTCACCCACATGGCCGGCTATCAGGCCGGGATTGTCATCCGCAACGCGCTGTTCATGCTCCCGGCCAAGGTCGATGACAGCGCCGTGCCGTGGGTCACCTACACGGATCCTGAACTTGCCCACGTCGGCCTGCATGAGGCGGAGGCGCGCGATCGCCACGGCGACCGGGTGAGCGCGCTGCGCTGGCCCTTCGCGGAGAACGACCGGGCCCAGACCGAGCGCGACACGGAAGGCTTCATCAAGGTGGTGCTGGGACGGGGCTGCCGGATCCTCGGCGCCTCCATCGTCGGCGCCGGGGCCGGCGATCAGCTTGGCCTGTGGAGCCTGGCGATTTCGCAGGAGCTCAAGATCGGCGCGATCGCCGGTCTGATCCTGCCCTACCCCACCCGCTCCGAAACCGCCAAGCGGGCCGCGGGCGAGTACTACGCCCCGAAGCTCTTCAGCGCGCGGACGCGGACGCTGGTTCGCCTGCTGCAGAAGCTGTTCTGAGCCGGGCGCGTTCCCATATATCCCGATGTGATTCCAGACCCTCAGGCACAACAGGCGGCCAGCAACCATGATCGAGCTCTACTACTGGACCACGCCCAACGGGCACAAGATCACGATCTTCCTCGAAGAGGCCGAGGTCGAGTACGTCATCAGGCCGGTCGACATCGGCGCCGGGCAGCAGTTCGACCCGGCATTTCTCGCGATCTCGCCGAACAACCGGATGCCGGCCATCGTCGATCAGGCGCCGGCTGACGGGGGTTCGCCGATTTCGGTTTTCGAGTCCGGCGCGATCCTTCAGTACCTGGCCGAGAAGACCGGCCGTTTCCTGCCCGCCGATCTGCGCGGCCGGACCGAGGTGATGCAATGGCTGTTCTGGCAGATGGGCGGCCTTGGGCCAATGGCCGGGCAGAACCACCACTTCAGCCAGTACGCGCCGGAAAAGATCCCCTACGCCATCGATCGCTATGTCAAGGAGACGGAACGGCTCTACGGTGTTCTCGACGACCGTCTCGCCGATCGCCCGTTCATCGCCGGCGACTACTCCATCGCCGATATGGCCTGCTACCCGTGGATCGTCCCGCACGATAAACAGGGCCAGAACCTCGCCGATTTTCCCAACCTCGCCCGCTGGTTCTCCGCGATCCACGAGCGACCGGCGGTCATGCGCGCCTATGCGCGGGCGGACGAGATCAGCACCCGAGCGGTCGTCGATGAGGCGTCGAAGGCCATCCTGTTCGGGCAGGGCCGACGACAAAAGGCCGATGCGGGTCGCTAGATCAACCCGCTTCATCCTCGATGGGCGTCTCGCCGACTGAGCGAATCAGGGTTCTGATTTCCTCGGCAACCCGGGCGAGCGCATTCGCGTCGGGCGTGCGCGCGACAAGGCTCACCCCGAACCGGCCGGCACGGACGAATGGATAGCTGCCGATGTCCACGTCGCGATACCGTGCCTGGATCTGCCCCAGCCCGGCGGCGATGGCGCCTTCCGTGGTATAGGCCGCGATCGAACGCGACAGCACCGGCGCGCCGCCTCTCAGGCGGCTTCGGATGCCGTCGAACATGGCGCGCATGATGACCGGGACTCCGGGCAGGACGAAGACATTGCCGATCTGGAACCCGGGCGCACTGCTCACCGGATTGTCGATCAGGACTGCTCCGGCCGGAATATCGGCCATCTTCCGCCGCGCGTCGTTCAGCTCGTCCGGCCGGTAATGCTGCTCGAGGGCGTGCAACGCCTGCGGATTGCGTTCGAGCGGCACATCGAAGGCTTTGGCGATGCTCACCGCGGTGATGTCGTCGTGGGTCGGGCCGATCCCGCCCGTCGTCAGGACATAGTCGAACGTCTGCCGGCAGGCGTTGACAGTTGCCCCGATGACGGCCTCGTCGTCGGGAATAATCCGGGCTTCGCGGACACGCACGCCGATGTCGTTCAGTGCCGTGGCGAGGAACGGGAGATTGGCGTCGGCGGTGCGTCCGGAGAGCACCTCGTTGCCGATGATGATCACCGCGGCGGTGACAGCTTTGCCTTTCGCCATCATCGGTTCCTGAAGCTGCGGGCGGTGTCCTGGTGCATGTCGATGCTCAAGGTGCCGCGGCTCGGCTGCGGGTCAGACCGCGACGCGATCGACACGCACGCCGTCGACGCAGATCAGCCGCAGCGGCGATCCCGCCTGACGCGATCCCCGGGCCGAGGCAGCCGCAGGTTTGCGCAACGCGCGGCATCGACGGGTGGCGCGTGCGGCCGGCTGCCCGACCATGCCGCCCACCGGCGGCATCCCAACCGAGGCAGCGTGACGCTGCAGCAGCGACGCCCAGAAAAGCCACCACAACATGCCGACCTCTGTCCCAGCCCGCCCAGCCTGAACAAAGACAGGCGAACGCCTCGTATTAGCGACAGGCGGCAGGCGTGGCAACGGCGATGTGTCGGAACTGTTCCGGCGGCTTGAAGAAGGCGGAACGACGAGGAAGGCGAAAGCCGGGCACTGACGCCCGGCTTTCGGGATTCCGTGTCCCGCTGGCGTTACGGGATCTTCGTCTTCAGGAAGCCACCGCCTCGCGGAACTCACGCTGAGTCGCTTCGGCGCGATCCTCGATCAGGTGGCCGCTGTCGCGAACGATGTCGAGCGCCGATTGCAGCATATCCTCACCTTCCTGCATGTAGTCTTCGACCATGGTGCGGCCGAAGGCCGTCTGCTGATCGACGAACTGCTCCAGATCCCGGCACCCCGAGATGGCTCTGGCCAACTCCAGGTCCTTCTGCATCCGCATGCCGACGAAGCGTGTCAGGTGCTCCTGATAGTTCAGCATGCCGCGCATCGCCGTCGCCCAGGCCTGGATGAAGCCCTCGCTGTTGGCGCGCATGAGCTCGCTTATCTGCATCGCGCCCTCATAGATCTCTTGGGGATCGCTCGCTGGTGCGAGCTCGCGGCCATCGCTCTGCTGTAACGCTTTTGCCATAAAGTCCCTATCTCCTTCACAATAATGACTCTGTCGCCTGCGTGGTCTTCACAAGGTCCAACGCCGGCTCATACAATACTCATAAAACCGGCGTCTTTATGACGCATGCAACAAGAACTTTTTGTTGCATTGCGAACGAGGCGTTTCGTTAAATTTTCGTAATATATATCAACATCTATTTTCTGTTCTACTTACCATCTTTATCAGGAGAGTGGGTTTCAACAAAGGAAGGCCGCGCCGCGCCGGCGTGCAATGGCGCGCACGCCGGGTCCGGCAGCAGGCGCCGATCAGGCGCGGGGTCCGCCGCGGCATTGGGCCAGATCAGAGCTCCCGGCTCGTGGGTCGGAAAAGAATTTCGTCCACGTACACGATTGGTGCCCGCCATTTTCAGGCTACCACCTCTACTATCCGAGCCGACGCCAGCACGCACCCGCTTTCGCTCTGCTTGTCGAGGCGCTGCGACACCGAAGCTGAAAGAAGATCTTCCACGCCAAGCAAGAGTGTAAGAGGGTAGCGTGAAAGGTATTTGCGGGCCGCAGCCGGAACCTCCCCCAGCATCAATCCGGTTGCGCACACAAAGTGTAGTAGCCGAGCACAATATCCGGCTTTTCGGGCTCAACGGGAATAAAGACGTCGATAGCCTTGCGGCGAACATCCTGGCTCGCTTGGCTCCGGAATAACGATCAAGGAGTCAGCGTTCGTGGTTATGCCGATATGGCGCGCCCGGCAGGACTCGAACCTGCGACCTTCGGCTCCGGAGGCCGACGCTCTATCCACTGAGCTACGGGCGCGAGGCCGGCACAGTACCGCATTCTCCGGAGCATAGGCAAGGCGATCGCCGTCCGGGAGCAGGGTGATTGGGTGAAGAAGTTGGTGACAAACGGGTAAAGGACTGAATCGATAGGTGGCCTCTGATTCGGTGTCGGGAGGTCACGATGGAGCGCGCGGGCTGTTTCAGCGAAGCGGTTGTTTTTCTGGATCATTTTGCG
>JBBSCD010000010.1:0-41234 GCA_038250645.1 Rhodospirillales bacterium
CCTGACGTTCAACGAACCGCTGCCCGAACCCGGCGGCGAAGACGGAACGAAGGCCCTGCGCGAGGCGTTCCGCGATATCGCCGGAGCCGATCTCGACGCACTGGTCCGGCGCATGGAGGCGACAGCGGCGCGCGTTCTCGCGCACTTCGAGGCAATCGTCGGTGCGCCCGACAGCGGCGCCGTTGATGAGCGCAGCCAGGAGCGGGGCAGCCCTGGAAACGAGGGAAAGGTGATCCGTAGGTGACGCGGGCCGGTAATCAGGTTGGTGGACCGCGTGCTCGGCAGACGCGTATCGAAGAGGGCAAGGAGGTTGGGTCATGGCTTTGGCGATCGGCGATCGGGTACCGAACTTCTCACTGCCGACCGACGGGGGCGGTACGTTCCGGGCGGCCGATCTGCGCGGAACCCGGACGATCCTTTATTTCTATCCCAAGGATGACACGCCGGGCTGCATCAAGGAGGCGCAGGCTTTTCGCGACATGATCGAGACGTTTCGGTCGGCGGACGTAGCCGTTGTCGGCGTTTCGGTGGATTCGGTCGCCAGCCACGACAAGTTCAAGGCGAAGCACGCGCTCAACTTCCCGCTAGTCTCCGACGAGGCGAAGACGCTCGCCGAGGCGTTCGGCGTGTGGGTGGAAAAGAGCATGTACGGCAGGACGTACATGGGCATGGAACGGGCGACGTTCCTGATCGATGAGACAGGCGTCGTCCGCGGGATCTGGCGCAAGGTCAAGGTGCCCGGACATGCCGAAGCGGTTCTCGCCGCCGCCAAGGCACTTTAGCCACGGCAACCGGCGCGGCGATGTTACCGCAGCGCCGGCCACAGCCGCGTTGAATACTTTCCTTGGCCGTTTGGCCGCGGGCTCAGACCATGAGCCAGTCGCCGTGCATGCCTCCAAAATTGCCCGTGTGCTCGTCAGCGGTCGTGAATGTGATGGCGTGGATGTCGTGGACGCCGTCCACCTGGATCTGGTGCTCGCCGCCCTTGAGCGTCAGTCGGAGCCCTTCGTCGTTTTTTGCAAACGAGCTGACCGAGTTGCGGCCGTCGTCGAGCACCACCCGGTCTCCCTCCCGCTTGCTGTAATCAGTGATCTCGTCGATGTGCGCGTCGCCGTGGGCGCCCCCGCCGGCCCCGCGGCTGTTTCCGTCGTCTTCGAGGAAGACGAACGCATCCCGGCCGTGGCCGCCGGTCAGCACGTTGTTCCCCGCCCCGGGATAGAGAGTATCGTTCCCGGCTCCGCCCTTGATGTGGTCGTCGCCGGCGAGGCCGTAGAGCCTGTCGTCGCCCCGATACCCCTTGATCACGTCGCCGCCTGCATAGCCGGTCAGGGTGTCGTTGCCGGCGTCGCCTTCGACCAGGATCTTGACGAGTTGCTCGAAGGCACCTTGATTGTCGGTGGTCAAAAGGGTCCCGACTCCCGGGGCGTAGAACTTGTGCTCCAGCTGGTCCGGTTCGATGGGCGAGAAGTCCTTCGTCTTCAGGACGTCGCCGCCGAAGTCGCCGTAGCCGACGTCGGCTTTGGCATGCAGGCTCAGGACCTTGCCCATGTCTTCGGCGACGCCGGGCGCGTACTCCTGATTGTAAATGTCGCCGACCTTTGGATGCGCTTCCATAGCGTAACCCGGCTGGGCCAATTGCACCGGATGGGTGCCCTCGACGGGCTTGCCTGCTTCCCATGACCCTTCATGAGTCGGGGCCTTGCCTGGTTCATCGGGGTAGTACTGGGTCGAATTCTCGCCCATGTACCACACGTTCCCGTGCTTGTCCTGAGCGAACCAGTCCAGCGTGTATTCTTCCTTTTGGCCATCGACGTACCCGGTGTCGTGCACCACAAGGGCTTTCACGCCAGCGATGACCTTTGTCTCGTGCGTCACCTCCACGGTGTCGTACACGCCGGCCTGCTTGTCTACGTAGACAAATGTAGACCCGGATTTAAGCGGTAGATAATGATTGTCGATCCGTGTGCTGTCCGAAAACAAGGCCGGATCGAAGACTGGAATTCTCAGGCCGCTGTTCATCGTCATCTCCCTGACTGGACAAGAAAAAGCGCAATGCCTTCTTTGCTCCGCACCAAGCAGGAAAACGCTTCTGATTATGCAAAATGGTGACAGAAACGGCGGGCGCTTTCAAGACAATGAACGTTCTCGGATCTTCAACCGGGCGACGGCGCCGTGGGACAGCGCTACCTGTTATCGTTGCCTCTCCCGGTCGAATTTGTTACCGAGACGGTCCACGACCGCTTCTGTGCATCGACCCTGCGCTGCGCGGGCGGAGTGGCAATTGGCGCAGCCAAGCCTCCTGGGAGCTATCATGACCAAACTGGAGTACGACAAGGAAGCGGCGATCGCGGTCCTTAACCGGATCCTCGAAGCTGAGCTCGCCGGCGTTGTCCGCTATACCCACTACTCGTTCATGGTCTACGGGTATGGCCGCATTCCCATCGTCTCGTGGCTGCGCGGCCAGGCCGACGAGTCCATTCTTCATGCGCAACAGGCGGGCGAGCTGATTACCGCGCTCGGCGGTCACCCGTCGCTCGGCATCGGCCGGCTGCTGGAAAGCGAAAAGCACGACGTCGGCGCCATCCTGCGGGAGTCGCTGGAGCACGAGCAGGACGCGCTTTCCCTCTACGAGGCTTTGCTCGACATCGTCCGCGATGGGGACATCATGCTCGAAGAGTATGCCCGTCGGATGATCGCCGAGGAGACCATGCACAAGAGCGAGGTCGACAAGATGCTGCGCCAGCCGGGCGATCTGCGCTCATTTGCAATGTGAGCGGGGCCCGCGTCGGCGCACTGCGGGAGAGCCTGCGCGCCCTCCCACGGCGGCGCGTGCTTATCGTCTTTGCGATTGCGCTGGTTCTGGCGGCGGCGGGCGGCGCCGCATGGCTGTCGATCCGCGACACCGCCCCGGTCGTCGAAATCGGTTTTGGCGGCGCGCTCGTCTATGAGGCCTTTCCCGATATCGTTGCCGATCTCAAGGCCGACGGCGGGGCGCGCCGGTATGTCAAACTCGGGATCGTGGTCGAACTGCCGGAAGATCTCCAGCCGCGGCTGCAGGCGAACCGGACAGCCATCATCGACGCTCTGAACGCCTACCTCCGCGAGCAGCGGGCGGAAGACCTCACGGGCGAGGCCGGAGCAGCCCGCGTCCGTCAGGCGCTGAAGAAGATCGTAAATGACGCGGTGGCGCCCGGTCAGGTGAAGGCCATCCTGTTTCGCGAGCTCATCGTGAGCTGAAAAGCGGTGGCGGTCGCCCTGGATCGCCACGCGCCTGCGGCGCTCGCCCTGCCACCGAAGGCGGTGTGAATGCCGGAGGGGTTGGTAGAGAAAAATAGAAAGTAGCGCTTGAATAATTTCATTCGGAGACCATATATTTTTTGTGGTAGAAAATAAAAAGACGTAATTCTTGTAAGACGTCTCTTTATCCCCAAGAAATCAGCCAGACATTTTGGATATATGCTATGATGAACATGAATGAGACGTTCCTTAATCCAGCGAAGTTCACAGAAGAACTTACGATCAAACTCAAAGACTACAGGCTGCCCGGTATCGATTTCGACGCCGTTGTGGCGAGCCAGCGGAGCAATGTCGAAGCTTTGGCCAATGCAAGCCGCGCCGCGTTCGAGGGCTCACAGGCCGTGGCCAAACGACAGGCCGAAATTCTGCAAGAGACCATGACCCAGACTTCTAAGTCCTTCGAAACGCTTGCCGAAGCCGGCTCCCCTTCCGAGGTCGTGGCCAAGCAGGCCGAACTCGCGAAGGAAGCCTTTGAGAAAGCTCTCGGCGACATGCGCGAACTTGCCGAGATGGTCACGAAAGCGCAGCAGGGGGCCATCGACACCATGAGCGGCCGAATCTCCCAGACCTTGGATGAGGTCAAGCACATGGCGTTGAAGATGAAGGAGCCATTCGCGACACCGCCAACTACGGCGGCGGCTACCGCCAGCGTCTGATCACCAGGCGGGTCTGTTGTTGAGGAGCGACCACTTCGGTGGTCGCTTTTTTTTTGAGGCGCATCGATTGCGGTCAGGATTGGTCCTGTCCCGTGGAGTGGTGTAGCAGCGACTGCTGGCGGCGCTGTCCGGTAGGGCCGGTGTGATCAGCGTGCCACGCTTGGCGGGCTGACAATGGGATCGTCGCTCAACGTGGCGATGGTTTCCAGCGTAATGTATCTGGCGCGCTGGACGGCCCACTCGTCGTTCTGTTCGGGCAGCAGCGCCACTGACGAGCCGGACGGCCGTCTTATCGACGCTCTGAACGCCCATCTCCGCGAGCAGCGGGCGGAAGACCTCATGGGGGAGGCCGGAGCAGCCAGCGTCCGTCAGGCGCTGAAGAAGATCGTCGACGACGCCCTGGCGCCAAGTCAGGTCAAGGCGGTCCTGTTTCGCAAATCCATCGTTAGCTGATGCGGAATAACGCCGGGAGAGTGAGGCGTTTGCCGTGCTCTCCCGGAACCGTTGCGAGCCGCCGTCTACTTGGAGCGGCCCTTGCGATCGTCTTCGACGTCGACCTCGGTATGCCGCACCGTATCCCTGATGGTCTGCGTGTCCTCGACGGCGTCCTTCTTGACGACGACCTCTTCCTTGACCCGCGCCTCCTTCGCCACCACGGCTTCCTCGTCAACTTCTTCCGCCGTGATCGTCCGGTCGCGGAACAGCGCCTCATCACCTTCGTGGGCCGGATGGTCCGCCGGCCGCCGCTCGACGTTGACGCTTTCCTTGCGCAGCGAGACATCCTCTTCGACGGGTGTCTCGACGGTGTAGGAGCGGACGCGCACTCGGCCCTGGTTTACCTGCCGCTTGCCGACGCGAAGGTGTTCCTCGGCGACGGGTATCGCTTCCTCGCCATGCTCGCCTTTGTCATGGGCACGTGGTGCAGCAACGGCTGCGGCGCCGCCTGTGCCCTCCTGCCGCCACGCGGCCTCGCGCTCATCGACATCCACGGCTCCGTTATTCTCGAGGATGTCCGCGATCCCGTCGGCTCGGGCTTCATCGCTTTGCGCGACCAGAGTGGCGCCACCCCGCCGAACGCCTTCATCGTATATCTGCCGATCGTCGTCCGGCATGAAGAAGTCGGTGATGCTGTCCCAGAAGCCCTTATGCTCCTCGTGATGGGCGGTTGTGCCTTCGGGCTCCGCGTGGATGCGGATGGCATCGCGCCCCAGGCCGGCGGAAGCCAGGGCATCGGCGGCCCGTTGCGCATCAGGAACGCTATTGAAGTAGGCTACAAATGTCTGTTGAGTCATAATCCCGGTTCCTTATCCTGTCTCTATCCTGTTTCTGACGTGTATGCTTATTTCACTTCGTTTAATTGACCTCTTCATCCGGCGCGTCACGATCTATTACGGCGCGCTGCTTACGAAGCGAAACAGGCACGTCCGCAGTCTCGGTCGTTGTATGCATTCGGATACGGATCTCTTCCTTGAGAACAAGCCTCTTCTCTACGAAGAGAACTTCTTCCACGATCGGCACGATGGTGAGCTCGCCTTCAGTCCGTGTTTGTGGCGGGGCAGCGCCGTCATTCAGAATGGCGTCGATGGGAACCCGCTCCACCTCGGCGCGCACCGTTTGCAAGGCTTCGTGAACGACATCCTCGACAACGTCGGTAACGGTCTGGACCCGAACTCGACCTGTGACGCTCTCGCGCTTGGCTACACGCACCCGCTCTTCGGCTAACGGCAAGACCTCCGCCGCCGCCACGTTCGCAGGCTGCTCGTCCGGCACGTCGGTGCACATGGCAGGCTCCTGTCACTTCGGTTAACTGTCTCCGATTGGCGAATGCGCCGGTGTTTAATGAGCCGCCGCCCCACTGCAAAATCAACGGGCCCGCCGCGCAGACGTTCCGTCCCAATCCGCGTGCGAGCGAATATGAGTAGCGCTCAAAAGTAAGCGACGTTTATCGGGGTTCGTGCGGCGCGGGGGAGGGGCGTGACTTGCCGGCGAGGCGGCGATCATGAAGGCACCGAGATCGCCATCGAGCACTGCCGCCTAGCGGACGTACATCCGCGCGAGCATCCAAGCCCGGGCCCGCGCCTCCGTGGCGCCGGCGTGGATGCAACTACTCATCATGAGAAATGCGGGTTAGGCTGACGTCAGATGCTGTTGCACCCTCGCACCTCGATCATGAAGGGCACGGCGCTACATCGTTAACTTGGAGCGTCCTGTATGAACGGGCCTGGAGAGCTGCTTCTTGCCACCGTCGCGTGGCTGTTGACGATTATTGTGGTTGCGGTGACTATCCTTCCGATGTGGGGCACCAATCACTGGTGGGTCCGGATCTGGGATTTCCCGCGCCTACAGATTGTCATTGCGGGCGGCGTCGTTCTGGTGGCGGCGCTTTTCCTGCCTGGCCTGAGCCGCTGGATCATTCCGTTGCTGATGATCGCCGCCTGTGGCTATCAGATGTGGCGGATTTTCCCCTACACGCCCTTCGCCGAAATCGAAATGAGGTCCGCGGCCGCCGATCCGTTAGCGATCAAGGTGCTTTCGTCCAACGTTCTTATGAAGAACGAACGTCACGACCTGCTGCTCGAGGTCATCGACAGCTACAATCCGGACATCATTCTTCTGATGGAGACCGATCAGACCTGGATCGACGCACTTGCACCGGTATTGGATCGCTACCCGACGGTCGTTCGCGAACCCAAAGACAACCGCTACGGTATGGTGTTCGCGACGCGGCTGCCTGTCGACGGGGCGAGGACCGTGTATCTGACGACAAGCAATACGCCGTCCATGTTCGCCCAGATGACCGGCCCGGGCGGGACCACGTTCCGCTTCGTCGGCCTTCATCCCCGGCCCCCCGTTCCCGGTCAAAGCACCGAGGAAAGGGACGCGCAGATCTGCTACGCGGCCAAGTTTGCGAGGAGGTCAGGCATCCCCCTGATCGCAACGGGCGATTTTAACGATGTCGCGTGGTCCGACACCTCGCGCTCATTCAAGCATGTTGGACAGTATCTGGATCCGCGGATTGGGCGAGGGTTCTTCGTTCTTCGCAAGCTTCGATGCGAAAAAGTTCTATCTGCGCTTCCCGATCGACCAGCTTTACGTGACCGAGGACGTCGCCTTCGTATCAATCGAGCGCCGGGCCTATATCGGGTCGGATCATTTCCCGATGAGCGCCACGCTCAGACTCGACGCGGACCTGGCCGCGCAACTCAACACCTCGCCGCGGCCGCTCTCCGATGAGGAGCAGGAGGCCATCAACACCTCGGTTGCACGGAGCCGCGCAAATTTAGGGCATTCGGATCTGGTTGCGGACTGATATGACACCACTCTCACGGCTCAAGCATGCGCTGCGCCCGGGGAGACGGTATCAGGACGCGCGCGCGCTGTTGCCGCCGGCCAGAGCCGCAATCATGAACGCGTCGAGATCGCCATCGAGGACCGCCTGGGTGTTGGAGGTTTCGACGCCGGAGCGCAGGTCCTTGACCATCTGGTAGGGCTGAAGCACGTAGGAGCGGATCTGCCGTCCCCAGCCGATTTCCGCCTTGGCTTCATGTTCGGCGCGGGTTTCTTCCTCCCGCTTGCGCATCTCCATCTCGTAAATGCGCGCCTTTAGCATCTGCATCGCGGACGCACGGTTGCGGTGCTGCGACCGGTCGGTCTGGCACTGGACGACGATGCCGGTGGGCTGGTGGGTGATGCGCACGGCGCTGTCGGTGCGGTTGACGTGCTGGCCGCCGGCGCCGGACGCGCGGTAGGTGTCGACGCGCAGATCCTTGTCGAGAATCTCGATTTCGATCGAGTCGTCGATGACCGGATAAACGCCGACCGAGGCGAAGCTGGTGTGCCGCCGGGCGCCGGCATCGAACGGCGAGATGCGCACGAGGCGGTGAACGCCGGTTTCCGTCTTCAGCCAGCCGTAGGCGTCTTCGCCAATGACCTTCAAGGTGGTCGACTTGATGCCGGCTTCCTCGCCGGGGCTTTCCTCGATCCACTCGACCTTGTAGCGGCGCCGCTCGGCCCAGCGGACGTACATCCGCGCCAGCATTTCGGCCCAGTCCTGCGCCTCGGTGCCGCCGGCGCCGGCATGGACCTCGATGAAGCAGTCGTTGCCGTCGGCTTCGCCGGACAGCAGAGTCTGCAGTTCCGCGCGCGCCGCGGCCGCCTGCAGCGTCGTCAGCGCGGCCTCGGCCTCGCCGACGACATCCTCGTCGCCTTCGGCTTCCCCCAGCTCAAGCAGTTCGATGTTGTCACGGAATTCCCGGTCGAGCCGGTCGAGGCGGGCGATCCGCGCCTCCAACCGGGTGCGTTCGCGCATGACCGCCTGAGCGTCGTCCGGACGTTGCCAGAGATCGGGATCCTCAGCCTGGACGTTCAGCGTGGCGAGGCGGGCGACGGCGGCGTCGTAGTCAAAGATGCCTCCGCAGCGATTGCAGCGAGCCGCGGATCTCAGTCGTGATTGCCTCGATTTCCGCTTTCATCGCTGTCTCCACTTCAGGTCGCGTGCACCGGTTCTAGCGCCGGTGCGGCGCCACGGCAACGTCGGCTGTCGGATGCTGCCATTCCAGCTCGACGCTGGCGCAACCTCTTTTCCGGCCGGTCAGTAGAGACCGCCCGTTCCGGTGAGCAGCCGGCCGGCGCCGGCAGCGGTGGGCGTCTCGTCAGGGACGGGAACCGGCTCGGTGCCCGGCTTGAACGCCTCCAGGATGACCCGCCCGTCGCCGGCGCGGGCGAGCTGCCCGGTCTCGGCGTTGATCCGTACAAGGCGGATCCCGGGAGGGATCCGGAAGGGCGTCGCCGGCTTGTCCGCCAGCGCTTCTTTCATGAAGTCGCGGAAGATCGGCGCCGCAACCGAGCCGCCGGCCTCCTTATGCCCCAGGGGCGTGGGTTCGTCGAAGCCGACGAAGACACCGACGGCCAGATCCGGCGAGAAGCCGACAAACCAGGCGTCGCGGGCATCGTTGGTTGTGCCGGTTTTGCCGGCCAAAGGTTTGCCGACCGCGCTGACCGTCCGGGCCGTGCCGCGCTGGACGACGCCTTCCAGCATGGAGACGATCTGATAGGCGCTCGCCGGATCGGTGACTTCCGCCGATGTGTCCGGCAATACCGGAACCGCCTGGCCGGACCAGGCAGCGGCGCTGCACCCGGAACAGTTCCTATCGTCATGGCGATAGATCGTCTTGCCGTAGCGATCCTGAATCCTGTCGATCAGTGTCGCGGTCAGCGCCTTGCCGCCGTTGACGAGCATCGCGTACGCCGTTGTCAAGTGGATCAGCGTCGTCTCGCCCGCCCCGAGCGCATAGGACAGGTACGGCGGCAGGTTGTCGAACAGCTGCAGCCTGCGGGCGCAGCCGGCGATCTTGTCCATCCCGACCGTCTGGGCGAGGCGCACGGTCATCACGTTGCGCGATTGCTCGAGCCCGGTGCGCAGAGTGGTTGGGCCATAGTACCGGTCGGAGTAGTTCGACGGGTTCCAGGGCGGCAAGCCCGGCCCCTGGTCGATGATGAACGGCGCGTCAAGGATGATGCTGGCCGGGGTCAGCCCGTTTTCCATGGCGCAGAGGTAGACCACCGGCTTGAACGCCGATCCGGTCTGACGGTTGGCCTGGGTCGCGCGGTTGAACTGGCTGCGCGCGTAGGAATAACCGCCGGCCATGGCCAGCACCCGGCCGGTGTGCGGGTCCATGGCAAGCAGAGCGCCGTCGACCGCGGGGAACTGTTTGAGGGCGAATGCCGGCTCTGGACCAGCCTCGCTCTCCGGTGAAGCGTCGACCGGGGCCACGGCGACGACGTCGCCGACGGCCAAAACTTCGGCCGCCTTCCTGGGCTTGTCGCCGACCGACTGGCCTTCTCGCCAGGGCCGCGCCCAGGATAGCTCCGACATGGGAACGATGCCGGTGGCGTCGTCGACAAAGGCAAGCGCCGCGCCGCGACTGCCAAGGCCGCTGACCACCGCGAGACGCCATGCACCAAGACCGGGCGGCGGCGGGATCTCCGCCAAACGGGTGCGCCAATCGCCCGGTAGCCTGCCGTCGACGCTGGGTTCGATGCGGGTGATGGCGCCGCGCCAGCCGTGGCGGCGATCATAATCCTCCAGGCCGGCGGCGAGGGCTTTCTCCGCCAGCGCCTGCATGTCGGGATCGACGGTCGCGCGAACGGCGAGGCCGCCCTGATAAAGCGCCTGTTCGCCGTAGACCCGAACGACCTCCCGGCGAACCTCTTCGGCGAAATAGTCTGCAGCGACGCGTTCGGTTGCCTGCCTGGGGCGCACTTCCAGGGGCGCTGTCTGCGCTCGCGCCGTCTCTTCAGGGTTAAGGAACCCTTCCTCCTGCATTCGGCCGAGCACCCAGTCCCGCCGCGCCTTGGCGGCTTCAGGGTACCGCGCAGGATCGTAGTTGTTGGGCGCCTTGGGCAGGGCGGCCAGGAACGCGATTTCCTCTATCGAAAGCTCGTCCAGGGCCTTGTTGAAGTAGTTCAGGGCGGCGGCGGCGACGCCGTAGGAGCCGTAACCGAGATAGATCTCGTTCAGGTAGAGCTCTAGAATGCGATCCTTCGAGAAGGCGCGGTCGATACGGAACGCGAGGATCGCCTCCTTGATCTTGCGGGTGATCGACACCTCGTTGCTCAACAGGAAGTTCTTGGCGACCTGCTGGGTGATGGTCGATGCGCCGA
This sequence comes from Rhodospirillales bacterium, assembly GCA_038250645.1. GTDB lineage: Bacteria > Pseudomonadota > Alphaproteobacteria > Rhodospirillales > Defluviicoccaceae > JAEULH01. The sequence continues at coordinate 10,617 of JBBSCD010000010.1, forward strand.
CCGGGCGGCGATCGGTTCCGTAGTGGCTGATATTGGTGAGGATGGCGCGGCCGATGCCGACGATGTCGACGCCCGGATGGATGTAGAAGTTCTTGTCTTCGGCGGCGAGGAAGGCGTCGATGACCGGCTTGGGAATGGCGTCGATCGGGACGAACACGCGCTTCTCGGTCGCGTACTCGGCGAGCAGGCGGCCATTCCCGCCATAGACCCGCGAGGTGACCGGCGGCTCGTAGCGGGCGAGCTGGGTATGATCCGGCAGATCCCGGCCGAAGTGGTCGAAGACGTACAACGTGCCGGCCGCGGCGACGAGCGCGACGATGGCCACACAGGCGAACAGCGCGGCAAGAAAGCGAAGCATTAAGGAGAATCCGAATCGGCCAATGGGTAAGCGGCAGGCACCGGTGTGCCGACCTGCGTGCCGTCGGCGGTGCCGGTACGATCTGGCCAGAGCGGGCGCGCCATGGCCGTGAAGATGACAAGACCGGCTGGTCTATGCAACCCCGCGATCATGAGCGCGGGGTTGCGCTACCAGGCGGCCGCGCTGAGCGTCACCGTCAGGTAGCCGTCGATGGCCCGCGCCACCGCCGCCGCGACCTGGACGCGGTTCTCGCTCTGGCGCAGCATCCGCTCGTCGTTGCGGTTGGACAGGAAGCCGAGCTCGATCAGCACCGACGGGATGTCCGGCGCCTTGAGCACGGCGAAGCCGGCGAAGCGATGAGGGTTCGGCAGCAGGCCGGTCGCGGCCGACAGCTGGCGGACGAGGTGGCCGGCAAACTCGGCGGATTGGTTCATTGTCTCGCGTTGCGCCAGATCGATAAGAATATTGGTGACTTCGGCGCTCTCGCGACTGAGGTCGATGCCGGCGATGAGGTCGGCCTTGTTCTCCTTGTCCGCAAGTTCGGCGGCCTCGGAATCCGACGCCGTCTTCGACAACGTATACACCGAGGCGCCGCGAATCTGGCGACGTGAAACCGAATCGGCATGGACCGAGACGAAGAGTTCGGCGCCCGCCCGACGGGCGAATTCGACCCGGTCGCGCAGACGGATAAAGCGGTCGTCGGCGCGGGTGAGAAACACCTTGTAGCGGCCGGTCTGCTCCAGTTCGCGCTTGATCTCCCGAGCGGCGGCGAGCGTGATGTTCTTCTCGTAGATACCCGAGACCCCGATCGCGCCCGGGTCGGCGCCGCCGTGGCCAGGATCCAGCACGATGATCCGCGGTGAACGCGGCGCATCGGGCCGGCGGGGCGGCGCCGGCAGGCTGAGCGCTGCGGCGCCAATGCCGGCCACCTGCGGCGCCAGAACGGTCGTGGCCGGATCGCCCGCCGCAGGCTTGTCCGGTTCGGGCCGCGCCGGCGCCATGACAAGCGCGCCGGCGGCCCTGTCCGATTCGCCGATCAATGACCGTGGCCCCGCCGCCGGCGACGTGGCGGCGGATTGGCCGCCGGATGAGGCCACGGACCGACCCGCTGAAGAGGCCGCGGGAGCCGACCGGCGCTCTTCCGTACGATGGACCTCGGTCGTCATGTAGCCTAGCACGCCGGCCGATCCGCCCGGCGCGAGGTCGACGACGAGGCGATAGCCGGCGCTACCGCCCGGCCTGAGCAAATGCGCCTCGCGGATGGTCGCCGGCGCGGTGCATTCGAGCACGACCCGCCAAGTACCCGGCCGCACTTCGCCGTACCGCACGGTCCCGCACGGGCCGCCGGCGGCGTCGGCAAGCGCTCGCGCCTGCCATTCGACGCCCGGCAGATCGATGACGACCCGGTAGGGATCGGCCAATGTGAAGACGTTAAAGGCTACCTGATCGGACAGATCGAGTGAGACGCTGGTGATCTGGCTGGCGCGGCTGATCGCCGCGCCGGTGACGACGGCCGGGGCTGCGGCAGCGGTGCAAACGAGGCTCGCAAGAGCGGCTACGACGCCAAGCGCCAGGCTCAGCACGCCCACCCCCAGCTTCACGCATCTCGATCTTGCGCACCCCCAGCCCGTGCACATCATTGCAATCTGCTCCACACCGCGAAGACGCCCCGGTTCTCATTCTCTTCGAACGGTCCGAACGACCGCTGCGTGCTCGCCGACCGTTACCCGCTTCATTCCCTGCCCAACGCTTCGGGCGATGGCGAAGCACCGACCACCCGCGCGCACAAAGATGACGCGTCTATATGTACCTTTATACAACCTCCAGAATCAAGCGGGATATCCGCTGCAAGTCTCTTCGGGCCGGCTCGACCGCCGCGGAGACTGCATTAGGCAATTGTAGAAATGAACGCCTGTGGTTATGTTAAAAGCAACCGCCCCCGTGGAACATGTGCCCATTGGGATCGGTTATGTTGCAACGGGTTCGGCAAGTTCGATCAGTTTTGATCGCATTTCGTCGCCGTCAGCCGCAATGGCTGGCAAGAGCCCAGTTGGGATTTTTCGTGCCGATGAGAGCAGCCGGGCGATCGCTATCCTCGTCCCCCGCAAGCGGGGTGAGGATGGTTGCGGTCGCTGGCGCCTCCGGCCATACGCCAACCCATCACTGCCCCCTGCATTCCAATCGCGACGCGGCGGCGGTGACCTGGAGATTGCTTAATGGCTACCAAACGCATGCTGATCGATGCATCCCACCCCGAGGAGACACGGGTGGTCGTGCTCGATGGAACGAAACTGGAAGGATATGACGTCGAGGTCGCCTCGCGTCGACAGCTCAAGGGAAACATCTACCTCGCGAAAGTGACGCGGGTCGAACCTTCGCTTCAGGCCGCGTTCGTCGAATACGGCGGCAACCGCCACGGCTTCCTCGCCTTCAACGAGATTCATCCGGACTATTATCAGATCCCTGTCGCCGATCGTCAGGCTCTGCTTGCCGAGCACCGGGAGGCGGAGATTGACGAGCCCGTTATCGCCGTCGATGAGGATGGCGACGAAGCCGAGCCCGTCGAGGTTATCGGTGGCGACGACGACGAGGAGCTGGAGCGGCGGCCGCCGCGGCGACCCTCGCGCCATTACAAGATTCAGGAAGTCATCAAGCGGCGGCAGATTCTTCTCGTCCAGGTCGTCAAGGAAGAGCGCGGCAACAAGGGCGCGGCGCTGACGACCTATCTCTCGCTTGCCGGGCGATATTGCGTGCTGATGCCCAACACGTCGCGCGGGGGCGGCATTGCGCGCAAGATCAGCAGCCTGACCGACCGAAAGCGGCTGAAGAAGATTCTGACGGAGCTCGAGGTTCCGGAAGGAATGGGGGTCATCGTCCGGACCGCCGGCTCGGGCCGGACGAAGGCGGAAATCAAGCGCGATTACGAATACCTGATGCGGCTTTGGGGCAACATCCGCGAGACGACGCTGACCTCGATTGCGCCGGCGCTGGTCTACGAGGAAGCCAGCCTGATCAAGCGCTCGATCCGCGACCTCTACGGCCGCGACACCGAGGAGATCGTGATCCAGGGCGAGCCGGAATACCGCATCGCCAAGGAATTCATGAAGCTGTTCATTCCCAGCCACGCCAAGCGGGTGAAGCTGCACGACGACTCGGAGCGGCCGCTGTTCAGCCTCTACCAGGTGGAAAGCCAGCTCGACGCGATGCACCTGCCGTCGGTGCCGCTGAAATCCGGCGGTTACATCGTCATCAACCCGACCGAGGCGCTGGTCTCGATCGATGTCAACTCCGGGCGCGCCACCCGCGAGCGACACATCGAGGAAACGGCGCTCAGGACGAACGTCGAGGCGGCCGACGAAATTGCCCGGCAACTTCGTCTGCGCGATCTCGCCGGGCTCATCGTCATCGACTTCATCGACATGGAGAACAGCCGCAACCAGGGGCAGGTCGAACGCCGCATCAAGGAGGCGATGAAGATCGACCGGGCGCGGATCCAGATCGGACGGATCAGCGCCTTCGGTCTGCTCGAGCTGTCACGCCAGCGGCTGCGGCCGAGCCTGCTGGAGACGAGCTTCGAGACGTGCCCGTTTTGCAGCGGCATGGGAGTCTGTCGGACGACCGAATCGACGGTGCTGTCGATCCTGCGCAAGATCGAAGAGGAGGGGCAGAAGGCAAAGGGCGGCGCGATCGTCGTCTCGGCCGCGCCTACCGTGGCGATGTACCTGCTCAATCAGAAGCGCAAGTCGCTCGCAGCGATGGAGGGGCGCTTTCAGTTGAATCTGGTGATCGCCGCCGACGGATCGTTTGCGCCGGCGGAGCATCGGCTGGAACGGGTGAAAGGCCAGGTGGTCGCAATAGAAGCGCCGGCCGAGCCGGTGGCGGAGACCGAGCCGGTGGCGGAGACCGCTGACGAGATCGTCGAGGAAACAGAAAAAGTGCCGGTCGGCGGTAACGGCGAGGACGCTGGCAAGCGCTCGCGCCGTCGGAGGCCGCGCCGCCGTCGGCGCACCGATGAGGAGACCCGTCCGCTTGTCGGCGCCGAAGATGCCGGCGACGCTGCCGCGGGTGCGGTCGGGGACGCCGAGCAAGGCTCGGCAGTGGATGGCGGGCTCGACGCGGCGGCCGTGGAAGCGGAGGACGAAGGTCACGCCGACGCAGAGCCGGGAGACGGCGGGGCCCAGGGTGAACCCGCCATCCAGGACGCGGCACGAAAGCCCCGCCGCCGCGGCAAACGGGGTGGACGACGCCGCCTGCGGCGTTCGGACGCGGAGGGCGTTGCCGAGGAGGGCGTGGCCGCAGAGGATGCCGCGCCGTACGCCGGTGCCGACGACGATGCCGCCGATGTTGTCGAAGGTGACGGCCTCGACGATCACCCGCACGAGCAGCCGCATGCATTGCAAGCGGATCCAGCGGAGACACAACCCGATGCGCCCGCGCCCAGATATGGCGATGGCGATGGCGATGGCGATGGCGATGGCACTGGCGTTGGCGTTGGCGATGCGGCGATGGAACCTTCCGGCGAAGAGGGCGGCCACCAGCCCATTTTCGAGCGGGACGACGGTGTCATGGCGGCCGAGGCCGGCGAACCCGGGGGCGCGGCGGAAGCGGAAGAAGACAGCGAGGTGCGATCCTTCGAGATCGTCAGCTACCCCGCGACCGGGCCTGACGGCGAAGTCGCCGCGGACTCCGACTGGGCGGAAGACGCGGCTTCCGCGCGTGGCGACAGCGACGAGGACAAATCGAACAACGGAAGCGGCGAAGTGCAAAGCGAGGCGGGGCCGCTTACGGACGACGTCGACGAGCCGGATCCGGAATCCGACAATGCCGATGACGAACCTTCACCGGCTGCCCGCACCGAGGTCATCCGCGTCGGCGCCGGCGGCGACTTGTCGGGTGCACCGCGCCGCGGCTGGTGGCAGCGGTTCATGAATTAGATCGATCTATCGCTGGCTCCCTGACCGGGCGCTCGCGCCTCGCTCGATCATCCTGCGCCCGAAGCGGTGCAGATGAGATGCTCATCCTTTTGTAAGGATCGACCCTGCTTTCGGGTGCATCCATCCGAGATCAGGTTGATCTAATCCGCCCGTGCGGCAAGGCCGGAGCCGCGCGGATCGGCGGCGTACATGCAAGCGGCCGGATCGTTGGGGCTGCCGTTCGGGCAGTACGCGGCCGCCACGCGCCCCATTGTCGGCGTATAGGCGACCGTGTGGCCGCGTTCAGCGAGCGCGCGGACAAGATCCGGGTCCATGCCCTGTTCGGCGAAGAGAATGTCCGGCGCCAGGCTGCGGTGAACGCGCCGCGCCGCGAGGGCATCGGCCAGCGGCACGTCGGCGAGCAGCACAGCGGCCGCGGTGCCGACCATCACCGTCGGCGCCACCTGACCGCCCGTCGCCGCCGCGGCGAAACGGAATTGCGGGCCGTCACTGACGAGCATCGGACCCAAAGCCGTCGCACCCCGGCCGCCGGGCCCGGGAGTTGCGGCAAGGACGATGCCGGTTCCAGGCGCGACCCGGCCGGTTCCGAACAGGTTGTTCGGGGTCACCTGACACGAGACGGCGAGGCCGGTGACATCAACGGCGATGACCGACGCGGCCGCGGGATTCTGCGGCTCCGGTTGCGGCCCCACGCCGAGATCCGCAGCCGGCGTGCTCGCGTCGCGGCGATAGCCGGACAACAGCGCGTCGGCCGAACGGCGGTTGACAAGCTCACTCGGGTCGATTTCGCCGGCGGCGAGCTGCGCCTGCCAGCGATCCCGGTTGGCCGCTGCGCGCGCTTCCGCTTCGGCCAGCAGATGCACCCGCTCGACGTGGTTCGCGTCCTCGTAGCGGTCGCGGCCGACGAGCATCGCCCAGGTCTGCGCCGCGACAACGCCGGCCGGCGGCGGCGGCGGGGGAAAATGCGCCGACATCCCGCCATCCTTGATCGTGAGCGCCGGCCGCCACGTCGGCTCGTAACCTTGCAGATCGGCCGCATCCAGCGAGCCGCCGGCAGCGCGGGCGCCGTCGATCAGCTTGGCCGCCGTCAACCCGCCGTAGAAGTCGCCGGGACCTTCCGTCCGGACGCGAGCGAGCACGGTGGCGAGATCGTTCTGCACCAGCGGGTCGCCCTCACCAACAAGACCGCCGCCGGCAGTGGAGCCGGCAGTGGAGAAGGTCTGTCGCGCCGCCGGCTGGATCGCCATCGCCGGCGAGACTTGAGCGACATCGTCGGCGAACGCACGCGAAACCGTGACGCCGAAACGGGCGAGATTTTCCGCCGCAACCAGCACCTGCGACCAGCGCAGCCGGCCGTAGCGGGCCTGGAGCGAGTAGAAGCCGCGCACGTTCCCCGGCACCGCCGTCGGGCGATCTGCATCGGCCGGAATCCGTGTGGGCGGGCGGGCGAGAAACTCGAGCGCCTGAGCGTCGCGGGTCCGCGGGTCGAAGACCAGGCACACGCCGCCGCCGCCGAGACTGGCGCGCGACGGGAGCGTAACGGCCATGGCGAAATACATAGCCGTCGCCGCATCGGCCGCCGAACCGCTCGCGGCGAGGATGTCGCGGCCGTTCTGGGCGGCGCGCGGCTCGTCGGCGACGACGCCGCCAAGCGCCGGGCCTGCGGGGACAGGCGTTTGGCCCCGATCGGCGCTGCATCCCGCGATCACCAGCGACATGGCGCAGGCCGCCATTTGACGGCGCCGACCGCGACGCCTACCTTGATCGGACACAGCCGGTTGGACAATGTCGCCGAACCTAATGTCGAGGAAATGCGCCCTTCTTCTGCTTGTGCTTGTTGTCCTGCTCAGGCCCGAAGACGCCCTCGCGGCAAAGATCAGCTTCATCCGCGACACGGAAATTGAGAACACCATCCGAGCTTACGCCACTCCATTGTTTGTCGCCGCCGGTCTGGATCCGACCGCGGTTCGCATTTACGTCGTCGCTGACAAACAAATCAACGCCTTCGTGGCCGGCGGCCAGAACCTGTTCATCAATACCGGCCTGATCACCCGCAGCGGCAACTCTGACCAGATCATAGGCGTGATCGCCCATGAGGTCGGCCACATCGAAGGCGGCCACCTTTCCCGGGTCAACGACGCGCTGAAGCGCAGCACCGCCGAGAGCATCCTCGCCTTCGTCCTTGGCGCCGCCGCGGCTGCGGCCGGACGGCCGGATGTGGGCGGTGCGGTCATCATGGGCGGCCAGAACGTCGCCCAGCGTAACTTTTTCCAGTACAGCCGCACCCAGGAAGGCGCCGCCGACGCCGCGGCGATGCGCTATCTCGACGCCACCGATCAGTCGGCGCGCGGTCTCCTCGATTTCTTCAATATCCTCGGGCAGGAAGAGCTTCTCGCCCCCGAGCGGCAGGATCCGTACCTCCGCACGCACCCGCTGACCCGTGACCGCATCGACGCCATGGCCGCCTTTGTCGCCAAATCGTCGCATTCGAACGCGCCGACGAAGGCTGAGTTCGAGACGATGTACGCCCGGATGGTGGCGAAGCTGCACGGTTTTCTCGATCCGCCGGCGATGACCGAGCGGCAGTATCCGCCGGAGGACACCAGCATTCCGGCACGTTATGCCAGGGCCATCGCCGACTACCGCAGCGGCGATACCGACAGGGCGGTGGCGGCCATGAATGCGCTCATCGCCGAAGAGCCGAAGAACCCCTACTTCCAGGAACTCAAGGGCCAGATCCTGTTCGAAGCCGGACGGCCGGCACTGGCGCTCGAGCCCTACGAGACGGCGGTGCAGCTCATGTCCGACGCGCCGCTTATACGCGTGAATCTCGCACGCGTGCAGCTCGCTCTGAACGACCCGAAGCTGCTCGATCCGGCCGTCGCCAACCTGCGTGCGGCGCTTGCAGGCGAAGCGGAAACGCCATTCGTCTGGCGGCAGCTTGCCATCGGCCTCGGCCGTCAGGGCGATATGGCGAACAGTTCGCTGGCCCTTGCCGAGGAGGCGATGTTGCTGAACAAGCGACCGGAAGCGAAATTCCACGCTGGTAAGGCCGCGACACTGCTGCCGCAGGGCTCGCCCGGCTGGCTGAAAGCGCAGGACATTCTGCATGCCGTCGAGGTCCAGAAGGAAGACTGAGACGGGATGGCCTGCGGAGGTTTGCGAACGCAAGCCTTGCCTTTATGGCGCGATCGGCCTTATGGTGCGGCTGTTGCTATTTTGTTCATTTTGTTGCTGCAAAGAAGGTGATATCGAATGAAGCATGGTTTGGCGGTCGCCGCCGTTCTTGGCCTGCTGGCGTTTGCGCCGGGACTGACGTTGCCAGCGGTCGCGGCCGAGCCGTCGGGCGCCGATGCGCGGGCGACTTCAGGCGCAGCCTCCCAGGCAAGTCTCACCACGGAGCAGACCAAGGCGATAGAAGGCTTGGTCCATCAGTACATCCTCGATAATCCGGAAGTCATCATCGAGTCCATGCAGAACTACCAGATCCGTCAGCATCTGGCGGAGCAGGAAGCCGCTGCGAACGTGATCGCCACGCATCGCGACGAAATCAAGAACGATCCGTCGGCGCCGGTCGCCGGCAACCCGGACGGGGACGTGACCGTTGTCGAATTCTTCGATTATCGCTGCGCCTACTGCAAGCGGGTGTTTCCCGGCATCCAGGAGCTGCTGAAGAGCGACGGCAACGTACGCTACGTGTTCAAGGAGTTTCCGATCCTCGGCCCGGATTCGGTGACCGCGTCGCATGCGGCGCTGGCGGTATGGTCGCTGAACCCGGAGAAGTATTTCCCTTTCCATACCGCATTGATGGAAGCGCGCGGCACTCTCGGCGAGACGCAGGTGCTGGCGATCGCCAAGAAGGTCGGCGTGGATCCCGACAAGCTGAAGAAGGCCATGGCCAAGCCGGAGATCCAGGCGACCATCGAACGCAACCTGGCACTGGCGCAGAAACTGAACATCCAGGGAACGCCCGCCTTTATCGTCGGCGACACGCTGATGCCGGGCGCCGTCGATGTCGACCAGCTGCGCGAGCTCGTTGCCGCTGCGCGGGAAAGCTGAGCCCGATCAGTTGCGGTCGGTTCGATTGGAGCGGCCGAACAGCCAGCGCGGAACCCGGTCCTTGTAGCGGGTATAGGCAGCGCCATGCCGCGCCTCAAGGTGACGCTCCTCGAGACGCACCTGCGCCTGAACGGCGATGACCCCGACCACCAGACAGACCAGGCTGAACAGCGACGGCAGGGACAGGAAAAAACCGAGCTGCGCCAACTGGATGAACAGAAACATCGGGTTGCGCGTCCGGGCGAACGGGCCGGTGGTGATGAGCGGCGAGGCGTCGGCGGCGGGAATGCCGGAGCGCCAATGGGCGCCCATCGCCCCGTGAAGCCGGATCAGCCCGGCGAAGCTCGCCAATAGCAGGGCGTTTCCGGCAAGCAGGATCGGCGCCGCCCACAACGGTCCGATCGGCACGAGCCAGGCGTCGATCGCCGGATAGGGCAACCTGGCCAAGCAGATAACGAGGATGAGAACCCGGAAGACGCGGAAGGTTGTATGAATCAGCCAGTGTCGACTTCCGCTCGGACCGAAGGTCACAGGTGAAACGCCGGCTCGCCGCTTCTTGATCGTGATCGACGCGGTGTAGAACACGCCGACAGCGACGAAGAAAATCGCCAGAAACCACCGTGAGAACGCGTCAGCGTCCAACAATCCGCCCCCCAATTAAATCTTTTCGTGATTGTGGATAAAGGCAGGAACCGTCGCAAGCGCCTATTGAGTGTCAGAGGCGTCGGCATTCTTGGCGACGGCTCGGATGAGGACGGTTCCCGGAAAAGCGGGTGCGCCGGCGCCGGGCATGATCTTGCCGTTGCATGGCCCAGGCGGGGCGGCCATGATGCGCCGCCTGACGCTTATACGGACGGGTCCGGGATGAAAGAAATGCTGCTCGGCAGGCTTGCCGCGATCGCGATCATCGCAACCGCTTGCGGCGCGGCGGACATGACTGGCCCGCCCGCGGCCGCCGGCGAGGGATCGCCGATGACGATCATCCCAGAGTACAACAAGCAGAAGGGCGGTCCGAAGACGACCGACGATCTGTTTGCCCTTCTGGACAGCAATGGCGACGGCCAGATCGACCGCAGCGAGTGGCAGATCCGCAAGATGGCGATCTTCTACATGCGCGATCGCAACAACGATACCCAGCTCGGCAGGGACGAAATCCCCGGCCTTGACGCGAGCCGCTTCGCCGAGGCCGATCTGAACGGCGACGGCGTCCTTTCCGGCTTCGAGTTCAACCAGGCCAGCTTCAGCCAGTTCGACAAGGCCGATGCCAACAGCGACGGCGTGGTCACGCGGGAAGAATTCCGCGTTTACCTCGAAACGCTGAACGCGCCGCGCTGAGCGTCACGACCGGGCATCGCGAATCCCGCACAGCTGTTCGCTCACCGCCCACAGCCGTTCCGCCGCTTCGCGGTCACGGGACTGGGGCGAAGAGTCCGCTGGCGCGCATTTGATGAAGTACTGGCCGTGCGCGTCGGCGACGTCGGCGCTGCTTGCGAGATAAATGCTGGTCTTTGCTCCCTCATCCGGCTTGATGGCGACCAGAGAGGCCAGCCGCCACAAGAGGTTCGGCACCAGCTTGTTGCGCGCACCGATCGCGGTCGCGACGAAGCCCGGGTGCAGGGCGTTGACGGTGACCGCGCCCCCGACTCCGCCCGCATCGCCGCCCCCGTCGAGCCGCCGCGCCAGTTCGTAGGTGAACATCAGGTTGGCGAGCTTCGAGCGTTTGTAGGCGCGCCAGCCGCCATAGCCGCGTTCGCCCTGAAGATTGTCGAACGGCAGCGCCGTGTTGCGGTGGGCTTCGGAGGCGACGTTGACGATGCGGGCCCGGCCGGCGGTGCGCAGCAACGGCAGCAAAGTCTCGCTCAACAGGACATAGGCGAGGTGGTTGAGCGCGAAGGTCATCTCGATGCCGTCCTCGCTGAGCGTGCGCTTGCCGAACATCGCTCCGGCGTTGTTGACCAGCACGTCCAGGCGGCCGAAGCGATCGCCGACGGTCGTCGCCAGCGACCGGATCTCCTGCTGGCTCGACAAATCGGCCGGAATGAAGGTGACCGTTCCGCCGCCGAGGCTGCCGAGATCGGCCGCCACCGCTTCTCCACGCGGCCGATCGCGACCGACAATGATCACGTCGGCGCCGAGCCGGGCGAGCTCCCTGGCGGTCACGAGGCCGATGCCGCCGGTGCCGCCGGTGACCAGACAGATCCTGCCGTTCATCGTTCCGCCCATCGCCTCCGTTATGTCTTCCTCCTTCGTCATCCGGCCGTGTCGGCGCGGCTTCGGTGCGTCGGCGGCGCTGACGCCGGCCGCTGGGTCAGTTCCCCTGCCGGGGATCGACAGGATATGCCAAACCGCCTAGTGTTCTTGTCCAGAACAAGACTTCGGCGGGAGGCGAGGACCACACCATGACTGCCCATCGTTCAATCGTGACAGGCCTGCTTGCGGCGGTCCTCTTCGCCGGCCAGGCGCTGGCTGCCACCTGGGACATGCCGACGCCGTACCCGGAGGGCAACTTCCACACCCGCAATATCGAGAAGTTCGCCGATGAGGTGAAAGCGGCCACGAACGGGGCGGTCGAAATCCGGGTGCACAGCAATCAGTCCTTGTTCAAGCATCCCGAGATAAAGAACGCGGTGCGCGCCGGTCAGGTTCCGCTCGGCGAAATTCTGCTGTCGCGACTCGGCAACGAAAACGCGGTGTTCGAGGCCGACAGCGTTCCGTTCCTCGCCACCGACTATGATGCGGCGGAAGCGCTGTGGCAGGCGCAGCGTCCCGTGGTCGAGAAGCTGTTCGATCGCGAGGGAATGATGGTGCTGTTCAGCGTCCCATGGCCGCCGCAGGGCCTGTACAGCAAGAAGGCAATCGACCGCGTCGAGGATTTGCAGGGGGTCAAGTTCCGCGCCTACAACGCGGCGACGGAACGCCTCGCCCAGCTCGCCGGAGCGGTGCCGACGCAGGTCGAAGCCGCTGAAGTCGCCCAGGCCTTCGCCACCGGCAGGGTTGACGCGATGATGACCTCGCCGTCGACGGGCGCCGATTCGAAGGCCTGGGATTTCGTCAGCAACTATTACGACGTCCAGGCGTGGCTGCCGAAAAATGTCGTCTTCGTGAACAAGCGGGCGTTTCGTGCGCTCGATGCAAAGACGCAGCAGAAGGTGCTTGAAGCGGCCGCCGCCGCCGAGAAGCGCGGCTGGCAGATGAGCCGCGAGGAGACGACGGAGAAGACCAACCTGCTGCGCGAGAACGGCATGAAGGTTGCGCCTCCCTCGCCGGCGTTGAAGAACGGGCTGAAAGCCATCGGCGAGACGATGACCGAGGAGTGGGTTGCAAAGGCGGGCGAGGATGGGCGCGCCATCCTCGACAAGTACCGCGAGAGCCCGGCCGCCGCGCGCTGAGGCCGCAGGACGGGAGCGGCAGCGCGATGGGCGGGGCGGTCGCGCCGCTGCGCCGTCGCCGGGGACGCATCGGCACCGCGCTGGACGGTCTCTACTTCCTCAGCGCCGCCGCCGCCGCCCTCTGCCTTGTCGCGATCTGCGCCGTCGTCAGCCTGCAGGTCGCAGCCAACGCCGCCGATTTTGTCAGCGAACGGCTTGTCGGCCGGCCGCTGGGTTTGATGGTTCCCTCCTACGCCGAATTCGCCGGCTTCCTTCTCGCCGCCGCGTCATTTCTCGCCCTGCCGTACACGCTCCGCTGCGGCGCGCACATCCGCGTCACCTCGCTGTTCGATCGCCTCGGGCCGAAAGGCCAATCCGCCGCCGAGATCTGGTGCTCGGCCGCGGGGGCGGGCCTGTCGGGGTATTTCACCTGGTATTCGATCCTGCTCGTCGCGGAATCCCGGCGCTACGGCGACCTGTCGCCGGGCATGATCCCGCTGCCCTTGTGGATCCCGCAGGCGAGCATCGGCGTCGGGCTGGCGATCCTGACCATCGCCTTCGTTGACCGCTTCATCTCACTGCTCGCCGGTGTCTGGCCCGGCGATGCGGTGGCCGATGGTTCCGTCGACGACGGCGCGCCGGCGGATCGCTGACGGGGGCCGCTGAAGATGGAGCCGCTGACCGCTGGGCTTGTCCTGCTTGTTGCACTGTTCGCGTTGCTCGCGACCGGCCTGTGGGTCGCGCTCGCGCTTCTCGGCGTCGGGCTGCTCGGGATGCTCGTCTTCACCGGAGCGCCGGCCGGACAGATCCTCGCCACCACCAACTGGGGCGCCAGCAACTCATGGGCGCTGGCGGCCCTGCCGATGTTCATCTGGATGGGCGAGATCCTCTTTCGCTCGCGCCTGTCGGAAGACATGTTCGCCGGGCTGGCGCCGTGGCTGAGCCGGCTGCCTGGACGCCTGCTTCATGTCAACGTGCTGGGCTGCGGGATGTTCGCCGCCGTCTGCGGCTCCTCGGCGGCCACCGCGGCGACCATCGGCCGGATGTCCCTGCCCGAGCTCGCCCGGCGCGGCTATGACCCGCAGCTCAGCATCGGGACGTTGGCCGGCTCGGGCACGCTGGGTCTGCTGATCCCGCCTTCGATCATCCTCATCGTCTATGGCGTCGGCGTGGACGAGTCGATCGCCCGACTGTTTGTCGCCGGGATCGTGCCGGGGATCCTGCTCGTGGTCCTGTTCATGGCCTATGTGGCGGCCTGGGCGGTCCTCCATCCGGAACGGGTGCCGCCGCCCGACCCGGCCATGGGCCTCGGCCAGCGACTGCGCAATTCACGTCGGCTGGCGCCGGTGCTGGCGCTGATCGCCGGCGTCATCGGCTCGATCTACACCGGCATCGCCTCGCCCACGGACGCGGCCGCGCTGGGCGTGGTGCTCTCCCTGCTCTTCTCGTGGATGTCGGGGACGCTGAGCTGGCGCACCTTCGCGGCCGGGCTGATGAGCGCCACCCGCACCTCGTGCATGATCGCCTTCATCCTTGCCGGCGCGGCGTTTCTGACCGTCGCCATGGGCTTCACCGGCATCCCCCGGCTGCTCGCCGCCTGGATCGCGACGCTGGAGCTGTCGCCGCACGCTCTGCTCGCCGTCCTGACGGTGTTCTTCATCCTGCTCGGCTGCGTGCTCGACGGCATTTCCATCGTGGTTCTGACGACGGCGGTGGTGCAGCCGATGGTCGAGGCCGCCGGCATCGACCGGCTGTGGTTCGGCATCTTTATCGTTCTTGTCGTCGAGATGGCGCAGATCACGCCACCGGTCGGCTTCAACCTTTTCGTCCTCCAGGGCCTCACCGGGCGGAGCCTGTTCTTCATCGCCCGCGCCGCCGTACCGTTCTTCTGCATCCTGCTGTTCGCCGTGGCTCTCGTTACGGTCTTCCCCGCACTCGTGACCTACCTGCCGGCGCGAATGGCCGGATAGGCCCGCTGGGATCGACAACGGGAGCGAGGCGAGCACCCTCAGGCGGCGCTTCCTTTCCGCGGCCCGATGATAATCCAGAGCAGGAAGCCGAGAAGCGGCAGGATAAGAATGGCGACGACCCAGATCACCTTCTTTGTCATCGACTCGTTGCTCTGGACGACGTTGATGACCGCCCAGACATCGAGCACGAGGACGATCAGCCCGAACAGGCCCTGTACCCTCATTCCGTCCATCGCTTCGCCTCCCCTGCTGTTGCGCGCTGGCCCATGAGCCACCGTCGAAGCTTTGACCATTGCTTCAGGCCGCGGCCGGCCGTGTTCAACCGCCACAGGAGCAGACACGCCGGCGTCTGTCAACGCGGCGCAATGGCGGGAACAACTGCGTGGCCGCGGGAGCGGAAGCCGCTCGCCCGGCCGGGGCGCGCCGGTCACGCTCGCAGGGGCTGGCGGGAGCTTCCAATCCGCGGAAAGAAGCAAAGCGCAAATGCCACCGGCTGGTTCAACCGTAGATCAAGTGAGAATGAGACTTATTTTTCAATTATATTGCCAGGTGACAAGGACCGGCACAAACGTTGCGTCTTTTTGAACTGGGGTGGCCTATGCCGCATCTGCGAAGATTGACTCGCGGGGCATCCGCGTCTAAAGCTTCAGGTCTGCTTTCACGCGGGTACCGTTAAGAACAAGGGGAAAATCCCATGGTTTCTACCGACCGTCCGTTATCTCCCCACCTGCAAATCTATCGGCCGCAGATTACTTCGGTCCTCTCGATCCTGCACCGGCTCACCGGCGTCGCCCTCACCTTCGGCACGCTGCTGCTGACCTGGTGGCTGGTCGCGGCCGCCTATGGGCCGGAAGAGTTCGCGGATGCACAAGCGTTCCTGGGTTCGTGGTTCGGCCACCTCATCCTGTGGGGCTTTACCTTCGCGGTGTTCTATCACCTCGCCAACGGGGTCAGGCACCTGCTCTGGGATTTCGGCTGGGGCTTCGAGATCGAGCAGGTCCGGCTGACGGGCATCGTCGTCGTTGCCTTCGCCGTCGGCGCCACGCTGGTGACCCTGATCGCCGCTTACGCCGTTGGAGGTGCGTGATGGAAATGCGCTCTGCGCTCGGCCGCGCCCGCGGCCTCGGCTCGGCCAAGGAGGGTGTGGGTCACTGGTGGGCCCAGCGCTTCACCGCCATCGCCCTCGTGCCGCTGTCGCTCTGGTTCGTCTTCGCGGCGATCTCTCTGATGGGCGTGGATTACGCGACGTTTCGCGCCTGGCTGGCGGTGTTCGGCAACGCCCTGGCCATGATCGTGCTGGTCGGAACGCTGTTCTACCACGCCTACCTCGGCATGCAGGTGGTCATCGAGGACTATGTCCACCATGAGCCGGCGCGGGTGATCGCTCTGCTCGGCTCGCGCTTCGTCCTCTTCGTGTTGGCGGTTTCCTGCATCCTCGCCATCGCTCTTGTTGCCATGGGGAGATAGGAGACCATGTCCACGGCCTATCCGATTACCGATCACGCATATGATGTCATTGTCGTCGGCGCCGGCGGGGCGGGCCTTCGCGCCACCCTCGGCATGGCCGCCGCCGGCCTGAAGACCGCGTGCATTACCAAGGTCTTTCCCACCCGCAGCCACACAGTCGCTGCCCAGGGCGGCATCGGCGCGGCGCTCGGCAACATGGCCGAGGACTCATGGCAGTGGCACATGTACGACACGGTGAAGGGCTCCGACTGGCTCGGCGACCAGGACGCGATCGAGTACATGTGTCGGGCCGCCGTTCCCGCGGTCCACGAGCTGGAGCATTTCGGCGTGCCGTTCTCGCGGACTAAGGACGGGCGGATCTACCAGCGCCCCTTCGGCGGCCACATGCGCAACTACGGCGAAGCGCCGGTGCAGCGGGCCTGCGCCGCGGCTGACCGGACCGGGCATGCGATCCTGCACACGCTCTATCAGCAGTCGCTGAAGCACAACGCCGAGTTCTTCGTCGAATATTTCGCCATCGACCTGATCATGGACGACGAAGGCGCCTGCCGCGGGGTGATCGCCTGGAATTTGGACGACGGCACCATCCATCGCTTCCAGGGACACACCACGGTGTTCGCCACCGGCGGCTACGGCCGCGCCTATTTCTCCTGCACCTCGGCGCACACCTGCACCGGCGACGGCAACGCCATGGCGGCGCGGGCCGGGCTGCCGCTCCAGGACCACGAATTCATCCAGTTCCACCCGACCGGGATCTACGGCTCCGGATGTTTGATCACCGAAGGCGCGCGCGGCGAAGGCGGCTACCTCACCAATTCGGAAGGCGAGCGGTTCATGGAGCGCTATGCCCCGACCGCAAAGGATCTGGCCTCGCGCGACGTCGTCAGCCGTTCGATGACCGTGGAGATCCGCGAAGGGCGCGGTGCGGGCGCGGAGAATGATCACATCATGCTCCACCTCGAGCATCTCGGCACGGACATCCTCCTCGCCCGGCTTCCCGGTATTACCGAGACGGCGAAGATCTTTTCGGGCGTTGACGCCACCCGCGAGCCGATCCCGGTGCTGCCGACCGTGCACTACAACATGGGCGGCATTCCCACCAATCATCACGGCGAGGCCTTGCAGCCGACCGCCGATGATCCGGACGCGATCTGCCGCGGGTTGATGGCCGTCGGCGAATGCGGCTGCGCCTCGGTCCACGGCGCCAATCGGCTCGGGACCAACTCGCTGCTCGACATCGTCGTCTTCGGCCGCGCCGCGGCGCTCCGGGCCGCGGAGAAGATCAAGCCCGGATCGTCCCACCCGCCGTTGCCCAAAAACAGCGCGGATCTGGCGCTGTCGCGCCTGGATCGGCTGCGCAACGCCAAGGGCAGCCAGCCAACCGCGGATATTCGGCTGAAAATGCAAAAGACCATGCAGAGTAACGCGGCGGTCTTCCGCGACCAGGAGGTTCTGGCCGAGGGCTGCAGGCAGATGGACGAGGTGTGGAGCACGCTCGGCGACATCCGGCTCAGCGATCGCTCGCTCATCTGGAATTCCGATCTCGTCGAGGCCTTCGAGCTCGAAAACCTGATGATCTGCGCCAAGGCGTCGCTTTATTCGGCGGAGGCCCGCAAGGAAAGCCGCGGCGCCCACGCTCGCGAGGACTTCGCCGAGCGCGACGATGTCAACTGGATGAAGCACTCCCTGGCGAGCGTCGACGAAGAGGGCAAGGTGACGCTGACGTACCGGCCAGTGCACACCTACACGCTGACCAACGAAGCCGAATACATCGAGCCGCAAAAGCGCGTCTACTAGGCGGTCCGACAAAGGAAGAAAGAAAATGGCCGAATTCAATCTGCCGCCCAACTCGAGGATCAAGGAAGGCAGAACCCACCCGGCGTCGGCCGGGGCGAAACGGGTGCGGACCTTCAAGATCTATCGCTACGACCCGGAAAGCGGCGAGAACCCGCGGCTCGACACCTTCAACATCGATCTCGATGCCTGCGGGCCCATGGTCCTCGACGCCCTGATCAAGATCAAGAACGAGATCGACCAGACCCTGACCTTCCGCCGTTCGTGCCGGGAAGGCGTCTGCGGCAGTTGCGCCTTCAACATCGACGGCACGAACACGCTGGCCTGCATCAAGGCGATCGAGGACATCAAGGGCGACGTCAAGATCTATCCGCTGCCGCACCTGCCGGTGGTCAAGGATCTGGTGCCCGACCTTTCGGTGCCCTATGCCCAGTACCGCCTGATCCAGCCGTGGCTGCAGGCCGAGACCCCGCCGCCGGCCGGCGAGCGGCTGCAGAGCCCGGAGGAGCGGGCGCGACTCGACGGCCTGTGGGAGTGCATCCTGTGCTTCTGCTGCCAGACGAGTTGCCCGAGCTACTGGTGGAACGGCGATCGCTACCTAGGGCCGGCGATCCTCCTGCAGGCCTACCGCTGGATCGCCGACACCCGCGACGAAGCGACCGGCGAGCGGCTCGATCAGCTGAACGACCCGTACCGGGTGTTCCGCTGCCACACGATCATGAACTGCACCAGCACCTGCCCGAAGCACCTCAATCCGGGCAAGGCCATTGCCGAGATCAAGGGTCTGCTGGCGAAGCGGACGTTCTGAGACTCACAAGACGCGCAGGGGGCCGGAAGAAGGAAGGCCGCCGGGGGTACGATCCCGGCGGCTCTCCTTTGCCGCAGTCGAACCCCTCACCCCCGCCCTGACGCCGCCAGATGGCGAGAGCGAGAATCCGGCCGCCTGATCAGCCGCGGAAGTCGGACTTTGTGAACAACGAGAGGAGTTCGACGCCTTCCTTGGCCAGATTGGCGCCGGCGCCTTCCTCCCGGTCGACGACCGTCAGCACCGTCGCCGCCGCGCCGCCGGCCTCGCGGACCGCCCGCAGTGCATCGAGCACGGAGCCGCCGGTGGTTGTCACATCTTCGAGCAGCACCGTCGCCGCCGCCGGATCGAAGTAGCCCTCGATCTTCTTGCTTGTGCCGTGCGCCTTGACCGTTTTGCGGACAAAGAAGCCGTTGACCGGGTAATCGGGAAAGCTCCTGCACACGACCGCGCCGATGATCGGCACCGCGCCCATCTCCAGCCCGCCGATCTGGGCGGCCCCCCGTTCGCGAAGCACGTCGAGGATCGCATCGGCGATAAGGCCGATCGTTTCCGGGTCGAACATCGCCATCTTCATGTCGAAGTAGATGTCCGAAGTCCGTCCCGAAGCGAGGCGCATCTCCCGTCCCGAGACCAACGCCAGAGCGCTGACGCGGGCGAGCAGCTTTGCCCTGCGGCCATCCGGATCGATGTTTTCGGTGAAGGTTGGCATGTCGAAATCCTGTTCGAGGCGGCGATAAAGCAGGTACTGGCCTCAGGGCCTTGTCTACACATTCCCGCGCGCCCACGCACGTCTTCCGGCCGAGAGTTGACGCTGCCGACGCCTCGGCGCATATCGGAAGTGACGGGCGCGCGCTCTTGCGGCCGGGTGGCGCGCTGTTCCGGCGCTCCACATCTCGATATAATGGTCTTGATGCGACGCAAGATTTTTGCCGGCGTTGTCGCGGGTATTGCCGTGGCTGCTGCGGGCGGCGGCTATTGGGTTTATTCCGAGCGTGCGGGCGCGGCAGGCCCGGCCGACACCGCAGCCGCGGCCGGTTCGCCGCCGAAGGCGAGGGCAGTGCCCGTGGAAGCGCAGCCCGTGGCGCTCGGTCCCGTGGCCAGCGAGGTTTCCGCGGTTGGGACGATGCGGTCGAACGAGTCAGTGGTGATCCGCCCGGAGATCGACGCCCGCGTAACGAATATTCATTTCGACGAAGGCACTGCCGTCAAGGCCGGCGACCTGCTGTTTACCTTCGACGATTTGATCCCTCGCGCCGAACTCGCCGACGCGAGGGCCAACCTGGCCCTGAGCGAACGCAATTTTCGTCGGGCCGAGGAGTTGTTCCGACGCGGCGCCGGAACGGCACGCGCCGTCGATGAGGGCCGCGCCAGCCTCGACAGCGACCGCGCGAAAGTGGCGCTGGCCGAAGCCCGGCTGGACAAGACCAGGCTCACGGCGCCGTTCTCTGGTATCATCGGCCTGCGCAAGGTAAGTATCGGCGATTACGTGTCCAGCGGTGAAGATCTGGTCAATCTCGAAAGCATCGACCCGATCAAGGTCGATTTCCGGATTCCCGAACGCCATCTCTCGGGCCTTCATGCCGGTCAGGAGCTGGAGCTGGAGGTTGACGCCTTCCCCGATCGACGCTTTCGCGGCCGGGTCTTCGCCGTCGACCCGCAGATCGACCCGGGCGGGCGCAGCATCGCCTTGCGGGCCGAGGTTCCCAACCCCAACAGGCTGCTGCGTCCAGGGCTCTTCAGCCGCATCCGCCTCATTCTCGATGTCCGCGACGACGCGATCACCGTGCCCGAGCAGGCGATCATACCCCTCGGCGAGGAGCGCTATGTCTTCACCGTTGTCGACGGCAAGGCGGTGAAGACGAAGATCGTGCTCGGCCAGCGCGGGCCGGGCTGGGTCGAGGTGACCCAGGGCCTATCGGCCGGCGACGTCGTCGTCACCGCCGGCCAGCTCAAGATCCGGGAAGGGTCCGCCGTCGAGGTCATGGCGCCGACGCCGACCGCGCCCGGCGCCGGAGCCTAAGGGCGGTGAAGCTTTCCGAAGTCTGCATTCGCCGGCCGATTTTCGCCACCGTTCTCAGCCTGCTCGTGGTTCTGGTCGGCCTTGTCGGCTATCAACGGCTGCCGGTGCGTGAGTATCCCAACATCGACCCGGTCATCGTCACCGTTCAGACGACCTACGTCGGCGCCAGCGCCGACATCATCGAAAGCCAGGTGACAAACGTCCTCGAGGACTCGCTCGCCGGGATCGAGGGCATCGACTACATGACGTCGATCAGCCGGCAGGAAGAGAGCCAGATCACCATTACCTTCCGGCTCAACCGGGATCCCGACGGCGCCGCCGCGGACGTGCGCGACCGGGTTAGCCGGGTGCGCGGCCGGCTTCCCGATGACGCCGAGGATACGGTCATCCAGAAGGTCGAGGCGGACGCGCAGCCGATCATCTATCTGGCCTTCTCCAGCGACCGGCATTCTCCGCTCGAAGTCACGGACTATGCCGACCGCTACGTCAAGGACCGGCTGCAGACCGTGCCCGGCGTGGCCGAGGTGCGCATTTTCGGCGAGCGCCGCTACGCCATGCGCCTGTGGCTGGATCCGGCCCGGCTCGCCGCCTTCGACATGACCCCGCAGGAGGTCGAGGACGCGCTGCGCCGGCAGAACGTGGAGATCCCGGCGGGGCGCATCGAAAGCGAGAAGCGGGAGTTCACCGTTCTCGCCGAGACCGACCTGCGCACCACCGAGCAGTTCGAGAACATGATCCTGCGCGACGCCAAAGGCTACCTCGTCCGCCTTGGCGACGTCGGCTCTGCCGAGCTGGGGGCCGCCGACGAACGCCGCCGGGTGCGCTTCAACGGGACGACGACGGTGGCGCTGGGCGTCGTCAAACAGGCGACCGCCAATCCGCTCGACGTTTCCAGGGCCGTGCGCGAAAGCCTGCCGTCGATCATCGACAGCCTGCCGGAAGGGATGACGGTCGCGGTCGCGCACGACAAGGCGATCTTCATCGAAGAGTCGATCAAGAACGTCTACCACGCCATCGGCGAGGCCGCCGTTCTCGTCGTTCTCATCATCTTTCTGTTCCTGCGCTCGCTGCGCGCGACGCTCATTCCGCTGGTGACCATCCCGGTCTCGCTCATCGGCGCGTTCGCGCTGATGTACGCACTTGGGTTTTCCCTCAATACCCTGACGCTGCTCGCCATCGTCCTCGCCATCGGCCTCGTCGTCGACGACGCCATCGTCATGCTGGAAAACATCTACCGCCACGTCGAGGACGGGGCGACGCCGCTGCAGGCGGCCTTTCGCGGCTCGCGCGAGATCGGCTTCGCCGTCGTGGCGATGACCCTGACGCTGGCGGCGGTCTACCTTCCCATCGGCTTCATGACTGGCAAGACCGGGCGGCTGTTTACCGAATTCGCCTGGACGCTCGCCGGCGCGGTGCTCGTCTCCGGCTTCGTCGCCCTGAGCCTGTCGCCGATGATGTGCGCGAAGCTGCTGCGCCACGAGAGCAGGCACAACGTTGCCTACCGCGTCATCGAGCGGGGATTGAAGGCGATGACCAACGGCTATCGCCGGTTGCTGATCCGGGCGCTGTCGGCCTGGCCGGTGATCGCTCTCCTTGGACTGGGCGTTGTCGCCTCCATCTGGGTGCTGTCAACGCAGCTCAAGGCGGAGCTGGCGCCGGTCGAGGATCAGGGCACCGTCGTCGGCATGTTCATTGCCTCGGAAGGCGCGACGATCGACGCCATCGATGCATACGCGCGCGACCTGGAGGCGATCTACGCCGCCGAGCCCGATGTCGACCGCTACTTCGTTGTCGTCGGCAGTCCCGTTGTCAACCAGGGCATCTCGTTCGTGAAGTTGAAGCCGTGGAACGAGCGCACCCGGACGCAAAAGGAGATCGCCGCCAGCCTCGCGCCGAAAATGTTCAGCGTGCCGGGGGTCATGGCGTTTCCGGTCAACCCGCCGCCGCTGGGCCAGCGGGTGCGGGACAAGCCGGTGGAGATCGTCGTCAAGACCTCGCGGCCGTATCGCGAGCTTGAGACCCTGGTCGACAATCTGATGGCAAAGGTCGCGGACTCGCCGGTCCTGCTCAACGTCGAGACCGATCTCAAGCTGAACACCCCGCAGATCAAGGTCACTCTCGATCGCGACAAGGCGGCGAACCTCGGCATCGCGGTCGAGACGCTGGGGCGCGGCGTCGAAACCCTGCTCGCCGGGCGTCAGGTGACGCGGTTCAAGCGCGAGGGCGAGCAGTACGACGTGATCGTCAAGATCCGCGACCAGGACCGGATGACCCCGGATGCGCTCAATCGGATCTATGTGCGCGCCGCGGGCGGGGCGATGGTGCCGCTGTCCAACCTGGTCCGGATCGAGGAGACGGTGGCGCCGAAGGAGCTGAACCACTTCGACCAGATGCGCGCCGCGACCATTACCGCCAATCTCGCCCCCGGCTACAGCCTCGCCGACGGGCTCGCGTCGCTCGAGGCCGCGGCGAAGGAGGTGCTCCCCGGCACCGCGCGGCTCGACTTCTCCGGCCTGTCGCGCGAATTCCGGGAGGCGAGGGCCGACATCTACGTCACTTTCGCCCTGGCGCTGGCCTTCATTTACCTGGTTCTGGCGGCGCAGTTCGAGAGCTTCAAGGATCCGCTGATCATCATGCTGACCGTGCCGCTGTCGATCGCCGGCGGGCTTGCCGGTCTTTACGTCAGCGGCGGCACCCTCAATATCTACAGCCAGGTCGGTCTGGTGACGCTCATCGGCCTGATCACCAAACACGGCATCCTCATCGTCGAGTTCGCCAACCAGATGCGCCGCGAAGGGCGGTCGGTCCGCGACGCGGTCGTCGAGGCGGCGGTGCTGCGGCTGCGGCCGATCCTGATGACGACGGGCGCGACCGTGTTCGGCGCGGTGCCGCTCGCGATCGCTACGGGAGCAGGCGCCGAGAGCCGGCAGGACATCGGCTGGGTCATCGTCGGCGGCCTGACCATCGGGACATTCTTCACCCTGTTCGTCATCCCCGTCGTCTACGCGCTCATGGCCGGCCGCGGTGCGAAAGCGGATCCGGCCGCCGTCGGCCGTCCCGCCGAACCCGTAGCGGTTCCCCACGCTGCGGAGTGAGGGTACGTCTTGTCCTGACCGCTACGAGCTTCCGGAAATGCGCCATTCAAGCTGGCGGCGGTGGCGGAGGAGACCGGCTTCCAGGCGGACGAAGCGCAATGTCCTGCGGTCGTAGGCGGCCACGTCGATACCAAGGATCCGGGCCAGGTCGGCGACGACCGGCAGCGGCGCCGGATCGGCCTTGGCCCAGAACGGCCGAAGCTCGCGCAGGAATATGTTCGCGGTCACCGGGCCGATGCCATGGATGCTTTTGAGCCGCGCTTCCAGATCGGCCGAGTCGGCGGCCTCGTCGTGCAGACCGGTGACCCGGCCTCCGTAGTCTTGGAGCAGGGTGCGACAGGCCCGAACGATCTGCTCGGCCTTGCGGTTATCGTAACGAACGTAGCCGCCGCGGCGCATGACCGGGTTGATCAGGTAGTCGTGCCCGGCGCGCAGGATGGCATCCGGGGACAGCAGCTTCTCTTTGGCAAAGACCGCGTATGTTTTCGCCGCCGTGGTTTCGGCGATGCGCCCGCCGTAGAGCTGGCTGGCGACGAACCAGGAAAAACACGCGGTTTCTCCACCACCGGCGAGGTCGATGCCCAGACCTTCGGAAAAGAGCTCAGTGTCTTCCAGGATCTCGCGCGACAGGGACACGTACACAGCTCCGCTTACACCTGAGAGAGCTTATCACGCGGGCCTCCCCGCAATGAACGGGCAGACGCGGCGACGGGGCGAAAGTGGGCGCGATCGCTTTGCCCGCTTCCGCGCGAGAGTATATGTAATGGTAGCGCTGAGTTCATGCGGAGTGATGCCGAGATGGCCGGAAACGCCAGGCGAAACATAAGCGTCGGTCTTCTCGCCGCCCTGCTGCTGGCCGGCTGCGCGGGCGGGCCGACGACCCAGCCGACATTGCGCAATCCCAACGCCTGGAGCTTTGCGCAGGGCGTGATGAATCGGGGACCGATGCTGGTCGAGGTTCGCGGCAAGCCGTATGCGACCGACGCGGTCGTCATCGGCGACACGGTCGCGCGGGCCATGGAGCAGGCGATCACCTGGAGCGCCGGCGCCCGGTTCACTGCGAAGGCGGAGGAAGCGGCAAGCCCGACGTTTCGCGTCGTCACCACTTTCAACGGCCCCATCGGCCTGAGCGCGTCGGAGAACTGTCGCGGCGCCGGTGAAGGCGGCGGTCCGTCGCCGGAAAATCAGGTCCGGGTGCTGATGACCCTGTGCGACGGCGAGGACATCATCTCAAACGTGCAGGGCAGCGTCGGCCCGAACACCGGGGTCGCCGATCCGCAGTTCACTAATCTCATCCGGCAGGCAACCCGGGACCTGTTCCCGCGGGAGGATTTCCGTCGTCCCGGCATGGGTGTCGGGGTCGGCATCGGCGGCGGCGGCGGCGGAGTCGGCTGGGGCATCGGGTTTTAGAGCATCCCGTTCAGTTGCCGAGCTGCCGGCCACTCGTCGCAACCGTCGCTCGCTACCGACGGCCGGACCCATGGAATCAGTCGAAGGATTCCCCGGCAGCGACCCGGTGCGCCGTGCCGACGATCTCCTCGAAATCCGGATCGGCGAAGTCGTCCATCTGGTCGAGCAGGTCGAAGCCGATATCGTCGCTGAGCGGGTCAAGCCCCGGCGCCGTGCGGAAGTCAGGCCTCTTGCCGGCCGGCGGGTTGGTCATTGGCGGATCCTTGCATGCTGCGGTCGTCATGCCGCCAGATATGCAGGATGCTCGCTACCATTTGGTTAAAAGCGGCCACAGACGGGACATGACCATGCGCTATCTCCATACGATGGTTCGGATCCGGGATCTGGAACAGAGCCTGGACTTCTACTGCGCCAAATTGGGCTTGCACGAAATCCGGCGGGTCGAGAGCGAGGCCGGGCGCTTCACTCTGGTCTTCCTCGCCGCAGCCAGAGACGAGGCGAAGGCCAGGGCGGACAGCGCGCCGCTGCTCGAGCTCACCTACAACTGGGATCCGGAAGAGTACGACAGCGGCCGCAACTTCGGCCATCTCGCCTTCCAGGTCGACGACATCTACGCCCTTTGCGGACGACTTCAGGCGGCGGGGGTGACTATCAACCGGCCGCCGCGTGACGGCCGGATGGCGTTCGTCCGCTCGCCGGACGGCATCTCCATCGAACTGCTGCAGGCGGGGCAGGCGCAGCCGCCGCAGGAGCCGTGGGCGAGCATGGCCAACACCGGGAAGTGGTAGGGGGGCGCCTGCGGACCCTGTCTGACAGCGCGAAGTGCTGGCACGGCCGTATCACGGCCCGTTCGACATGGTTGCTTATCTGGATCGCCACGCCCCTTGCGGGGCCCGCGATGACGATAACCTAATGATGCTAAACACATTTCGTCATTGCGAGGAGGCGAAGCCGACGAAGCAATCCAGAACACTTCGCTTACTCGAAATACACGTCCGCGATCTCGCGCTGGGCGGCGCGCACGACCTCGTCGACCGTTTCATCGCTGCAATCGGCAAGCTCGGCGAGGGCCTCGACCCATTCGTCAAGGGACGACCAGTCGTGGCGGTACAGCACCCGGCCCATCTTTGCTACGTTCGGCATAATCACCTCAACACGTCTGAATTGCATACATTATAACTTATTCTTTTAAAAAGAGTAGCACGAAAATTTTCCCGCGCCGTAACTGCCCCATTTGGGTTGGTACATACCACGAACATTTGGGGAACGCAATTGGTATCGCGCGGCCAGCTACCCCGCGCGTGCCACAGGCATGGCATCGCAGCTGCGCCGCGAGGGTACCGGCTCACCGATCCGTTCTCGGCATACGGGAAATGGAGGCAGCGCCGGTCGTTCAGGCGTCGGTAACGTAGGGGTTGATGCGCCGTTGCACGCCGAAGGTCGACGAGGGGCCGTGGCCGGGGACGAAGGTGACGTCATCACCCAGCGGCCAGAGCTGCTCGCGGATCGAGCGGATCAGGGTGTCGTAGTCGCCGCCGGGAAAGTCGGTCCGGCCGATGGAGCCGTCGAACAACACGTCGCCGACGAAGGCGATGCGTGAGGGTTCGTGGAAGAACACCACGTGGCCGGGTGTGTGCCCCGGGCAATGGCGGACGGCGAACGTCAGCGGCCCGACATCGACGCTGTCGCCGCCTTCCAGCCAGCGGTCCGGGGTGAACGACGGTAGCGGGGCGACGCCGAACATGCGGCTTTGCTGCGCCATCCCGTCGATCCAGTACTGGTCGGCGATATGCGGCCCTTCGATCGGCAGCCTGAGCCTGCCGGCCATCTCGGCCGTTGCTCCGACATGATCGAGATGACCATGGGTCAGCAGGATCTTCTCGAGCTTGACCTGCTCCTTGTCGACCACGGCCATGATCCGCTCGATGTCGCCGCCGGGATCGACCACGGCACCAACTCGGCTCTTCTCGCACCAGACGACGGAGCAGTTCTGCTGGAAGGGGGTGACGGGAACCACCGCGTATCGCATGCGTTCGCCTTCGCCGTTCCGGTTGATGCGGACGCCGCACCGCAGCGCGCGCATGCCATGTGCAGGTGCAGTACTTAAGCCACCGGCCCGTCGCGGGCGAGAATTTTCGCGCGCCCCGCCAGCCCTGGACCGGCGGGACCGGCTGTCAGGCTTTCAGTTCAACCCGGGCGACGGCGAGATCGGCGGCGAACGCCCGGCCGATGGCGACAAGGCCGAGCCGGCGTAGCTGCTTCGTCTCCAGTGGCGCGTCCAGCCGGTAAGGGATGAAAGCGGCGAAGGGCAGGACGACCTCGGTCCAATCCCGCGCCGCCTCGAACTGCAGGCGATAGGACTGCCACGGCCGGGTCGTTGCCGTCGTGCGCAGGTGGCAGCCGTAGCGCTCGTCATTGCCGCAAACGGTGAGCGCCAGGGCGGTCAACTTCGAGGCGTCGAAGATGCCGCCTGCGGGCGCCAGGTCGGGTGCCAGGTCGAGCGCCATCTGGATGAAGCCGCCGTTGTTGTCGAGACGGACGTCGCCGCTGAGGCGCAGGCAGGTCCGCCCATCGATGCTGGTCGCAGCGATTTCGGCCTCCGAGACGCCGCCCATGACCCGATCGTCGAAAGCCTGCCAGCGCGTCCCCAGCCGCGAGCGGCCATCGCCGGACGCGAAGTCGTCGATGATCATGAACGGCTGTTCCTTCGTCCGCCGCGCTTGCTGAAGCAGCGTACACGGCCGGAGTGGTTGCAGTCGCGTGCAACATTCAGCCTTTGCAAGCTGTAGAATATACATTAGTATATCTTCATATTAAGAACGCCGGATCGGAGGCGGCCGTCCTGCTGCCCCGGGGCGGGCAGGGGCCGCAAAGCCGGACCAGAGCACCTGAGAGGAGGAGTCGTCGTGACAGTTGCTGACGCTTCCACCGCGCAAAATCGCCAGGACGCGCACGCCGGCGCCGCTCCGGCGCCGGTAGTCCGTGCATTCTTCGACGAGGCGACCTTCACCGTCAGCTATGTTGTGCGCGACCCGGCCGGCGCGCGCTGCGCCATCATCGACCCGGTTCTCGACTACGATCTCGCGTCAGGGCGAACCGGCCGCGCTTCGGCCGACGCGATCATCGCCTACATCGGCGCGGAAAAGCTGGAGGTCGAATGGATCCTCGAAACCCACGTTCATGCCGATCACCTCACCGCCGCGCCCTACCTAAAGGCGAAGCTCGGCGGGCGGACCGGCATCGGCGCGAACATCACGGCGGTGCAGCGCGTGTTCGCCAGACTGTTCAATGCCGAACCCGCGTTCGCCCCCGACGGCGGCCAATTCGACGCGCTCTTCGCCGACGCTGACACCTTCGCCATCGGCGCGCTCAGGGCCCAGGTCCTGCACACCCCCGGCCACACTCCCGCCTGCAGCATCTACCTTATCGGCGATGCCGGCTTTGTCGGCGACACGATGTTCATGCCCGATTTCGGAACCGCCCGGTGCGACTTTCCCGGCGGCGACGCGGCCGTCCTCTACCGCTCTATCCGGCGCATCCTCGCCTTGTCGCCGGAAACCCGGCTGTTCATGTGTCACGACTACAAAGCTCCCGGCCGCGACGTCTACGCCTGGGAGACCACGGTCGCCGCCCAGCGCGCTGGAAACATCCACGTCCACGACGGTATCGACGAGCCGAGCTTCGTGCGGATGCGAACCGAGCGCGACCGGCAGCTGGACATGCCGCGGCTGATCGTGCCGTCGATCCAGGTCAACATGCGCGCCGGTGAACTGCCGCCGCCGGAGGGCAACGGCATCCGCTACCTTAAAATGCCGATCGACGCGCTCTAGCCGCGCCTTCGCGCGGATGGCTGAAACAACACAACCTGCAACCGCGGCGGCCTGCCGCGAGCGAGGAAGGGGATGAGATGAACAAGATCGCTACGCTGACACCGTTTCTTTCCGTGTCGCCGCAACTGAGCGAAGCCGAGTTTGGCACGCTCGCTGCGCTTGGCTTTAAGGCGGTAATCAACAATCGCCCCGACCACGAAAGCTCCGATCAGCCGCCCGGCTCGCTTCTGGAGGAGGCGGCGCAGCGCCACGGGCTCGCCTACCGCCATGTTCCGGTCATTTCCGGCAAGCTCAGCGACACCGACGTTACCGCCTTCAGCAATGCGGTTGCCGATCTGCGCGGCCCGGTGCTTGCGTTCTGCCGTACTGGCACGCGTTCGGCGACCTTGTGGGCGCTGTCGGAAGCCGCAAAGCTCGATACAGAGGTTATCCTGCGCACCGCGAACGCGGCCGGCTACGATCTCTCCGCCATGCGCGCCCGGCTGGAGGCGCGCTGGGACGACGCCGATCCACGGGAGGAGCCGCGGGGCGACCCGCGGGTCGGTCTGCGGGGCGGCCCAGTGGGGGCGGACGGCTTCGGCAGGACGCCAACGGCCGACCGCCATCACATCCCGGCAGTCGATGTCCTTATCGTCGGCGGCGGAACCGCCGGCATCTCGGTCGCCTCCAGCCTGCTCCGGCGGCGCCCGGGCCTCGGCGTCGCCATCATCGAGCCGCGTGACAAGCACTACTATCAGCCTGGTTGGACGCTGGTCGGCGGCGGCGCGTACGATCGCGCGGCAACCGAGCGGCCGATGGAGAGGTGCATGCCGAAGGGCGTGCGCTGGATCCGCGCCGCAGCGGCCGCGTTCGAGCCGGAGCACAACCGCGTGGTGCTCGAGGACGGCGAGCGTATGAGCTACAGGACGCTCATCGTCTGTCCCGGCATCAAGCTCGACTGGGAGGGCGTCGAGGGCCTGAGCGAGACCCTCGGGCGCAACGGCGTGACCTGCAACTACGCCTTCGACATGGCCGCCTACACCTGGGAGCTGGTTCGCGGAATGCGCGGCGGCCGGGCGCTGTTCACCCAGCCGCCGATGCCGATCAAATGCGCCGGCGCGCCGCAGAAGGCGATGTACGTCTCGTGCGACCACTGGCGGCGGCGCGGCGTGCTCTCGGACATCGAGGTCGAGTTCAACAACGCCGGCGGCGTGCTCTTCGGCGTGGCCGACTTCGTTCCACCGCTGATGGAGTACGTCCGCAAGTATGACGCCAGGCTCGCCTTCAACTCACGGCTCACGGCCATCGACGGGCCGGGCAAGCGGGCCTGGTTCGAGGTTACCGCCGCCGACGGGACGAAGATGACGGAGGAGAAGCCGTTCGACATGATCCACGTCGTCCCGCCGCAGTGCGCGCCGGACTTCGTCAGGAACAGCCCGCTGGCCGACGCCGCCGGCTGGGTCGATGTGAGCCCCGAAACGCTCCAGCACGTCCGCTACGGCAACGTCTTCGCTGTCGGCGATGCG
>JBBSCD010000011.1:0-39695 GCA_038250645.1 Rhodospirillales bacterium
ACCCAGTGGGTCGCCGGCGACTTCATCCTGTAGGCGCCACGATAACGGAGAGGGCAAAAAGCCCTCTCCGTCGCGCCAGCCTGCGAACTCCCGATGAAGCGAAGACGCAGTGAGACGCGTCACACGGGTACCGGGAAGGAGGGGAATGCTCCTGCACAGGGTCACATCCACTTTCTGTACCAGTGCCTGCTCTACGGGTATCTAATCGTCGAGTGGTTGAAGTCGCCTATGATAACTCCTGAATGTCTCTCCAGATGGGTCAGAAAGGCCTTACCTCCGGCTTCGCTTTGGCTGTGGCGGGCGTTTGGTTGGCCGGTGCGTCGCGCGCGCAGTTCCTGGCTCTTCAGCCTTCTCGAGATCGTCGCAATGCTCTCCGTCCCGATCGTAGGCTTTTTTTGGCTTCTTGAAGCGGACGACCGTACGAAGGCGAAGCACTACCGAGCCTGGGAGCTGATCAACTCCGCTCGAGGATCCTCGGGCGACGGAGGGCGCATAAACGCTCTTCAGGATCTGAACGAGGACGGCGTAAGCCTCGCTGCCGCGCCTCTGGAGAAAGCCTACTTGCGCGGTGTCCGCCTTCCGGGCGCTGACTTGCGGGGCGCGAACTTGAGTGAGGCCGACCTCACCGGGGCGGATCTTAGGGACGCGAACTTATTTGAAGCGGACCTCAATGGCGCTACTTTGACGGCGACAGATCTGAGTGATGCTCAGCTTAGTAAGGCAAATCTTGCAGGTGCCGACCTCAGTGGGGACGCTGTCCTCCGCCGTGTCAGCAAGGAATGGAAGCAAAAAGTTGTGGATCCCGCTAACCTCACGCGTGCCGTGCTGTCGTTCACGATGCTCGATGGCGCGCGTTTTACTGGTGCAAAACTTACCGGGACAGATCTGGATTATGTTGACTTCACACACGTGACAGGCCTTGTGCAGGAGCAAATTAACGCCGCTAACGGCGTGAGGACAACGGTATTACTTCCTGAAGGTCTGACCGCGCCGGCGCAATGGCCATTGGATAGCGACCCGTTTTACGAGGACCTCCCGGATAACCAACCCACCCCGGGATCATCCGAAAAGTAGGCCAGGGGGATCACCAGAGTCGGGGCGCAGGATGGTCTCGCGCCGATCAGTCGGACGGCACGACCTTGCCGGGATTCATGATGTTCGCCGGGTCGAGCGCGTCTTTCACCGCGCGCATCAGGTCGAGTTCGACGGCCGACTTATATCGGCACATATCGGCCCGTTTGAGCCGGCCGACGCCGTGTTCGGCGCTAAAGCTGCCGCCAAGCCCGGCGGCGACATCGGCGACGATCCGGTCGAAGCGGTCCCACTCGGCGAGAAATTCGGCGCGATCGGCGCCGACCGGCTGCGACAGGTTGAAGTGGATATTGCCGTCGCCGAAGTGGCCGAAGGCGACAACCCGAATTCCCGGCATCGCCGCTTCGACCGCGGCGCTCGCGCGCTCGATGAACGCCGGCACCTGCGACAGCGGCACCGAGACGTCATTCTTGATGCTGCCGCCCTCGGCCTTCTGCGCCTCGGGGATGCTCTCGCGGAGGTGCCACAGCGCGCCGGCCTGGGCCTCGCTCGCGGCCACAACGGCGTCGTTCACCTCGTCGCGTTCGAAAGCGCCGGCGAGCAGCGCCTCCAGGGCCTCGCGCAGCGGATCGTCCGGTCGCGCGCTTGACAGCTTGATCAGCGCGTAGGCTTGATGCGCTTGCGTGAACGGATCGGCGACGTCCGATACGTGCGCGACGCAGAACTCCAGGCAGCGCCGGGAAAAGAACTCGAACGCCGTGAGCACGTCGCCGGCGGCCTCGTTGGTGCGCCGGAACAGGGTCAGCGCGGCCTCGACGGACGGCAGGCCCACCAGCGCCGTCTCCTCGACCCGCGGCTGCGGGTACAGCTTGAGCACGGCGGCGGTAATGATGCCGAGGGTGCCCTCCGCGCCGATGAACAGGTGCTTGAGGTCGTAGCCGGTGTTGTTCTTGCGCAGGGCGCGCAGCCCGTCCCAGATCCGGCCGTCGGCAAGCACCACTTCCAGGCCGAGGACCATGTCGCGGGCGTTGCCGTAGCGGACCACGGTGATGCCGCCGGCGTTGGTCGAAAGGTTGCCGCCGATGCAACAGCTTCCTTCCGCGCCCAGGCTCAGCGGGAACAGCGCGCCGGCGTTGCGCGCGGCGTCCTGCAGCTCACTGAGAACGACTCCGGCCTCAGCGGTAAGGGTCCGGTTGAGGGGATCGACCGCGCGGATCCGCTTCATTCGCGCCAGGGAGACGACGACGCCGCCGTCAGGGACGCCGCCGCCGACGAGCCCGGTGTTGCCGCCCTGAGGCACGACGGCAAGGCCTGCCTCGGCGCAGATCCGGACGACGGCCGCGACCTCCTCCGTTGTCGCCGGCTTGACGACGGCCGCGCAGGCGCCACGAAAGCGCCCCCGCTCCTCGGCGAGAAACGGCGCGACATCGGCCGGGTCGTCGATCCAGCCGCGCTCGCCGACGACCGCGCGAAGCGCATCGAGGACGGACGCGGCAGGATGTGCCGGCAGAGCGGAGAGACGCGCGGTCATTGTGTTTGTGAAGTAGGCAGGCGCGCGCGCCGCGACAATGCGCCGCCGGTGGTTCGATGCCGACGGGAGGGCGTGATCTCAGTCAGGGTCGTCCGCATCGGGCAGAACGCAGGGTGCGGCCGGGCCGCGCTCGTCGTTCCAGTCATTGGCCAAGTCGCTGATCCCGCCACCGGCCGCCTCCGGCGCGGCGGCGCGGCGGAGCCGGTCGTTGATGGCGCGGCCGAGGCCGGTCTCGGGTACCGGTGCGACCGCGATGCCGGCAGCGTTGTCGCGATCGAGCGCACGCAGCATCGCAAACAGGTTGGCCGCGGCTTCCGCAAGGTCGCCGGCGGCGCTCAGGTTGAGGTCGGCGTCGACGGCGCCGGCGGATCCGAAGGCGAGGAACGCTTCGCCCGCCTGTTTGCTACGCGCTCCCAGGCGCAGCGGCCGGCGGGGCGCATAATGCCGGCTAAGCATGCCCGGCGCCCGCACCCTGCCGTCACCCGCGGCCGTGTCGAGCGGTCCGACAACCGCTTCGAGCGTCTCGACCGTCACCCCGCCGGGCCGGAGCAGTATCGGCCGCGGCCCGCTCAGGTCGACGATCGTCGATTCGACGCCGACGCGACAGGCCCCGCCGTCGAGGATCATGGCGACGCGATCGCCGAGACCGGCGGCCACGTGCGCGGCCGTTGTCGGGCTAAGCGTACTCGAGCGGTTGGCGCTGGGCGCGGCGATCGGGACGCCGGCGGCCGTGATCAGGGCGCGCGCCAGCGGATGGTCGGGCGCCCGCACCGCCACGGTATCGAGCCCGGCGGTGACCAGCAGCGACAGCGGCGCTTTATTTCGTCTTGGCAGTACCAGCGTCAGCGGTCCCGGCCAGAAGCGGGCGATGAGCGCGCGCGCGGCACCGTCGAGCCGGACGAGCGTCGCAGCGTCCTCGCCGTCCAGAACGTGGCAGATGAGCGGATTGAACCGGGGCCGGTCCTTGGCGGCGAAGATCGCGGCAACGGCCCGGTCGTTCGTGGCGTCCGCGCCGAGCCCGTAGACCGTTTCGGTGGGGAAAGCGACCAGTCCGCCAGTCTGGATGATTCGGGCCGCTTTTCGGACGGCCTCCGGGGAAGCGGCTACGATCGGGGCTGCGCTCACGTCGCTGGCGGGCCGCTCACGACGAAATGGGGATTCTCGAACCCGGGCTTGGCGTACAGCAGCTCGCGCCCGTCTAGATCGCTCACGGATCCGCCGGCGAAGCGGACGACGGCGTGGCCGGCGGCGGTGTCCCATTCCATCGTTCGGCCTGTGCGCGGGTAGACATCGGCCTTGCCCGCCGCGACCAGGCAGAACTTGATCGAGCTGCCGGCCGAGATCGAGTCGGCGAGGTCGTAGCGGGAGAGAAAGGCGTCCGTCTCGGCATTGCGGTGCGACCGGCTGGCGACGGCGATGACCCCGTGAGCGGGCAGCGGCCGGCAGGCGATGGCATGGGCCGCTGTACCGTTGTCGGCGGCGAAGGCGCCGAGCGGGCTGCCCCAGTAGGTGGCGGAGAGAGCCGGCGCGTGAACGACGCCGAGGAGCGGCCGGCGATCCTCGATCAGGGCGATGTTGACGGTGAACTCGCCCTGACGCTTGACGAACTGCTTGGTGCCGTCCAGCGGATCGACCAGCCAGAACGGCCGTTCGCCGACCACGGGAATGTCGCCGCCGGCGACGGCTTCCTCGGCGACGATAGGGTAGACGTCGCCGATCTCGGCGCGAATGGCGTCGATGATCAGGCGCTCGGCGCGTTTGTCGGCCTCGGTGACCGGTGAGGCGTCATCCTTGTGGGCCACGTCAAAGTCGGTCTTGTAGACATCGAGGATCGCCTTGCCCGCCCGTTCGGCGATTGCCCGAACCGTATCGACAAGCTTCTGATCGATGCTGATGCTCACGTCCTGCTTCCCCTGCCACAGACCACGGTGTCGCTACCTGGGTTCAGCCGAGCGTAGCGATGATCGAGATGTAAGCCAACGACGGTGGCAAGGCTACACCAGCGGCGGGTCGCGCTCGTCGGCGCTTTGCGGACCCGATCATCGAAATCAGCTTCGAAACCGGCCCTGCAAGGCTAAAGCCGCTGAAAAAGAACGGGCCGAGCAAGTGACTCGGCCCGAGTTTTGGGGAGGAAATTCACAGCGAGTGGGCCGTCGAAGTGTCGACGATCGACCCCATGTGGCGTTCTTACGGGCAGGGCGCGACTTCGGATCAATGCGCGGCCGTATTTGTCGCTCCGGCGGAGGG
Organism: Rhodospirillales bacterium; assembly: GCA_038250645.1. GTDB lineage: Bacteria > Pseudomonadota > Alphaproteobacteria > Rhodospirillales > Defluviicoccaceae > JAEULH01. Next base: position 4,811 of record JBBSCD010000011.1, read on the forward strand.
AGATCGGTCGCTCAGGCGGGAAATCTATCGGCCATCAGCGCGTACAAGGCGCGCAGGCCGGACGCTTCGCCGCCTTCGGGGCGGCCCGGCCGCGCGGTCGTGTTCCACGCCATCGTGTCGATGTGGATCCAGGCGGTAACGGGGGCAACGAACTCGGCAAGAAACAGCGCCGCTGTGATCGCCCCGGCGAACGGGCTGTCCGGCGCGTTGGTCAGATCCGCAATTTTGCTGTCGACGAGGCGGCGGTAGGGCCGCCACAGCGGCAAACGCCACAGCGGATCGTCGTTCGCCCGGCTATGCCCGAGCAGCGACTCGACCAGCGCGTCATCGCTCGAGAAGACCGCCGGAAGCTCCGGCCCGAGAGCCACTCTAGCGGCTCCGGTAAGGGTCGCGCAGTCGATCAGCAGGGCCGGCTCGTCGCTCGCCGCTTCGGCCAGAGCGTCGGCAAGGATGACCCGGCCTTCGGCGTCGGTATTGCCGATTTCGACCGTCAGGCCCTTGCGCGTCGTAATCACGTCGAGCGGGCGGATCGCGTTGCCGGAGACGCTGTTTTCGACCGCCGGAATGAGGACGCGCAGGCGGACCGGCAGGCCCGCGTCCATGATCATGCGCGCCAGGCCAAGAACGATCGCCGCGCCGCCCATGTCCTTCTTCATCAGTTTCATCGCCGCCGATGGCTTCAGGTCGAGACCGCCGGTGTCGAAGCAGACTCCCTTGCCGACCAGCGTCACCTTCGGCCGATCCGGCTCGCCCCAGACAAGATCGATGAGCCGCGGAGGCCGGGTGCTGGCCCGACCCACCGCGTGGATTGCCGGATAGCCGGCGGCGAGGAGGTCGTCGCCGACGATGAGCGACGAGCGGGCGCCATAACGGGCGGCGAGATCGAGCGCTATGCCCGCGAGTTCTCCGGGGCCCATGTCGGCCGCGGGGGTGTTGATCAGGTCGCGGACCATCGCGGTGGCGTCGGCCGTCCGCTCCACCGTCGGCCGATCGCAGGTTGCCGGCCAGACGAGACGCGCGATCGCGCGCTCGGGTTTGCGGTAGCGGTCGTAGCGGTAGGCGCCGAGGGCCCAGCCGGTGGCCGCCGCCTCTGCGCGCGCCGGCGTCAGCCCCACACTAGCGCAATAGTCGCCCGGCGGGAGCGCCGCCGGCAGCCCTGCCCAGTGCCACATCTCGCAGCCGCCATTCTCGCTCCTGCCAACGGCGCCGGAGCCGGCGTCTCTCCCCTGGCTGGCGCTCACGCCGAGGAGCACGGCGGCGAGGCCGCTATCGGATCCGGGAACCAGGCAGAACTGTCCCGGCGGGGCGGTAAAGCCGGTCGCGCTGACCCAGCGGCGGTAAGCGCTGCCCTCGCGGTCGAGGCGTGCCGTCAGCGTTTCGGCTTCGACTGTTTCGATCGGGATTGCCGATGTGTCGGCCGCCTCGATGAGCCCGTGGCGTTCGTTCACTGCGAAACCATGTTTTCCACGGGCAGCCCTACCTCGCGGTAGAAGCGCGCCGCGCCGGGGTGCAGCGGCAGCGCGATACCGCTGATGGCATTCTTGGCCTCGACGCGCAGGTTCTCGGGTAAGTCGCGGCTAAGCACCTCGAGGTTCTCCGGCAGCCACAGCGCCCGGGTTACCGCATAAACCAGATCTTCATCCATAGACGCGTCGACGACGAGGTTGGCGCGCACGCTCAGGGTCGGCGTGGCGGCGATATCATGATAGGTATCGGCGGGAATGGTCGTCCGGGAGAAGAACGAAAATTGGGCCTGCAATGCGTCTGCGTTCTTGCCGTCGATCGGCACAAGGCGAATGGAATTGGCCTCGGCGGCGTACTGGACCGTCGCCATCGGATAGCCGCCGACCATGAAAAAGGCGTCGATCTCGCCGTCGGCAAGCATGTCGGTGGATCGGTTCAGGCCCTCGTACACCGGAACGACCTTGTCCGGGTTGAGGCCGAACCCTGCGAGAACCATGCCGGCGGTGACTCGCGTGCCCGACCGCCTGGCGCCGAGGGAGACGCGCTTTCCGCGCAAGGCCCCGATGCTGTCGATGCCCGAAGCAGCGCTCGTGACCACGTGCACCGCCTCGGGATGGAGGCTGGCAATCGCGCGCAGCGTGCGATGAGGGGGCTCTTCGGCGAAAGGCCCTTGCCCAAGGTAGGCGAGCTTGGCGACGTCCGCCTGCACCAGCGCCATGTCCAGGTTGCCCGCGGTCAGGCCGACGATGTTCTCGACCGAACCTTCGGTCGATATCGCCGAAATGATCAGCCCGGGAACGCCGCAACTGCCGCCGGCGGCGCAGGCCATCGACCCCGGCGGGCTGCTGATCAGGTTGGCGATGATGCCGCCGATGGGAAAATAGCTGCCGCCGGTGGGGCCGGTGCCGATGCGCACGACCCTGATTTCAGGCTCTTCGGCGTCCGTCGCGTGCACTTCCACCGCCAATGCTGTGACCACCAGCATCAGGATCAACCAAAAGCGCCTCGCCATGCGCGTGGCTCCTTAACGACGGTCGACTGCGACCTTCTTGAGCATACGAAAGGACCGCCCGCATGCCAAGGTAGAAAATACTCTTGGTTACAAACCTTAACGCGAATAAAAGCGGCGGCGGAGCGGCACCGATCGCCGGCCGCGTTCATGTGCCGATGCGGCTCAGGAGGGATGCGCCGACGGCGCCTCGCCGGTCGCTCCAGCGAGCGTCGTCTCCGGAGCCTCCGCCCTCGGTTCCGCTCCCGAAGCCGTCGCGATTGAAGTCTCGGCAGTCGCCGGTCCCTCGGCCCGGCGTCGGCTCATCCGGGCATACGCGCGAACGCTGAAGGGAAACGACGCTACGTAGGCGATGAGGCTGAACGTCAGCGTCGTCCAAGGCGTGCTGACGAGCAGGGCCAGGTAGAGGCCGACCGACAACATGGTCATCAGCACCCAGCCCTCGGGGATCCGGATTTTCTTGAACGAAAAAGTCCGAAGCCGGCTGACCATCAGGCCCGCGCCGGCGAGCATGAACACGGCGACCACCGCCGGATGACGAAAGAAATCGGCGTCGGTCTGCAGCCACAGGATCAGCGGGAGAAGGACGATCCCGGCGCCGGCCGGCGAGGGCACGCCGACGAAGAAGTTGCGGTCGACGAGGGCGATATCGTCAGCGGCATCGTCGGCGGTGTTGAAGCGCGCGAGCCTGAGGGCGCAGCAGATGCAGACGACGAGGACCAGCGACCAGCCGAACCGCCCGGCTTCATCAAGGGCCCAGAGGTAGAGGACGAAGGCCGGGGCGACGCCGAAGCACATAAAGTCGGACAGCGAGTCGAGCTCGGCGCCGAACTTGCTGGCGCCCTTGAGGATCCGGGCGATCCGCCCGTCGAGGCCGTCAAGAACGCCGGCGACCAGGACAGCCAGCACCGCCGGCTCCCACGCCTCGTGGAGAGCGAAGCGCAGGGCGCTGAGCCCGGCGGCGAGCGCCAGCAGGGTCAGGACGTTCGGGATGATGCGGTTTATGTGCAGACCCCTCAGCCGCTGCCGCCGCCGAACGTCCATTCTCTCCTCCTATCGCCGCTCGGCCAGGCGCGCCGGCTCGGCGCTGCCCAGATCCGCCAGCACGGTTTCACCGGCGATCATTCGCTGGCCGGGATAGACCAGAGGCGCGACGCCCTCGGGCAGATAGACATCGACGCGACTTCCGAAGCGGATCATGCCGAGGCGCTGCCCGGCGCGCACCGCTTGGCCTTCGGCCAGCCAGCAGGTGATCCGCCGGGCCACGAGGCCGGCAATCTGCACGACCGCGATGTCGCGCTGATCGCCGTTGCGGATGGTCAGGCCGTTGCGCTCGTTCTTCTCGCTAGCCTTGTCCAGCGAGGCGTTGACGAAGGCGCCGGGCCTGTAAGCGATCCTGACGATCGCGCCGTCGATGGGGATCCTGTTCACATGCACGTCGAATACGTTCATGAAGACCGAGATCCGTAGGCGCGGGTCGGAGCCGAGGCCGAGTTCGGGCGGCGGTGCGGCCGGTACGACCGTCTGAACCAGGCCGTCGGCGGGACTTACCACCAGACCCTCGCGGACCGGCGTCAGCCGTTCGGGATCGCGGAAGAAATACGTGCACCAGCCGGTCAGCGCCAGGCCGAGCCAGCCCAGCGCCGGCGCAAGAGCGAACAGGAGCACGGTCGCCGCCGCGAACGAGGCGATGAACGGCCAGCCGGCACGCTGGATCGGGACGAGCATCGTGTCGACGACGGAGCGGATGACCAACGGTCGCTGTCCTTGCGGAAATGAGTGCCGTCCCCGGAACCTAGCCCGGCACCGGTGGTGAACAAACTGCCGGTAATCTAGGGCGCGGACTCAAAAGCGCGTAGCAAAATCCGGACCGATGCGTGTTCGATGTAGGCGAGGTCGTTGACCGCAAGTTTGTCGTAGCGGGTTGCGATGCGCTGACTTTGCCTGATCTTGTTGAAGAACCGCTCAACCGAGTTTCGCGCGGGATACGGGTGACCGGGCTTTAAATTCTGACGGCCGGCCATAACTGTTATGAGCTTGCCATAGTTGCGGGAGTCGCTCGTACTACGGCTCGCAAAGATGGGGGTGTCCGTCGCTGTCATTGACTCGATCCGGTCCCTCTACCCGTGGTTGCGACATTGTTCGCCGACAGGGCCTATACCGGCGACAGACTAAGAACCGCTCTCGCCGCGCTCGGCCGATGGACAATCGCGATTATCATCGGGCGGACGCTGGATTTTTACGTGCGGGGCCTTGGCATGGTGGAGGAAGTCTTCGGGGCCGGGCGGCGAGCGCTGCGGTTCGGCCGGCAGAAGATCAACCTTTACCCGGCAAACGAGGAAGCCATCCTGCCGCGTGCGGCACGACCGGGACCCGGGACGGCAGACATATGCCTTATTGCCGCCCGCCCGCTCGCCAAAGTCGAGAAGCATCTGCGAGAAGAGGGCTTCGCGATCGAGGACGGACCCGTGTCACGCACCGGCGCGACCGGGCCGATCCGCTCGATCTATCTTCGCGACCCGGACGGGAACCTCGTCGAGGTATCAGAGTACATGTGACAGAGCCTGCCGCCGGCCCATCCCGCACTCGTCGTTTGCAAAGCTTACTTCAACGTTGCGCAATCAACCCGCCTCGACTGTGGCCCTCACCGGAGGAATACCGGTCGGCGTCCACATCACGCGGGCTGAACTGCGGTAGAACTCGACGAGAGCCGCCGAGCCGCGGCCCGGCCTGCGCCCATCGCCTTGCTGGCGTACCCGCTGAGGTGCGGCCGCGGGCGCCGCATCGCCGCGCAGCTCCGCCAGCCCGCGGTCGATCGTGCTGCGCGCCACGCCGGATCCGAGCGACCGCCATCACTCCGCCACGCCCCGCCGCCAGCGCTTCCGCCGCCGGCCGCGCTCGTCCAAAAGCGAATCGAGCGCCTCGTAGCGCAATCTGATCGCCGCGTGGTCAATCACCCGCCGATTCTATAAGCTCCGAGTCAACCGGGGAATCCTTGAATCGATGTCGGTGTATCGGCAAATCCGCCAACATCAATTCGGTTATTGTTCAACAGGCCCAAGCGCGCGGACGCCCGATCTCGCCTACTTCGACCACCTGCCGCAGGCCGCGGCAGCATGAATTTCGCCGCCGGTTTCAGGCGCCACTCTGGTCGGGCTACGCCCTCCCGGCGGGCCACCTCAAAACCAGCATATCACATCGGCAACAGGCAAAGTGTCCACTTAACAAGAGCGAAACGCTGTCCAGACGAAGCCGGCCACCTCAGGCCTTCGGCCGCAGACCGTCAGATCCCAACGTTGTTCAGTGTTTTCCTAGGGTAGGGCACCGCCGGAGAACACGTGTTTGACATTCCACCCGTTACCGACCTTCTTGCCCTCGTTGAAAGTCCACCTAAAGGTGCCATCGTTGCGCCCCTCGTGGCGATACCACATGAGGTCGTTGTTCTGTGTTATCGCGTAGATGATCCCGTCCGCCTCGGTGACAAGGGGCAGCCCGATGGAGGCAGGCGTAAATGTGCAGCAATAGACTTTTGAACCTGTCCAGCACGATGCGCCGCTACTAGAACCTTCTGGTGGCGTTTGTTTTGTTTCGGAACCTGTACACTCACCGTCACAGAACGGCGCCGTGCCTTTCCACTTGCAGGTGCTGCGGGGCGTTTTGCAACAAAGCGCCTTCGTCCCGGTAAGGCAATCGTTGCCAAAGGATATCCTGGCTCCCGAGGCATTATCAATGAGGCCCGGGTCGGTGCGCGCTCTCGTCTGTTCGCTTTCGCCCGTGCCGCATTCTCCGCTGCAAAGGGGGGCGGTGCCCTGCCAGCTACAAGTTTGAGCTACGGCCTGTCCACTCCACGGCACGAACGGAAAGAACGCTAAGACAACCAGTACGAGCAACCACCTAAAGTGCAACATGCGCTCCTCCGGAATAAACCGACAGATCTCGTATGGCACGGTCCTCAGGCCGAAATGGTACTCTCCCGCCTGCGGCCATTCAACTTGAGCTGTCATTCTCCAAGGCTCTATCCGTATAATTCGTATTGATCTGAAGTAGAATGGCGGAGACGCTGGAGGATTTGCGCGATGGAGCGGAAGGAGTTTCAGGCTTGGCTGTCGTCGGTCGACACGCTGAGCGCGGCGCAGAAGGCGGAAGCGGGGCTTGGGCCGAAGTACCGGCTGTCATAGCTGTCCACGCCCTGACCGAAGCCGACATACTCGCCGGCGCGCAGCGAGCGGCAGTCTTTCCAAACGGGAACCCAGCTCGCGGGCGCGAGGCGAGGGACCAGGCAAAAGCCGGTCGTCTACCCGTTGAGCTTGCCGCCGCTCGTCCCAGCAGAAGATGTCTCGCGCGCGGCCAACCACCTTCTTCATCAAGTAGGATCGCCCCCAACGCGGGGCTTTCGCGAGCGAATGTCGTTTCTAAATTTAGAACACCACGACCTGACGCACCGCCTTGCCTTCAGCCAAGCGGTCGAAACCGATGTTGATGTCATCGAGACCCAGCCGCCCGCTCATTAGTCGATCAACCGGCAGCCGGCCTCGTTGGTAAAGTTCGATCAGGCGGGGTACGTCGCGGCTCGGTACGCAGGTCCCGATGTAGCTGCCCTTCACCGTTCGCTCCTCGGCGACAAGATTGACGAGCGGAAGCGGCAACACGGCGTCCGGCGGTGGCAAGCCGGCGGTGACGGTGGTGCCGCCGCGCCGGGTAATCTTGTAGGCAAGCTCCATTGCGCGGGCCGAGCCGGCCATCTCGAAAGCAAATTCCACTCCGCCCTTGGTCGCTTCTCGGATCTCGCCCAAGGCGTCGGGCGCGCCAGCATTGATGGTCTCGGTGGCGCCAAGCTGACGGGCCAGGCCAAGCTTTTCGTCCGAGAGGTCGACCGCGACAATGCGCCGCGCGCCACAGGCAACGGCGCCGATCAGCGAGCTCAGCCCGACGCCGCCGAGCCCGATGACCGCGACGCTGGCGCCGACGGGCACGCGCGCGGTGTTGATCACCGCGCCGACGCCGGTCAGGACCGCGCAGCCGAACAGCGCCGCCTCATCAAGTGGCAGCGCGTGGTCTATCTTTACCAGCGAGCGGCGCGATACGGTGGCGTATTCCGCGAACGCCGAGACGCCGAGATGATGGTGGACGTCGTTTCCGCCGCGATGCAGCCGCCGAGCACCCGAGAGCAGCGTGCCGGCGGTGTTGGCGACTGCTCCCGGCTCGCAAAGCGCCGGTCTACCTTCAGCACACGGCTGGCAGTGACCGCAGCTAGGCACGAAGACCATGATCACGTGGTCGCCCTTTTCCAGATCGTGGATGCCCGGGCCGAGTTCTTCCACAACCCCAGCTGCCTCGTGACCAAGCGCCATCGGCGTTGGTCGCGGCCGGTCGCCATTGATGACGGAAAGATCCGAATGGCAAAGACCCGCCGCGGCAATCTTGACCAGCACCTCACCGTGTCCCGGCGGATCAAGTTCGACCTCGTCGATCGAGAGGGGTCTTGATTGGGCATAAGGGGGCTGAACACCCATGCGGTTGAGCACCGCAGCTTTGATTTTCATTTGTGAAATCCTCTCCCTGCCGATTTGCCGCATGGGATGAAGTCGGGCGGTGGATCATCCCGCAAAACGTACGACCACCAGCCTCCCCGCGCCCTGTCTCGGGGTCATTATCATTGATTCTCGCGCACTGGTCTGACAATACTTCTAAGAAACAAAAATATCGGCGTGTCAAGTGCCGGTCTTGAGGGAGGGTCATCCAATGAAAACGAACGAAGGAATCGGCTGGTCCGCAGCCGTAATTATTGCCGTTGCCACACTTTTTGCCGTTTCGCCGGCGCGTGCCGCAGAGAATGGGAAGTTACGGCTTGGTATCGTCACCTTCCTGTCAGGCCCGGCGTCCGGCCCATTCGGCGTTCCGGCGGAGAACGCCGCGAAGTTAACGATCGCAGCGCTCAATTCCGGCAAGATGCCGGCACCCTACGCGATGAAGGGCATCAACGGCGTCGAGATCGAGACGGTCGTGGTCGACGAGGCCGGCGGCGCTTCGAAGCAGGTGGAGGAATTCCGTAATCTCGTCGAGCGCCAGAATGTCGATGCTGTAATCGGCTACATCTCTAGCGGAGACTGCCTCGCGGTGGCGCCGGTTGCCGAGGAACTCAAGGCGTTGACCGTCTTCTTTGATTGCGGCACCCCGCGGATTTTTGAAGACGCGACCTATAAATACGTGTTTCGCACTGGCCCGATTGCCACCACCGACAATATCGGCGCCGCCCGCTACGTGCTCGATACGCTCCCGAAGACCAAAAGCTTCGCCGGTATCAATCAGAACTATGCTTGGGGCCAGGATTCCTGGAACGACTTCAAAGCGGCGATGGGGGTCTTGGTCCCGCAGGCGCAGGTCAAGACCGAGCAGTTTCCAAAGCTTGGTGCCGGCCGGTATGGGGCGGAAATCTCGGCCATTCTGGTCGAGAATCCAGATCTGGTGCATTCCAGCTTCTGGGGCGGCGACATGGAAGCGCTGGTCTTGCAGGGGGCGGCCCGCGGCCTCTTCGACAAGCGCGCCGTCGTGCTCACCTGCGGGGAAACCGGCATGTTCCGGCTAGCCGAGCAGATGCCGGAAGGCGCCATCATCGGCGGCCGCGGACCTTACGGGGTGTTCGCTCCCAACAATCCGCTGAACGAGTGGTTCCGCAAGGAATATCAAGCGGCCTACAATACGCCGCCGACATATCCCGCGTATAAGATCGTCCAAGCAATCCTCGGACTGAAGAACGCCGCCGAGAAAGCCGGCAGCGAGTCGGGTAAGCTCCCAAGTACCGACTCGATCATCGCCAAGTTCCAGGGATCGAGCTTCGAGGCGCCGAGCGGCATGGTCGTGATGGGCCTTGGCAAAGGCCATCAAGCCGTGCATGGCATCGCCTATGGAACTTTCAAGCTCAATGCGGATAAGTCGCCGACGATCATCAATGTCCGAAATTATCCGGCGGAATGCGTGACGCCGCCCGAAGGCACGCCCAGCACCGAGTGGATCAAGGCGGGGATGCCGGGCGCAAAGTGCGGCTGACATCGCGGGCCAAGTAGCGGATTATCTCCGCCGTGCTGCCATTAGGGTCTCAACTTCGCGGCCACTAGGATAATAGCGCCAATGTTGACTCTGCTGGCAATACTGGTCGACGGGCTCAATTACGCCTCATGGCTGTTCATGGTGGCGGCCGGGCTGACCCTGATCTACGGCGTCATGAAAATTCTCAACATGGCGCACGGCAGTATGTTCGCAATCGGCGCCTATACCTCGGCGTGGATCGCTGGCTGGTACTTCACCGGCGCCGACTCTATGTGGGGCTATCTGCTGATGCTGGGCGGGGCCATCGCCGCCGGCGCTTTCGTCGGCTTAGTCATTGAACGCGGGCTTCTGCGATTTCTCTACGGCCGCGATCCAGTGGTGATGATTCTGCTCACCTACGCGGTCCTGCTGATCCTGGAGGACGTGACCAAATTGATATGGGGCGTGGACCCGTACTTCGCTTTTCAGCCGTACACGCTGCTGGGGCGCACACAGGTCGGCCCGCTGACGTTCGCCAACTACGACTTCGGAGTCATCCTGGTCGCGGCGATCATCGGCCTCGGACTCTGGTGGGGGCTGAACAGGACGCGTCGAGGCAAATTGCTGCTCGCCGTCATCCATGATCCCGAGATGAGCGTCGCGCTCGGTATCAACGTCCGTGCCTACTTCCTCCTCACCTTCGTCATCGGCTCGATCCTGGGCTGCGTCGCCGGCGCGGTGACCGCTCCGGCGATATCGGTGGCTCCCGGGATCGGCGTCGAGGTGATCGTTTTGGCGTTCGCCGTGGTGGTGATCGGCGGGCTCGGCAGCGTCGGCGGCGCGCTCGCGGGCGCTCTCATTGTCGGCTTCAGCCGCGCCACCGCCGTCCATCTGCTGCCGCAGGTGGATTTGTTCGTCATTTTCGGCGTCATGTCGCTCGTTCTCGTCGTCCGGCCGCAAGGCTTGTTCGGGCGGGCCCAGCCCCGGAAGATCTGAGCAATGGCCAAGGATCGGACACTGCTCGGGCTGACATTGGCGCTGGCCCTGCTGATGGCCGGCATGGCCGTCTTCCCGCAATGGCTGACTTTTCTCGTCATGATGTCGTTGGCGCGCGGGTTGGTGGTTCTCGCCGTCGTTTTGCAAATGCGCGCTGGCCTCGTTTCCTTTGGCCAGGGGCTCTACTATTGCGTCGGCGGCTACACCGCCGCGATGCTCGGCAGTCTTTACGGCGTCCACGAGGTGGCGGTGCTGATCGCAGCGACGATCCTCGTCAGCGCGACAGTGGCGTTCGTCCTGGGCACGCTGCTCAGCCGCTATCGCGACATCTTTTTCGCCATGTTGACCATGGCGTTCTCGATGATCCTCTATGGCGTGCTGGTCAAGTCCTCGGCACTGGGATCGACCGACGGCTTCAGCCTACCGGGAATGACATTTTTCGGCTGGACGCCAGAGACGCAGAGCACTGCCGTCTACATCCTGACCTGCCTGCTCGTTTATCTCATAGCGCTGGCGTACCATTATTATCAGGAGTCGCCGGCAGGGTACCTGGCGGGGGCGATCCGCGAGAACGAAATCCGTGTCGAGTACCTGGGCAGCTCGCCACAACGGCTGTTGCACTGCAAGTACGTGATGGCTTCGGTCATCGCTGCCGTTGGCGGGTTGCTCAGCGCACTCGCGACCGGACACGTCGATCCGGAGATGGCTTATTGGACGACCTCGGGCGAGTTCGTCTTCATCGCTATCCTTGGCGGCACCGGTCATGTCGCAGCACCGTTCATCGGCTCGACGTTGTTCTCGTTTGTCCAGACCTACGCCTACCAGTTCTTCCCCTACACTTGGCAGATGGTCCTCGGCCTGGTGCTGCTGCTGATCATCGTCTTTCTGCCAAGCGGACTGTGGAGCCTGGTCCAACGTTCCGGTTCGGAGAAGCCCCGTGCAGCCGATCATTAGAACCGAGGGCCTGTGCCGCAACTTTGGCGCGGTGGTCGCGGCCGACAATATCACGGTGGCGCTCGCGGCTCGTGAAGTGATCGGCGTCATCGGAGCGAATGGAGCCGGCAAGACCACCTTCGTCAACATGGTCACCGGCTATCTCAAGCCGAGCGCAGGCAAGATCTATTTTGGCGACCGAGACATCACCAAGCTCAAGCCACGTGAGGTGATGCGCATCGGCATCTGCCGGTCTTTCCAGATCCCGCAACTCTTTCCGGAGCTGAGCGTTCTCGACAACCTGCTTGTCGCCGTCAGCAGCAGCGACGGCACCTGGCCCAGCTTTGTGAAGCCATTGAAGTCGCAGGCCCGGATCGACGCCGCCGAACAGGTGCTCGACGAATTTGAGATTGTCGCCTTTCGCGATACGATTGTCGGAACGCTGCCGCAGGGGATCCGTAAGCTGGTCGATATCGCCATGGCCATGGTCAGCAAACCGGCGGTGCTGCTTCTCGATGAGCCAACCAGTGGCGTCAGTGCCGCCGAGAAATTCGCGATGCTGGACACCATTATGGCCGCGGTCAGCGGTGCGGGTGCGACCGTCCTGTTCGTCGAGCACGACATCGAAATTGTCGAGCGCTACGCCGACCGGGTGCTGGCGTTTTACGATGGCCGGATCATCGCCGACGCCGATCCGGACATAGCGCTGAACGATCCGGATGTTCGCCAGTATGTGGTCGGCTCTGAGGTCCACCGCCGACAGGAAGGCCCATGATCCGCTTGAACCAAGTCACGGTTGCGATTCAGCGCACCGACGTTCTCAACGACGTCTCAATGGAGATTGGATCCGGGCGAATGGCCGGGCTGATCGGCCGTAATGGGGCTGGCAAGACGACGCTGATGCGCTCGGTCATGGGACTGCTGCCGCTGCGCAAGGGCAGCATCGTTTTGAATGATGTCGAGCTGGTTTCCGTATCCGCGCACAAGCGCACTCATCACGGCATCGGCTTCATGCCGGAAGACCGACGCCTGATCCCCGACCTGACGGTCGCCGAGAACGTTCTGTTGCCGGCCTGGGCCGCACGTCTTCCCGACGCCGATGACAGGCTCGCTTGGACTTACGCGCGAATGCCCGAGGTAGAGCAGTTCGCCGATCGCAAGGCTTCGTTGCTGAGCGGCGGCCAGCAAAAATTGGTCGCTCTTGCTCGCAGTCTGATGATCGGCCGCCGTTTGCTGTTACTGGACGAACCTTTCGAGGGCGTAGCGCCGGCGCTGGCGCAACGCCTGATCGACGTCATCGCCGGCTTGAAGGGTGAGGGCGCCACGGTGCTGATTTCAGAGTCGGACTACACGCACTCGCGGCACCTGGTCGACCAAGTCTTTGTCATAGAGCGTGGCGTCGTCGCCCTCCAGTGACGGGCACGCCGCCGCAATATGAAAAAAGCGAGTGCGGCGCCAAGGTCAGCTCGGTGCTTCGGTAAAAAGGAAGGGCAAGATGGCAGATATGCAACTCCAGGATCGCAGTCTTCTGCGCGACCAGGCTTACGTCGATGGGAGCTGGATCAGCTCGGACAGCGGCCGGAGCTTTTCGGTCAACAATCCCGCCAACGGCGACGAGGTCAGCAAAGTGCCCGATCTTGGCGTTGCCGAGGTTCGTCGGGCGATCGAGGCCGCCAGCAAGGCCTATCCTGGATGGCGGGCGAAGACTGCGAAGGAGCGAGCCGCCATCCTGCGCCGATGGTTTGACCTGATCATTGAGAATCAAGAAGACCTCGCCGTTCTGATGACTTCTGAGCAGGGAAAATCACTTGCCGAAAGCCGGGGCGAGGTCGTCTACGGAGCTTCCTTCATCGAGTGGTTCGGGGAAGAAGCCAAGCGGGTCTATGGTGATATCATCCCCCAGAACGTCAGTGGACGGCGGATCATCGTCGTTAAGGAGCCGATTGGGGTAACGGCGGCGATCACACCCTGGAACTTCCCGATCGCGATGATCACCCGCAAGGTGGCGCCGGCGCTCGCTGTCGGCTGTACCTCTGTGATCAAGCCGGCAAAGCTCACACCGCTGTCAGCGTTGGCGCTGGCCGAACTGGCGCATCGTGCCGGTGTGCCGAAAGGTGTCCTCAACGTGCTGACCTCAACCTCGGCCTCGGAAATCGGCAAAGAGCTCTGTACCAATCCTGTCGTCCGCAAGGTTTCGGTCACCGGCTCGACGGAGATCGGCAAGCTGGTGATGCGTTTATCGGCGGATACGCTAAAAAAGCTGTCGCTCGAACTTGGTGGCAATGCGCCCTTCATCGTCTTCGATGACGCTGACCTGGACGCAGCAGTTTTGGGTGCGATGGCGTCGAAATACCGGAATTCAGGCCAAACCTGCGTCTGCGCCAACCGTATCCTGGTGCAGAGCCCGGTCTACGATGCGTTCGCCGACAAGCTGGCGACCGCGGTGAGGGAACTGAAGGTCGGCTCGGGGCTGGAGCCGGGGGTAAACCAGGGCCCGCTCATCAATCAAGCGGCGGTCGAGAAGTGCGAGGAGCATATTGCCGACGCGCTGGCCAAGGGTGCGCGCATCGTCGTTGGTGGCAAGCGCCACCCGCTCGGCGGCACCTTCTTCGAGCCGACGCTGCTGGCGGACGTCGACACGCAGATGAAAGTCGCCCGCGAGGAGACGTTCGGCCCGGTCGCTCCCCTTTTCCGCTTCGACAGCGAGGAACAGGCGATCGTCATGGCCAACGACACCGAGTTCGGGCTGGCTTCGTACTTCTACTCCCGCGACATCGGTCGCATCTGGCGGGTGGCGGACGCGCTCGAATACGGCATGGTCGGCGTCAATGAGGGGATCATCTCCACCGAGGTGGCGCCGTTTGGCGGCGTCAAGGAGTCCGGCCTGGGTCGCGAGGGCTCCAAGTACGGAGTTGATGAGTACTGCGAGGTCAAATACGTCTGCATGGGCGGCATCTGATGGGGACCGCTTTTCCTACGAGCGGAATTACGAGAGGGAGCTCCGTCGGTGGCACTCAGACATATCCTAGTGCACGTGGATGACAGCGGTGTCTGCGAAAGCCGCCTGGATCTCGCGATAGAGCTCGCCGGAAAGTTCCGGGCTTTGCTGACCGGCTTTTTCGCCGAGAACGCTCCGCGGGTGATGACGGTCGCGCTGCTCGACCCCGACGATGACTTGGCGCCCCAGATGGCGAAAGCGGAAGCGACGTTTCGCGCCCGCGCCGACGCGGCCGGACTGCAGCAGGAGTGGCTGGCGGCGACGGCGGTTAGCGACGGGGCCTTGATCCGGCAGGCCGTGTTCGCAACGCAGGGATGTGACCTCGCGATCTTCAGTCAACACGATCCGGCTCGGGCGGACATCCGCGTGCCTCCGGACCTGGCAGAGCAGGTCGTGTTGCACGGCGGCCGACCGGTGCTAATCGTTCCGCACAACGGACGGTTCCACGACGTCGGACGGCGCATTATGGTTGCGTGGAACTCTGAACGAGAAGCAACCCGGGCGCTGAATGACGCCCTCCCGCTGCTACAAGCAGCGGAGCATGTGACGCTGGTCGCGATCAACGTCGAAATGCGGGGCAAGCCGCAACCGGGCATGCCTTTTGCGCGAATCCTGCGGCATCTGGAAGCGCATGACGTGCAGGTGGAAGCCGAACGCATGCTCGTGGAGGATATCGATGCAATGGACATGCTGTTGGGGCGCCTGACCGACGAGGCGATTGATCTGCTGGTCATGGGCGCATACGGACATTACGGCTTCCCCTACATGCATCGAGGCGGCAGCACGCGCCATATTCTCCGGCAGATGACGATCCCGGTATTGATGTCCCACTAAGCAGCCTGCCGGACTGATGTTGGTCAATTGAGTGACTGACGGATGTTGAGGCGGCGGTTTTGTTGGATGCGCCTTTCTGAATGCAACGCATGCACTGCGCACTTGCCGCTGGACCGCTATGTCGAGGAGGGGATCGCGACGCCCGACCAGGCTGACCAGCTCCGGCTTCTGGTCGAATGCGGGATCACGACGATGATCTCGGGCAGTCAAGTCTTGGACAAGACGACGCTCGTGCGGTCTTTGATCGGATTGATCCCTGAGCACGAGCGCATCGTGACGATGGACGGACACCCGCGAGCTTTACCTGACCGCCGCGGATAAGATCAGCCCACGTCCCAACTGGATTGCGGCGGGGCGGTTTGGCGCGGCCCGTAGGCGCTGCGATCAGGCGATCCTGAAGGTCCGCTCAGAGGGTTCCGAACGCCTGCAGCCCGGTCTGTGCCCGGCCGAGGATCAGGGCGTGGATGTCGTGCGTCCCCTCGTAGGTATTGACCGTTTCCAGGTTCATGACGTGGCGGATGACGTGGAACTCGTCGACGATGCCGTTGCCGCCGTGCATGTCGCGGGCGAGCCTCGCGATGTCGAGCGCCTTGCCGCAGGAGTTGCGCTTGACCAGCGAGACGCACTCGGGCGCGCAGCGCCCCTCGTCCATGAGCCGGCCAACCCGCAGACAGGCCTGCAGGCCCACGGTTATCTCCGTCTGCATGTCGGCCAGCTTCTTCTGGATGAGCTGGTTCGCGGCGAGCGGACGGCCGAACTGCTGGCGGTCGAGGGTGTAGCGGCGCGCCGCGTGCCAGCAGAACTCGGCCGCGCCCAGAGCGCCCCAGGAGATCCCGTAGCGGGCCTTATTGAGACAGCCGAACGGCCCCTGCAGGCCTCGGACGTTGGGAAGGATGTTGTCCTCAGGCACGAACACCCGGTCCATCACGATCTCGCCGGTCGACGACGCCCGCAGGGAGAACTTCCCTTCGATCTTCGGGGTCGACAGGCCGTCGAAGCCGCGCTCGAGGATGAACCCGCGGATCCGGCCGTCCAGCTTCGCCCAGACGATGAAGACATCCGCGATCGGCGAATTGGTGATCCACATCTTGTTGCCGGTGAGCACGAAGCCTCCGTCGGCCGGTTCCGCGCGCGAGCGCATGCGCCCCGGATCGGAACCGTGGTCGGGCTCGGTCAGGCCGAAGCAGCCGACAAGCTCCCCGCGCGCCAGCTTCGGCAGGTAGGTCTGGCGCTGCGCCTCGGTGCCATAGGCATGGATTGGATGCATGACCAGCGAGGTCTGCACGCTCATGGCCGAGCGATAGCCGGAATCGACGCGCTCGATTTCGCGCGCGGCGAGGCCGTAGCAGACGTGATTGACCCCGGCGCCGCCATACTCCTCCGGAATTGTGGAGCCGAGCAGACCGATTTCCCCCATCTCGCGCATGATCTCTTCGTCGAAGTGCTCATGACGGTTGGCCATGAGCACGCGCGGCATGAGCCTGTCCTGGGCGTAGGCGCGGGCGCTGTCGCGGACGAGACGCTCATCCTCGGCCAGTTGATCTTCGATAAGAAGGGGATCGTCCCAGACGAATGAAGTCATTGCTGTTTCCCTGGATCCACCTGTCTTCGGACAAACGCAACCAAAGACGGAAAAGCGGCGTCAGATCCGTTCGATGACGGCGGCGATGCCCTGTCCGACGCCGATGCACATTGTCACCAGCGCGTAGCGGCCCCCGGCCCGCTCAAGCTCTCTCAACGCCGTCAGCGCCAGCCGCGCCCCGGACGCGCCGAGGGGATGCCCGATGGCGATGGCGCCGCCGTTGGGATTGAGCCGGGTGTCGTCGGCCGAAAGCTGCATCTGCCTGAGGCAGCCGAGAACCTGGGCGGCGAACGCCTCGTTGATCTCGATCACATCCATCTGCGCGAGGCTGAGCCCGGCGCGCTCGAGCGCCTTGCGGGAGGACGGAACGGGACCGAGCCCCATCAGGCGGGGCTCGACCCCGGCGATGGCGCCGGCCAGCAGGCGCCCGCGCGGCTGTGCGCCGCAGCGCTTCCCGGCGGCGAGCGTGCCGACGAGCAGCGCCGCCGCGCCGTCGTTGATGCCGGACGCGGTGCCTGCCGTCACCACCCCGCCGTCGAACAGGGGCCTGAGCGCCGCCAGCTTCTCGTAGGTCGTTCCCGGCCGCGGATGTTCGTCCTCGCTGACCTGCACGGGCAAGGCCTGGTCTCTGCTTTTTCCCGGCACGGGGATGGCCATGATCTCATCGGCGTAGAAGGAGGCCTGCTTCGCCGCCTGATACTTCGCCTGCGACGCCTCGGCGAAGCGATCGCTTTCGGCCCGGCGGATGTCCAGCGCGCTGGCAACGTTGTCCGCCGTCGCCGGCATCGTGTCGCTGCCGAACTGGGCGGCCAACCGCGTGTTGGGAAATCGCGCGCCCATGGTGCTGTCGTAGAGTTCGGCACTGCGGCTGAACGGCTTTTCCGCCTTGCCGAGCACGAAGGGAGCGCGCGACATGCTTTCAACCCCGCCGGCGACGAACAGCTCGCCCTCGCCGCACGTCGCGGCGCGCGCGGCGTCCAGGATTGCGGCGAGGCCGCTGCCGCAAAGGCGGTTGACCGTCTGCCCGCCCGCCTCTATCGGCAGGCCGGCGAGCAGGCCGCCCTGCCGGCCGATGTTGCGGGAGTCTTCGCCGGCCTGGCACGTGCACCCGACGATGACGTCCTCGACCTCCTCCGGACTGAAGGCGTTGCGGGCCATCAGGCCGCGGATCGTCTCGCCCAGGAGCTCGTCGGGACGGACGCCGGAAAGGCAACCGGCGTGGCGGCCGAACGGCGTCCGGACGCCGTCGTAAAGGTATGCATCCAGCATCGGGCGCTGTTCTCCCTTATCGGTGTTCCGGCGTCGCCAGCGACACGCCGAGCATGGCGCGCCGTTTGAGCCAGGGGCTCGGGCGGTAGCGGGGGTCTCCGTAAAACGCGTACATGGCTTCGAGAATTTCGACCACGCGGCGGGGCCCGATGTCGTCGCCGAACCGGAGCGGCCCCTTCGGATAGCCGAGGCCGATGGTGACGGCCCGGTCGATGATATCTGGCGTTGCGATCTTCTGCTGGGCGATGTCGCAGCCGATGTTGACGATGGTCGCGACAACCCGCTGCGCGACGAAACCGGGGCTGTCGTTGATGATCGTCACCGGCGTGCCGTCGCCGGCTAGGGCGGCGTGGGCCGCCCGCCGTGCATCGGGGCGGGTGAGCGGGGTGGTCATCAGGGTCCGCCGCCGCTCGAGCCCGAACAGCGTGTCGACGGCGAGCGTCCGGCTCGCATCGAGCCCCTCGCGGACGGCCGATGTGGTCGCGTCCATGCCCAACGGCGCGACGAGGCAGACGGCGGCAGCGGAGGGGCGTTCGCCCTCTTCCACCGCGATGCCCAGCGTGTCCAGCAGTCTCATGAGCCCCAGGGTGCGCCGGCCGTGCGCCGGGCTGACCCAGATCGGCAGACCTTCCGGCTCCGGAACCTCAGGGGCGGGCGGCGCCTGAAGCTTGCCGTCGACGTAGTCGTAGAACCCGCGGCCGGACTTGCGCCCCAACAGGCCCGCGGCGACCCGCTGGCGGGTCATCGGCGACGGACGGAAGCGCGGTTCGTTGTAGAATTGCGCGTAAATGGACTCCATCACCGCTTGCGAAACGTCGAGCCCGGTGAGGTCCATCAATTCGAACGGACCCATGCGGAAGCCCGCGGCCTCGCGCAGCACGGCATCGACGTCCGCGAAGCCGGCAATCCCCTCCTGGACGATCCGCAGGCCCTCTGTGCCGAGACCGCGTCCGGCGTGGTTGATCAGAAAACCGGGCATGTCGACGGTCGCGACCGGAAGGTGGCCCATCCGGCGGGCGATGCCGGAGAGGGCTTCGATCACCCATGGGTCGGTCAGCGCGCCGCGAATGACCTCGACCACCTTCATCAACGCGACGGGGTTGAAGAAATGGTAGCCGGCGACCCGCCCGGGCCGGCGGCTGCCGGCGGCAATGGCGGTCACAGACAGCGACGACGTGTTGGTGGCAAGGATGCAGTCCTCGTCGACCAACCCGTCAAGACGCGCAAACAGCGCCCGCTTGGCCTCCAGATCCTCGGCGATGGCCTCGACGACGACGTGACATGCGGCGAATGCCGCATCGTCCGCCGCGATCTCGATGCGCCCCAGTGCCGCCTCTGCGTCCGCCGCGTCCAGCCGTCCCTTCCGCGTGGCCCGCTCGAACAGCCCGGCGATGAAGCCGACCGCCTCGCCGGCCGCCTCGCGACGTGCGTCGAACAGCCGCACCGCGATACCCGCCTGCGCCGCCACCTGGGCAATGCCTCGCCCCATCGCCCCGGCGCCGATCACACCCAGGCAGAGGTCGGTCCGATCCGGATCCAGCGGCATCGTGCTCACCGTCCCTCATACTCCGGCGCCCGCTTCTCGAAGAACGCCCGCATCCCCTCCTTCTGGTCCCTGCTCGCGAACAGCAACTGGAACGCCTTCCTTTCCAGCGCCAGAGCCGCATCCAAAGACGCATCCTGCCCGGCCAGCAGAACCTCCTTGATCTGCGTCACCGCCAGCGGCGGCATCGCCGCGATCTGTTCGGCAAGGGCCATGGCGCGGCTCAGTACGTCGGCATCCGGAACGACTTCGCTGACGAGCCCCATCCGCTCGGCCTCCGTCGCTGCCACCGAGCCGCCGGTCAACACCATCTTCATTGCCTTGAATTTGCCGACAGCGCGGGTCAGCCGCTGGGTGCCGCCCGCGCCGGGCATGATCCCCACCCGGACCTCGGGTTGCCCGAACTTCGCGCCTTCGCCGGCGACGATGATGTCCGCGTGCATCGCGAGTTCGCAGCCACCGCCGAAGGCATACCCGTTCACCGCCGCGATCACCGGCGTCGGGCACGACGCGATTGCCCGCCACAGCAGGTGGGTCTGGCGCAGCATCATCTCGATCGCGCCGGCATCCGCCATCTCCGACAGATCCGCGCCGGCCGCGAAAGCCTCCTCGTTGCCCGTCAGCACGATGCAGCGGATGGCGCTCTCGCCCGCCAGTCGGGAGACGTGCTCCGCCAACAGTTCACGGACTTTCAGGTTGAGCGCGTTTTTGACCTGCGGGCGATTGATCCGGACCAGAGCGACATGCACTCCGGCCCTTTCCACCACCACTTCATCCATCAAGCCTCCAAATTCCGCTAAGCGGAATTTATTTCCGCGATTGTTGACACGGACGTTAGACCCGCTTCACACTGCTACGCAAACAGAAATCGCGGCCGGCGCACTTCGTTACGTCGCTGCGCCAGCGGTTCGGCACGCGGACAGGGAGCGGGTCCTTGAGGAAGAGACAGGCACGCAATGGTGCGCCGTCCGCCGGCCCCGCGGGCATGCGCGATCGGCAGTTCGTCAACGGACTGGCGCGCGGCCTGGAGGTTCTGAGAGCCTTCCGTCCCGATGATGGCCCGCTCGGCAACCATGACCTCGCGGAGCGGACGGGCCTGCCACGGTCGACCGTCTCCCGCCTCAGCTACACCCTGACATCCCTCGGATACCTCAGCTATTCCACGTCCCTCGGGAAATACGCGCTGGCGACGCCTGTGCTGTCCCTGGGCTATGCCTGCCTGGCGGGAATGAGCGTTCGCGACATCGCCCGTCCGCTCATGCATGAGCTTGCCCAGCAGACCGGGGCGTCGGTCGCGCTTGGCGGCCGCGACCGGCTCAGCATGCTCTACATCGAATGCTGCCGGTCGGATGCGGCGGTGACGCTCAAGCTTGAGGTCGGCTCAAGGATCCCGATCGCGACAACATCGATGGGCCGCGCTCTGCTCGCCGCCCTGCCGAAGGACGAGCGGGACAGCCTGCTGGAAGAGGTTCGCCGGGGCGAGACGGATCGCTGGTCGCAGATCCTGGATGGCGTTCGCAGAGCCGCGGACGAGTTGCGGGCCACAGGCTTCGTCACGGCGCTGGGCGAGTGGAACCCGGACGTGAACGGGGTGGGCGTGCCTTTTGTGCCTGTCGACGGCTCGCCGGTTCTGGCCTTCAACTGCGGCGGGCCCGGCTTCCTGTTTTCGGCTTCGCGCCTCAGGAACGACATCGGACCGCGCCTCGTCCAGTTGGTGCGCCACGTCCTGGGCGCAAGCGGCGTCCAGGAACAGCCCGATGTAACGGAGTAAGTGAACCACATGGCTCTCGACCAGCAGACCCTCGATGCGCTTCTCGAAACGGTGTCGCGCTTCGTACGCAACCGTCTTGTTCCCCTCGAGGCGTCGGTCGCGGAAAACGACGCGGTGCCCGAGGACGTCATCGCCGAGATGCGCGACCTCGGCCTGTTCGGCTTTGCAATTCCCGAGGAGTACGGCGGCCTCGGCCTGACGATGGAGGAGGAGGTCCGTCTCGCCTTCGAGCTTGGACAAACGTCGCCGGCGTTCCGCTCGCTTATCGGCACCAACAACGGCATCGGCGCCCAGGGCATCATCGCGGACGGCACGGAGGAGCAGAAACAACGCTACCTGCCGCGTCTCGCCTCCGGCGAGATCATCGGCTCCTTCGCGCTGACCGAGCCTGGGGCCGGATCGGATGCGGCGTCGCTGAAGACCAGCGCCCGCCGCGAGGACGGAGAGTACGTCCTCAATGGCACCAAGCGGTACATCACCAACGCGCCCGAAGCCGGTATCTTCACGGTCTTTGCCCGGACCGACCCCGCCTCAAGGGGCGCCAGCGGTGTGTCGGCTTTCATCGTCGAAGCGGACTCGCCGGGGCTGTCGCTCGGCAAGCCCGACAAGAAGATGGGACAGCGCGGCACTCACACTACGGACGTCATGTTCGACGACTGCCGGATCCCGGCAAGCGCTCTTCTCGGCGGGATCGAGGGACAGGGCTTCAAGACCGCGATGAAGGTGCTGGATCGCGGCCGCCTGCACATCGCCGCCGTCAGCGTCGGCCTTTCCGAGCGGCTGATCGCCGACAGCCTTCGCTACGCCATGGACCGAAGCCAGTTCGGCAAGCCGATCGCCGAGTTCCAGCTCATCCAGGCGATGCTGGCGGACAGCAAGGCCGAGTCGTACGCCGCCCGCTGCATGGTTCTTGATGCCGCTAGGCGGCGCGACCGGGGCGAGCGGGTCAGCACCGAGGCGGGGTGCTGCAAGCTGTTCGCGACCGAAATGGTCGGCCGGGTCGCCGACCGGGCGGTGCAGATTCACGGTGGCGCGGGCTACATCGCCGACTACGGCGTCGAGCGGTTCTACCGCGACGTCAGGCTGCTGCGGATCTACGAAGGGACGACCCAGATCCAGCAGCTGGTGATCGCCCGCAACATGATCCGCGAGGCGCAGGCGTGAGCGTCATCGCGCACGATCTCGCCGCGCTGCCGAAGCGCATCGCGCACCCGGCGCTGCACTGGGCGGACACAACGCCCGATGCGCCGGCCCTGGCCACGGCCGAACGCGACCTGACCTACCGCGAGCTGCGGTCGGCGATCGGCGAAGCCAGGAGGCTGCTGGGCGAGATGGGGGTGCGATCCGGCGATCGGGTCATGATCGTCGGCGAGAACGGGATCGCACTGGTTGTCCTGATCTTTGCGATCAGCGAGCTGGACGCCTGGTCGGTGATCGTCAACGGCCGCTTGTCGGGGCGCGAGCTCGCCGCCATCGAGACTCACTGCCGGCCGCGGCGTATCCTCTACACGGTGGATGACTCCGCGGACGCCGACGCCCATGCCGCCCAAAGCGGGGCCCGACCCTTGCGCATCGGCGCGGTCGCGTCGGCAGCGGCGGGCGCTCTCGCCTCGTGCGACGCAGAGCCCACGCATGCCGGCGGCGAGCGTCAGGTCGCCGCGCTGATCTACACCTCCGGCACAACGGGCGATCCGCGCGGGGTCATGCTGACCCATCGCAACCTCCTTTACATCGCCTCCGTCTCCGGCAAGCAACGCGGCCTGTGCGCCGGCGACCGCGTCTACGGCGTGCTGCCCATCGCGCACGTTTTCGGACTGGCCTCGACCTTTCTCGGCACGATCTACGCCGGCGGCTGCCTGGAGACGGTTCCACGCTTCGATCCCGCGCTCGTTGTCGCGGCGCTTCAGCGCGGGATCACCGTCCTGCAGGGCGTGCCGGTCATGTACGCACGGTTGCTGGAGTATGCCGAGATCCACGGCGCCCGGCTCGCCGGCCCCCGCCTTCGCTACCTCTCGGCGGGTGGCGCTCCCCTGGACCTGGGCCTGAAGCAGCGCGTCGAGCGGGTCTTCGGCCTGCCGCTGAACAACGGCTACGGGTTGACCGAATGCTCGCCCACCGTGGCGCAGACGCGGATGGATGCGCCGCGGGATGACGAGTCCGTCGGCCCGCCGCTGCCCGGTCTGGAAACGCGTATTGTCGACGAGGACGGGCGCGACGTGGAGACGGGGGCGGTCGGGGAGCTGTGGGTGCGCGGCCCCAACGTCATGGCCGGCTACTATCGCGATGCGGATGCCACGGCGGCCGCGATCACCGCCGATGGATGGCTCAGGAGCGGCGATCTTGCGCGGCGCGATCCGGTCGATCCGGACGGCAGCCTGTTCATCGTCGGCCGCAGGAAGGAACTGATCGTTCACTCCGGGTTCAACGTCTATCCGGCCGAGGTCGAGGGCGTACTCAGCCTTCACCCCGAGGTGACCGTCGCGGCGGTCGTCGGCAAGTCCGCTGCCAGCAACGAGGACGTCTTCGCGTTCGTGCAGGTCGTGCCGGGCAGCGCCGTCTCCGAGGCGGACCTGAAACAGTTCGCTGCGGAGAGGCTGGCTCCCTACAAGGTGCCGGGACGGATCGTGAGGCTTGAGTCGCTTCCCGCCTCGTCCACCGGCAAGATACTCAAGAAGGAACTTGTGAAGCAGGCGCGAAGGATGGAGCCGGAAAGCATACCTTGAAGGAAAACGAGAGTGCTCCTCCATGAGAAGGGGCCAGAGACCATAATAACCGGAAGATCTGGGAGGAAAGAATGATTGCTGCAATACGAGGGTTCGCCGTCCTGGCGACGTGCCTTGTCCTGGCGCTGGGCCAGGCCAGGGCCGAGGATCTTGTGCTCGGTTCGCACCTGCCGCTCACCGGCTCGCTGGCTCAGGTCGGCAATGGCATGCACGAGGGCATTCAGGTGGCGGTCGACCTGTTCAACCGCGAGAACCAGGGGCATCAGGTCAAGCTGAACACCATCGACGACGAGTCCAGCCCGGCGAAGGCGGTAGCCGCCGTCGAGAGGCTGGCCAGCGAAGGGGTCGTCGCCCTGAGCGGCGGCTACGGTTCGAACATCATCGGCCCGGCGTCGGAAGCCGCCGCCAAGGCCAAGCTCGTCTACATCACCTCCGGCGGCGTCGGACCGGAACTGTCGCAGCGCGGCCTCGAATACTTTTTCCGTATCAACAACACGGAAGGCTACTCGAAGGCGGTGACTGGGCTCATCACGGACATGGGCGTCAAGAAGGTCTCCATTGTTTACAACAACAAGGAGGCGACGACCGACCTTGCCCGCACCGTCGAGAAAACCCTGTCGGGCGCGGGGATCAAGGTCTCGTCGCTGGCGTTCGACGGCGGCCACGCGGATTTCAAGCCGCTCATCAACAAGGTGAAGCTTCAGGACCGCCCCGATCTCATCCTGATGTCGGGATACGAGAACGACTACATCGGCATTCTCCGCGCCGGGAATGTCCTGAAGCCGGACATCAAGGCGATTGTCGGCGTCTGGTCGCTGGCCACCGCCGAGATGAACAATAAGTTTAACGATCTCGTTCAACACGTCTACGGAACATCCATGCTGCCGTATCCGGCCGAGTTCGCGACGCCGGAAGCAAAGCTGTTCGCCGAGACCTACGAAAAGCTGTACGGCAAGGCTCCCGATTACCTCGGCCAGTTCGGCTACGTGCAGACCCAGCTGCTGCTGCAGGCGGTGCTGCGCGCCGAGAACGCCGGCACGCTGGGCACGGGCGGGCTCGCCGACGAACTCAGGAAGACGGACGAGGAGACGCTGATCGGCCGCGTGAAGTTCGACAAGAACGGCGACAACCCTGAATTCGCCCAGCGCATGGGCCAGCACCAGGGCAACAAGGTCGTTCTCGTCTGGCCGGCCAAAGCAGCCACGGGAAAGATGGTGTTCCCGGCAACGCCCTGGTCGAAGTAGCAAGTGGGCGCCGCAGGGCGCCGCGCGGAGCGGCGTCGGATGCGGCCTAGATAAACCTGCTTTCGGATGGACTCGCTCGAAAGCAGAAAGTTGATCGGTTACAGGAAGATCGAGCATCTCATCTGCGCCCATCCGGGCGCAGGATGCTCTGGCCGACGCGGCAGGCATAAGGTGCGCGGTGTTTGAACTCGGTTTGCAGGCGATCTACTCCGGCGTCCTGACGGGCGGTTACTACGCGCTCGTCGCTCTCGGTCTGGCCCTCGTCTTCGGCACGATGAGGGTGATCAACCTGGCCCACGGCGAGCTTGTCCTGCTCGCCGCGTACGTCGCCTACAGCGCGGAGGCGCACCTTGCCATCTCACCCATCGCGGCCATCCCGCTTTCGCTCGTCGTCGTCAGCCTGGTGGCCGTTCTCGTCTACGTCCTGCTCAGCCACATCACCAGGGACAGGGAGCTCAATTCCCTGATCCTCACCTATGGCATCGGCATCGTGCTCACCAACCTGATGCTGCTGATCTGGTCGGCCGATATCCGCTCGACGACGGCGACGTGGTTCCAGGAAGGTGCAGTTCTGGGGGACACGCTCTACAGCAGCCGGTCTGAGGTCATCTTCTTCCTGGTCAGTCTCGTGCTCGTCGCGGGCCTGTGGTTCTGGCTGACGCGGTCATGGCATGGCCGCGCCGTGCGCGCCGTCTCGTCCAACCGGGACGCCGCGATGCTGATGGGCGTCAACCCGCGGACGACCGAGGTTCTGTCCTTTCTCGTCGCCGGCCTGCTCGCCACCTTCGCCGGCATCGCGCTCTACACCGGAAAGACCATTGATCCTCCGCTGGGGCACGCGCTGACCATCAAGGCCTTTATCATTACAGTGCTCGCCGGCATGGGATCGATCCCCGGCGTCCTGCTGGGGGCAATGCTGATCGGCATCACCGAGGCGCTGACGATCAGCTTCGTCAGCACCTCCCTGCAGGACCTTGCCGGCATGGTGCTCTTTCTGGCCGTGCTCCTGCTCCGTCCTCAGGGCCTGTTCGGCTTTGGCGCGCGAAGGGGCTGATGCAACAGAGAACGATCATAACCATCGGTTTTGTCCTCCTCTTCTACGGGGCGGTTCCCGCGGCGTTCGGCAGCACCGACTACGTGATAAGCTCCATCGTCGCCGCGCTGACAATCGCCGGTATCGCCGTTGCCTGGGCCCTGCTCGGCAATCTCGGCGGCATGGTGAGCTTCGGTCACGCCGCGTTCTTCGGCGTCGGAGCCTATGTCTCGGCGTTGCTGACCATGAACGCAGGCTGGCCGGTGTTCGCTGCCATGATCGCCGGAGGCGCGGGTGCGAGTATCGCCTCGGTCGCGATCATGCCGGCGCTTCGCCTTCGCGGCCCCTACTTCGCGCTCGCCATTCTGGCCTACGCGGGAATCTTCCGCATCCTTGCGACGGAGATGGAGGGCATCACCCGCGGCGCCGCCGGGTTGCTGAGCATTCCGCGATTGCCGACCATCCTCGGCTTCGACCTCGGCACCAACATCGGCAGCTACTACGTCATCCTGACGATCGTGCTGGCGGCGATGGCGGCTTACGCCTGGATCAGGCGCAGCGAAATCGGCTTTGCCTTGCTCGCCATGCATGAGACCGAGGACGCCACGCGCATTCTCGGCGTCCCCAGCACCCGGCTCAAGGCGATGATGCTGGTGCTGTCAGCCTTCATCACAGGAATCGTCGGCGCCTTTAACGCGCATCACATCAGTTTTCTCGATCCAGACTATGCGTTCTCCGGCGTATGGACGGTGCTGCCGATCGTCGCCGCGATCTTCGGCGGCTTCCGGACGGTGTCCGGGCCCTTCATCGGCGCACTGGCGATCTACCTGCTCGATCAGTTCGTCTTTAAAAGCCTCCTCCCGACGGGGCATCAGATCATCCTCGGCGCCGCGCTCGGCACGATGATCCTGCTGAGCCCGGACGGGCTTGTGCCTCTGCTCGGCCGCGGCCTCGGAAAGATGCGCCATGCTGCGACTTGAGGACATCACGGTCGGTTTCGGCGGGCTCACCGCCCTCGCCAATGTCACTCTGGAGGTCGGCGCGCGTGAGCTGGTCGGTCTCGTCGGTCCGAACGGCGCGGGCAAGACCACCCTGTTTAACGTCATTTCGGGTCTGGCGCGTCCGAAAGCGGGGACGGCGAGCTTCAACTCGGTGAATCTGCTGCGCAAGCCCGTTCAGGCGCGGGCGCGCATCGGCATCGCCCGCACGTTCCAGATCCCGCAGCCCCTGCATGAACTGACAGTCCGGCAGAACCTGATCGTCGCTCAGACGTTCGGCGCGGGGCGGCGGAACGCACGGCGCATCGACGAGATTCTCGATTTCATCGGCCTGAGGCACAAGGCCGAGGAGAATGCCGCCGCCGGCCTGGCGCTGAGCGAACACAAGGCGCTCGAGGTCGGCAAGGCGCTGGCGACCGAGCCGAAGCTGATCCTGCTCGACGAGGTCCTCGCCGGGCTGGAAACAGCCGGCAAGCGGCAGTTCATGCAGACGCTCAAACGCCTGCACCAGGAGGCCGGTCTCGCGATCATCATCATTGAGCACGATATCGAAACCATCCTGGCCCTGTGCCAGCGCGCCGTCGTGCTCGACTTCGGCAAGGTGATCGCCGACCAGACGCCGAAGGAGATCTTCCGCAACCCGGCCGTGATGAGGAGCTATACCGGTGAAACACCCGGCGCTTGAGGTCAGGGAGGTTCAGGCGGGCTACGGCCCCATCAACGTCCTGTGGGATGTGAGCGTGGCGGCCCGGGCCGGCACGACGACGACGATCCTCGGGCCTAACGGCGCGGGCAAGACGACGTTGCTGCGCGCGATCATGGGACTGGTCAAGGTCCGCAGCGGCGCGATCGATATCGACGGACAGCCCTGCACCGGCAACGCGACCTGGGACATGGTCCGCGCCGGGGTGATCCTGGTGCCTGAGGGCCGGTTGATCTTTCGCGACATGACGGTCGAGGACAACCTGCTGATGGGAGCCTACCCGGCGCGTAGCAGGCCGCGCGCGGCAAGCAACCTGGACGACGTCTACCAGCTCCTCCCGCGGCTGAAGGAGCGGCGCCGGCAACTCGCCGGCTCGTTGTCGGGGGGTGAGGCGCAGATGGTCGCCATCGGCCGGGGATTAATGGAAGAGCCCGTAATCTTCCTGATCGACGAGCCGTCTCTCGGACTTGCGCCGGTCGTCGTCGACGAGATATTCGCCATCCTGAGAAAACAGAAGGAGCTCGGCCGCACGATCGTGCTCGTCGAGCAGAACACGCACATGGCCCTCTCGCTCGCCGATCATGTCTACCTGATGCAGAGCGGCAGGATCGTTTTGTCCAAGAACGCGGGCGAGGTCGACATCGACCATCTTCACGACCTTTATTTCGCGCGCGAGACGGGTACGTGAGCGCCGACGCCGCTGGGAACGGCTTCCAGGAGCTGATGGGCTACCGCCTGACCAACTGGCGGGAGGATCTGGCGATCCTCGAGCTCCCGCTCGGCGCGCAGCACCTGAACCGGAGCGGCGTCATCCATGGCGGCGTGCTGATGTCGCTCCTCGATACCGCCTGCGGCTATGCCGGCTGCTTCTGTCCCCAACCGGGACGGGTGCGCCGCGCCATGACCCTGTCGCTGACGACGAACTTCGTCGCCCAGGTCAAGGGCGGCATCCTCACGGCGAGCGGGCGCAAGCGGCCCGGCGGCGGCAGGATCTTCTTTTGCGACGGCGAGATCCGCGACGAGAGCGGCACCGCCGTCGCCGTGGGCGTTGCGACGTTCCGCTACCGCCAGGGCAGCGAACACATCTCGGGCGTCGCATCGTGACCGCCACCGCCGCCGGGAGCGACAGGCCCATCACTTTCAGCACGCGGCTGAACACGCTGTTCGCGACCCGCCTGCCCATCGTGGCGGGCGGCCTGCAATGGCTGTCGAAGGCCGAGTACGTCGCCGCGGCGGTGAACGCCGGGGTGATGGGCTTCATCACCGCGGCGAGCTTTCCCGATGGCGCGGCGCTGCGCGCGGAGATCCGCCGCTGCCGGGAGCTGACGGGCGGCCGGACGTTCGGCGTCAACGTCTCGATGTTACCGAAGCTCCTCAGCGGCGACCGGACCGACGGGATCCTTGACATCGTCATCGACGAAGGCGTGCCCTTCGTCGAGACCTCCGGACGCAGTCCCGAGCCATACGTCCGCCGCCTGCACGCGGCGGGCATCAGGATCATGCACAAGGTCCCGGCGGTCCGTTTCGCGCGCAAGGCCGAGGCCGTGGGCGTGGACGCGGTAAGCGTCGTCGGCGCCGAATGCGGCGGCCATCCGGGGATGGACCTGATCGGCACCTTCGTCCAGGCGGCGGTCGCCGCGAAGTCCCTGTCGATCCCGCTTGCCATCGGCGGTGGCGTCGGGACCGGCGCGCACCTGGTCGCGGCGCTTGCGCTTGGCGCCGATGGGGTCCTGATCGGCACGCGTTTTCTCGTCTCGGCCGAGATACCCGCCCATCCGGACTACAAACGCCACCTGGTCGCTGCGACGGAGACGGGAACCGACCTGATCCTCGCCTCATTGCGCAATACCGTACGGGTGCTACGCAATGAAACCGCCCGGATCGTCCAGGATCTGGAAATTCGCGGCGACGCCGATATCGAAACGCTGCTGCCCTATGTCTCCGGCGAGGTGGGCCGGGAGGCCTACCGCACCGGCAAGGTTTCGCAGGGAGCGCTGTCGCTCGGCCAGTCCGTCGTCTTCGCTGACCGGGTCGAACCGCTGGCGGACATCGTCGCTCAGATTGAGCGGGAGGCCGCGGACGCACTGGACCGCCTGGCGACACAATGTGGACGCGCCGCGGGGGAGAACGATGATGGGCTTTGAGGACATCCTTGTGCACCTGGACGGCGCCAGCCGCTCCGAGGTTCGGCTGGACGTCGCCACCGGGCTCGCCCAGCGCTTCGCCGCGCGGCTGACGGGGCTGTTCGGCGAGAGCGACGCACACGCCCTGAGCATCGCCGCGCGCGACCCGGAACGGGAATTAGCCGACGCCATCGCCGGCGCCGAGG
Source organism: Rhodospirillales bacterium (assembly GCA_038250645.1). GTDB lineage: Bacteria > Pseudomonadota > Alphaproteobacteria > Rhodospirillales > Defluviicoccaceae > JAEULH01. The sequence continues at coordinate 35,266 of JBBSCD010000011.1, forward strand.
CTCTGTTTCGGCGCCGGACCGAGGCAGGTCCATTTCAAAGCGACTGGCGCGCGCTCGCCACGGTGAACGATACGGAGCTCGTAAAGCAGACGGTCTTCGCGGCTCGGCATGCCGACCTGACTGTTCTTGGCCAACACGATCCGGAGCTGAGATCCATCGGTTTGCCCGCCGACTTCGCCGAGCAGATCGTTCTGCATTCCGGTCGGCCGGTGCTGGTTGTCCCCTTCGCCGGTCGTTTCGAGGCCATCGGCAAGCGGATCGTCGTCGCCTGGAATGCCAGCAGGGAAGCCGCGCGGGCACTGGCCGACGCGATGCCGCTGCTGGCAAAAGCGGAGCACGTCGCGCTCATCGCCATCAATCCGGCGGGGATCGGACTGCCGTACGGTCACGACCCCTTCACGGCCCTGATCGCGCACCTTGCCGTGCACGGCATCGGCGCGCGCACGGAGCGGCTCGCCGCCGGCGATATCGGCGCGATGGACCTCCTGCTGTCGCGCCTGACGGACGAGGCGGCCGATCTTCTCGTCCTGGGCGCGCACGGCCAGTACGGCTTTCCGTACCTCCATCGCGGCGGCGCGACGCGGCACATCCTGCGTCACATGACGGTGCCGGTGCTGATGTCGAATTGAGCCGCCGTTTCCTGGCTTCATGAAGCGCCGGAGGTTCATCGAATTTCCGGACGACGACCTATCATGAGGATCGCGAACCGCTGATTTGGATGAAAGCGCTCTAGTTCGCAGGCGGGACCGAGAACACCTGTCCCGGAAAGATCAGGTTCGGATCGAGGATCTGTGACTTGTTCGCCTTGTAGATCGAGGTGTAGGCGACCCCGCTGCCAAGGGTCCGCCGGGCAATCCGCCAAAGATTGGCGCCGGGTTGGACGATGATCGACGTTTCCGCCTGTCCCGGCTCGAGGCCGCCCGCGCCACGGGAGAAGGGTACCGCGACCCGCTCGGTGACATGCCCGTTCGCCGTCACCTCGTCTGCCCGCAGGCTGAACCTCTCGGCCTGTGTCGGCGTTTCGACGGTTATCCGCCAGTCGCCGTCGGGCGATGTCCGGACACGTCCGGCAAGGGCGTTATCGACATAAAGCTGGACCATTGCCCCGGGCGTCGCCCGGCCGGTCACTGTCATCGCTCCCGTATCGCCATGGTCGACCGAACCGATGCTGATCGGCGGGGCTTCGCTGCCGGCCGACGGGGCCTGGAGGACGCCGGCCGCGGCTCCGTGCGGGCCGACGCGCAGTGCCAGAGCCTGCGCACCGGGCCCCGCCTGCTGTCCAGCGATGTCCTTGCCGGGTTCCGGAACGACCAGAACGACGGTGTCCGCCGATGCCGCGGCCTCGCCGACGCCATTATCCATGCGTAGCGCCAAGCGGTGCTGGCCCGGATGGAGCGTCTGTCCGGGAACGAAGACCCACTCGCCATTCTCATCGACCTCGACCTGGCCGACGACGGTTTCGCCGTCGAGGATGGTCATGGTGCGGCCGGGCATGCCGCGTCCCGCCAGGACGGCATCGCCGTTCGGGTTGACCCGAACGACATCGAAGGTGGGGGCGGTGCTGGCGCCGCCGGCGCTGGGCGTCGTCTGGTTCGCGCCCGCCGCGACGCTCGGCGTCGATGCCTCTTGCTCCCCCACACCGTTGTGGACGGGGGTCCAGAAAAAGTTGAGCGCTATCGCAGCGGCGACGGCGGCGCCGCCGAGGAGCGCGACAACGAAGGGCTTGTTCATCCGTGCGGCCGTGGCGCCATCGTGTGTCGAAAACATCTGTCCTGTCCCATCGATCCGGCCGGCAGCCAGCCGCGCTTCCACCGCGGCCGCCAAGGCCGGGGCGACCCAAAAATCTCGTCAGTTGGCGCGTTCGGAGCGCCCGGCTACGGACATTATACCGCACCGCACGTCCCGCTGTCCGCCGCTTATGCCGCAGGTGCAAAATCATCGCGGCGGCACACAGTCGAGCAGAGGACCGAGCTGGCGGACCCGACGCCCGATCTCCCGGGCGCGGGCGTCCAGGTAGGCCGATGGTGCGGATGGCGAGTATTCCCGCGGGTTCGGCAGAACAACGGCAAGGTGCGCACTCTGCATGGGCGTCAATGTGGCTGCCGGGCGGGCGAAAAATGTTTCCGCCGCGGCCTCGGCGCCATAGATGCCGGCGCCGAACTCGACGATGTTGAGATAGACTTCGAGAATGCGCGCCTTCGGCCAGAGCAGTTCGATCTGCCAGGTCAGCCAAGCCTCGATGACCTTGCGCGCCGCGTCCCGGTCGGGCCAGAGGAAAAGGTTCTTGGCCGTCTGCATGGTGATCGTGGAGGCGCCGCGCGGCCGCTCGCCGGCGAGCCAGCGGTCGATCTGTCCTGTCAGCTCGTGGAGGTCGTAGCCGGCGTGCTCGCAAAACCGGTTGTCCTCGGCGGCGATGACCGCCTGGCCGAGATCGGGGCTGATCCGGTCGAGATCGCGCCATGCCTTCTTGAGCCGTTCACCCTCGGCGAGGCGAATGAGCATCAGCGGCGTTATCGGCGGGTCGACGACGCGGTAGGCGGCGATCAGGATCGTCGGCGTGAAGAAAAGGACGACCAGCGTGGCGAGGATCGCATTGCGCAGATGTCGCATCCGCCGGCGTCAGTGGATCGTGATCGGCTGCGATCGTTTCAGCTCTTCGACCGCAATCCGGACCGCGGCGAGACGCGGGTTGATGCGCAGGGCGACATCGAAGGCGAAACGGGCCGAGGCGGCATCGCCGTTGCGAAGGCAGATCTGGGCGAAGCCGGTGATCGCCCCAAAATGGCGCGGTTCGAGTTCCAGGGTTCTGGCGATGGCGGCGACGCTGTCGTCGTCGCGGCGGCGCAGGAATGCAAGGGTTGCGCGCTTGTTCCATGCTTCGGCGTAGTCGGGCGCGCGGACGATGAGCGCCGCGAGAACGCTCTCCGCCCTTGGGTAGTCGCTCGAGGCAATCGCTGCGATCGCCTCGTTCAGCATCCCCGCAAGCTCCGGATCGGCGTGCCCGATCCAGATTTCCCAGATCTCGTCTTCGACGGCGAAGCCGGCCGGATCGTCGACCTCGACGATAAGCCGGCGAAACAGCACATCGAGCCTGGCCGGCAGGCTCGACGCCGGCTTGCGCCGGTCACCGCCGAGAACAAGCGCAAGCGTTTCGTCGTACACGATCGACCTTTCGCGGAACCGCCGCATTGCTGGGCTGCCCGATCCCGTTCACCTGATGTTAAATCACCGGCGCGGATACTGCGCCGCGACGAAAACTTCAACCGTAGAGTCGCCGCATGGATGCCGCGCAGCCCGAACTTCTTCATGCCATCAAGCAGCGCATGGCCTGGCTTGGCCAGCGTCAGGCGGTTCTTGCGCGCAATGTCGCCAACGCCGACACCCCCGGCTACCGCCCGCGTGATCTCCGCCCACTCGGCTTCGCGGCGATGACGGGTGAGCCCCGATCGGCGGTCGCCATGGCGGCGACCGCGCCAAACCATCTTCCCGGCCGCAGCCGCGCCGGCGGATTTGCCGAGAGGACCGATCGCCACCCTTACGAGACGGCGCCGGCGGGCAACGCCGTCGTCCTTGAGGAGCAGATGGCGAAGCTCAACCAGACGGCGGTCTCGCACCGGCTGGCGAGCGAGCTTTACCGCAAGCACCTCGCGATGATCAACACCGCGATCGGGCGACGCTGAGCCCGGAGACAGGTGCGGTCATGAGCCCGGTGAGGAACGAGCATGGATGACGTTCTCAGGACGCTGCGGATCTCGGCCGCGGGCATGCGGACCCAGGGCACGCGCCTGCGGGTGATCGCCGAGAACGTCGCCAACGCCGACTCGCTGCCGACGGCGCCGGGCGAGGCGCCCTACCGGCGCAAGACCGTCACGTTCAAGAACGAGCTCGACCGCGCGACCGGTGTCGAGCTCGTCGAGGTCGACCGCATCGGCACCGACGCCTCGGCCTTTCCGCGCCGCTATCAGCCGGGTCATCCCGCTGCCGACGCTGCCGGCTACGTCCTGACGCCGAACGTTAGTACCCTGATCGAGATGTCGGACATGCGCGAGGCGGAACGGTCCTATGAAGCCAACCTGAATGTGATCAAGTCGTCGAAGACCATGCTCAACGAAATCATCGACGTTCTGCGCTAGAGCATTCTGTACCCGAATGGGTGAATATGATGTGCTCGATCTTTTTGTAACCGATCTACTTTATGCTTCCGGACGATGCCATCCTAATGCAGGTTGATCTAGTCGCATCTGCACGAACCGTCGTCTGCGGATTGCCCGCGACTGCGACGGGCGAATACGGGGGAAAACATGATATCATCGATTAGCAACTTCGCCGGCGCTGCGGCAGCCTACGCAAGTGCGCGCTCCGGCCTCGGCGCCGGTGACGGCCCCGCGGCGGGTGACGTGGCCCCAGAGACGGGCTTCGCTGCTCTGGTC
>JBBSCD010000012.1:0-38629 GCA_038250645.1 Rhodospirillales bacterium
GATGCACCTGCGGGTATTGGTCGAGATACTCCGGAAGGATCGGGACGATCTGGTAGGTGGCGAAGGCGACGGCGGCGTTGACCCGCAGTCGCCCGCTGGGGACCGCGTGGAGCTGGCTGATCGCCTGCTCGGCCTCGTCGATATCCCTGAGTATGCGGACGCTGCGCTGGTAGAAGGCGACGCCTTCATGGGTCAGGCTGATGCTCCGCGTCGTTCGGTGCAGGAGCCGCGCGCCAAGTCGCTCCTCTAGCCGGCCGATCAGCTTACTGACCGCCGACGGGGTCAGACCTGTGGCGCGGGCTGCGGCAGAAAATCCGCCGGTCTCCACGACGCGAACAAAAACCGCCATCTCGCCGGGCCGGTCCATCCGCGCACCTGTGAGCGAAATTCAAAGGATATGTGAAAGTTTGGCGAATTACGCTGAACCTGACAAGGCCGTAGGATGAGACCGCCTGAATGAGAAGGCAAACCTTTGGATCGACTGCCATGGACCGTTTCGTCAATCCCTCCCCGGCCGAGATGGCCATCTATCTCCGCCGCGCGCACGCCTTGCGCAGCGACGCCATCTGCGGTTTTTTCCGCTGGCTGATGCGCGCGCTTCGCCCGCACCATGACGTTCCCGCGCCTCGGTCTTACGCCTGAACACTGAGCCGTGCGGACACAAAGGCGAAGTCTGCTGCGTCGCCGGTTCCGCGATCATGGTTCGCCGTCACGTCGGCGTAAGTATTTGCGTTAGGGAACCGCCGCGGCGATTTTCAACATGTTCTTCTTAAGTTCTTGCTACAGGCTATGGGATTTTCCTCGCCGCAGCCGCTAGAATGCTCGCAGGAGGAGAAGATCATGGACACGCAGATGGACATCCGGATCCGTTCGCTCGCCCATCCCCTATGGGAATCGGCGGCGCGACCGTACGGCATGGCGCTGGATTTCTGGCTGATGGCCGAGCAGATGATCTTCGAGATGCTTTCGGCCTCCGCCCGGCTGGCGAACGCCGCCGCCGGCGAGACTTCCGGTCCGGGCGGCGACGACACCTCTCCGGCGGCTCCCATCGACCGCGTTCAGGATCTCGCCCACTGCATGTGGGATAACGCCGGAAGGCAATACGAGCTCGCCCTCGACTGCTGGTTGTCCGCCGAACGGCACGTGCTCGCTCTGAGTCGGGCCACCAAAGCCACGCGTGAAGGCACTCGCGAGTTGGCGGCGTTGCCGGCGCCGGCATACCTTGAGCACATCCGGCGCCAGGCCTATTCCCTGTGGGAGTCGGCAGGCCAGCAGTACGGCAACGCCCTCGATTACTGGCTCCAGGCGGAGCAGCAGGTTCTGCAGGCAATGGCCGAGGCGACAGCGGTTCCCTCCTGAGCCGAACGCGGAGCCGAGCTCGATCAATCCGGCCGCCGCGGAGATGCGCTCGGCCACGCGCCCGCTGCCTGCCTTGAGCGACGGGCACGCGCTCGGTCACAATGAACATGCCCAATGATAAGCCGCGTCGTGTGCCTCTCCCTAACATACCCGTCGCTTCGCTGGGCGCGGGCTGGCACGCGCGCGGGTTGGGAGAAGACGCGGCGGGTGGAGCATGCTATGTGCCGGCACGGAACACATGAGGTGCGGCCGAGCCTACGATCATGCAGGATGCGGATCTTCTGACCCAAACGAGCGCGCAGACGGAAGCTGGCAACGCCGATGGCGCGTCGCACCCGCTGTTCATCCCGGGCGACACCTGCTGGCGATGCGTGCCGGCAAACCGGGTTGCATTTCTTGTCGATGCCGCCGCATACTTTTCGGCATTCAAGGCCGCAGCGCTTCGCGCCCGGCGGTCCATCGTTATCATCGGCTGGGACATCGACAGCCGGGTTCGGCTCGAACCGGACCGCGATGACGTGCCCGCACCCGATCGGCTCGGCGATTTCCTCGACCATCTCCTGGTCAACCGCCCCGGCCTTCATGTACATATCCTCGCCTGGGATTTCCCGCTGATCTATGCCGGCGACCGGGAGCTGTTCACCGGCTATCGCCTCGGACTGATGACCAACCGGCGGCTTCGCTACTGCCTCGACTCCGTGCATCCCGTAGGTGCGTCGCACCACCAGAAAATCGTCGTTATCGATGACGCGCTCGCCTTTGTCGGCGGCATCGACTTCGCGGCCAGGCGGTGGGATACGCCCCGCCATGAACTCCACGACCCGCGCCGCGTCGACACGTCCGGCCGCCAGTATCCGCCGTTCCACGACATGCAGGTCGTGGTCGATGGCGAAGCCGCGGCGGCTCTGGGCGACATCGCCCGGGAGCGCTGGCGCCGCGCCACTGGCAAGAAGATGACAAAGGTCAGGCACACTGCCGACGATCCGTGGCCGGAGGTTGTCGCGGTCGATCTGAACGATGTCGACGTTGCGATCGCCCGCACCGATGCCGGCATCGACGGCCTGGAGCCGGTTCAGGAGGTGGAGTCGCTGTATATAGCGGCCATCGCCGCGGCGCGCGACTACATCTATATCGAAAACCAGTACCTCACCGCCGGCAAGGTCGGCGAAGCCCTGCGCGAGAGCCTGGAACGCGAGGACGGCCCGGAGATCGTGATCGTCCTGCCCCAGGAGAGTTGGGACTGGCTCGAGCAGGCGGCCATGGACACCCGTCGCGCCAGCCTCATCAGCCGACTTCGCAAGGCCGATCGGCAAGGACGACTGAGGGTCTACAGCCCGAATGTCTCCGGCGTCCCGATCCACGTGCACGCCAAGGTCATGATCTTCGATAACCGTTTCGTTCGGGTGGGATCCGCCAACCTGGCCAACCGGTCCATGGGCCTGGACACCGAATGCGATATCGCCATTGAGACGGACCAGACCGACAGTGTCGCGAGCCTTCTGACACGGCTGGTGGGCGAGCATTTGGAGCATACGCCGGACGAAGTCGGTGCGGCCATTTCCGAAGAAGGTTCGCTGGTCAAGGCGATCGAGCGCCTGCGCGGCCGGGCCCACACCCTGAAGCCCATCAAGATCGCGAACGTCAGCGAAGAGGCGGAGGAGCTTGCGGAGTCATCGCAACCGCTGCTCGACCCCGAGCAGCCGGCCGAGGCCGAAACGATCGCCGGTCGCCTGATCCGTGCCGTCGACTGGCGGGTTCTCATCCGCCGGCTCGCCATTGCGGGGATCGTCGTCTCGCTTGTTGTCGGGCTCGCCATGGCCTGGCGCTTAGGACCGTTCTCGGGCTTGTTGAACGCCGAAAGCCTCCTGTCCTGGTGGCAGACCTTCGACGACACGCCGCTGGCCGGAGTCATGGCGACGGGTAGCATCGTCGTGGCCACGCTCGCCCTCGTCCCGCTGACCTTCATGGTTGCGGCCGCCGCGGTGGCGTTCGGCCCGGTTCTCGGCAGCGCCTACGCGATGATCGGGGCGCTGCTCAGCGCCGCCATCGTTTATGGAGCCGGCGCGCTCCTGGGCGAGCGTTGGGCGACGAAACTCTTCGGGCAGCGTTGGCGCCGGATCGGCGACACTATATCCGGCCGCGGCGTGCTGGCCGTTGCGATGGTGCGGCTGGTGCCCGTCGCGCCTTACTCAGTGGTCAACTTTCTCGCCGGCGCGTTGCGGGTTCGCTTCATCGACTTCAGCCTTGGCACGGCCCTCGGCCTGACCCCGGGCATCATCGCCCTGTCGCTGTTCGGGGCGCAGCTCGGTTCGGTCCTGCGCGAGCCGGACTGGCTGAATGTGTCCCTCCTGATCGTCTTCTCGTTGGCCATCCTCGTCGGGATCGGCTTCGGCATTCGTTGGCTGCACCGCAGTCATAACCGGCGCCGGCGCTCCTCCAGGTTACGGCGGTCGTGACTGGGTCGACCTCCAGCGCCCAACGTGCGCCCGCCGCTCCCGACGTGACACGGGCCGGCCGCTTCACCGCCGCGACCTACAATATTCATCGCTGCGTGGGGACCGACGGGCGCTACAGCCCGTCGCGCGTCGCCGACGTGCTCGAGGAGCTTGAAGCCGATGTTCTCGGTCTTCAGGAAGTCGACGGTCGGCTCCATTTCGGCCCCGGTCTCGACCAGATCTCCTATCTCGCCAACCGCCTTGGCTTCCACAGTTTCAGTGGAGTCGGTTTTGCCGCCAACTGCGGCGGGCGGTGCGCCAACGCCGTGCTGTCGCGCTGGCCGATCTCCGCCAGTCGGGTGATCGATCTGACCGTACCGGGGCGCGAGCCGCGTAGCGCGATCGAGGCTGAGATCCGACTGCCCGGTCCGGTGGCCGAAGCGGACGCCGTGCAGCGCTTGCGGGTGGTCGTCACTCACTTCGGTCTGCGCGGTCGTGAGCGGCGCTGGCAGCTTGAGACACTGCTCGCTCAGCTTGCCGCCGGCGCGCTGCCGGCATCGCCGCTCCTGGTCATGGGCGATCTGAATGAGTGGCGCCGCGCCGGCCCCGTCTCGCGCGGGTTGCGCGAGGCACTGATCTGCGGCCGGTCCGTCGCCAGCTTTCCGTCCCGTTATCCGCTGCTGCCGCTTGACCGCATGTGCAGCCGGTCGCTCAGGCTGGCCGCCGAGCCGCGCCGCCATGTCAGCAAGACCGCGCGGGTCGCATCCGATCACCTGCCGATCAGCGCGACGTTCAGTTTAAGCGCGCAGCCGTAAAAGCGGGCAGCCGCCCCTGTTGGTAATCGTCCGACCTAATTTAACTTGGCGGCCGGCTTGGCGGCTAATATTGCGCTAATGATGATCACTTGCGATGTGCAGCGGTGGAACATCATCAGCGGAAAATCGGACGTGAACGCGTTTGCCGCAGCCGTCATCGAGCGCGTGATCCGGACCCTCACCGCGGCCGCGGATCACTGAACTTGCGGCTCAGGTGCGCCTAGGCCGACGCCTGCTTGTCGAGGTACGCCCGTGCCCGCGCCACATGCGCGTCGGAGATGTACGGCGCTAGGCTCTGCAGGACCGTGAGAAGGACGGTCGCGTCGTCGACGAAGCCGACCCCGACCAGAACATCCGGAATGAGATCGACCGGCATGATGAAGTAGGCGAGAGCGGCGAACAGAATGCCCTTCACCCGGAGAGGCGTCGCCGGATCGGTCGCGGCGTAATACGCGGCGATGGCCCTGTCGGTAAAAGGAACCTTGCCAAGGGTCCGACGGATCTTGTCCCAGAATCGGTCATGGACAATGTCTTCTTTGCCGACGAGTGGCACCAGCGCCCCATAAACATCGTCTCTGTGCATGCGCCGACTCCATGAAAAGCGATCTCAACATGGCCGTTGAAATGGGCGGGGCGCCGCTTCGACGCAAGCAGTTCCATCCGGCTCGTCATTGGTGTTACGGCTTACACTGCCTTGTGCACGGCTCGGGGCCGACCAGATGCGATAAAGCGGCGCCGCCGGCGGAACGCCTTGTCGCGACGAGGCGATTTCGGCATTCTGCGCGCGCGTTACAGGATTTCGAGGAAAGAATGACCGGGGATCGGGTTTATCTTTACGACTCAACGCTGCGCGACGGCGCGCAGACCCAGGGCGTCGACTTCAGTGTCGCCGACAAAGCCGCCATCGCGCGTGCGCTCGACGGTATCGGCATCGACTACGTCGAGGGCGGCTGGCCCGGCGCCAATCCGACCGACGACGCCTTCTTCGCCGATCCTCCGGCCTTTCATCGTGCCCGGCTTTCGGCGTTCGGGATGACCCGCCGGGCGGGCCGCAGCACGTCGAACGACCCGGGCCTCGCCGGACTCCTCGCTGCCAAGGTCAATGCCGTGTGCATGGTCGGGAAGTCGTGGGATTTCCAGGTCGAGACGGCGCTGGGGATCGAGCTGGATGAGAACGTGGCGATGATCGCCGACAGCGTCCGCTGGGTGCTCGGCCGCGGCCGCGAGACGATGTTCGACGCCGAGCATTTCTTCGACGGCTACAAGGCGAACCCGACTTACGCGCTGGCGTGCATCCGCGCCGCTTACGATGCCGGCGCTCGCTGGATCGTCCTTTGCGACACCAACGGCGGCAGCCTGCCGCACGAAATCGAAGCCATCGTCGGCGAAGTCATTGCGCACGTTCCGGGCGACCATCTTGGCATTCACTGCCATAATGATACCGGCAATGCCGTCGCCAACAGCCTCGCGGCGGTGCGCGCCGGCGTCCGGCAGGTCCAGGGTACTCTGAACGGCCTGGGCGAGCGGTGCGGCAATGCCGATCTCATCGCCCTGATCCCGTCGCTGGCCCTGAAAATGGGTTATGAGACCGCGCTGACGCCGACCGACCTGACCCGGCTGTCGCACCTTTCGCGCTTTCTAGACGAACGGCTGAACCGGGCGCCGCAGCGCAACGCGCCCTACGTCGGCGAGTCGGCGTTTGCCCACAAGGGCGGACTGCACGTCTCCGCGATCGAGAAGGATCCGCGCTGCTATGAGCACATCGCGCCCGAGCTGGTCGGCAACCATCGCCACATCGTCGTCTCCGACCAGGCAGGGCGGTCCAACATCCTCGCCCGCTTTCGCGACATCGGGCTGAACATCGACGCTTCCGATCCCAAGCTCAATCAGCTGGTCGAGACCGTGAAGGCGCGCGAGTTCGATGGCTACGCCTACGACGGTGCCGAGGCCAGCTTCGAGCTGCTTGCCCGCCAGGCCATCGAAACGGTGCCGGAATACTTCAAGTGCAACAGCTTCCGGGTGATCGACGAGCGGCGGTGGAACGCCCGCGGCGAGCTGATCACGCTGTCGGAGGCGACCGTCAAGCTCGAGGTCCATGGCCAGGAGAGCATGGCCGTCGCCGAGGGCAACGGCCCGGTCAACGCGCTCGACGCGGCGATGCGCAAGGTTCTGATCGCGGTCTATCCCGAGCTCGAGGACGTTCGCCTCGTCGACTACAAGGTGCGCATCCTGACGCCCGGCGATGGCACCCGGGCGGTGACCAGGGTGATGATCGAGTCCGCCCTGGGCCACAGCGACCACTGGTCGACGGTGGGGGTCTCGACCAACATCATCGACGCCTCATACCGGGCGCTCCACGACAGTATCGTCTACAAGCTCTACCGCGACGGAGCCGGCGTTCCAGCGGCCTAGATGGCGGGCACCGATCGCAGTACCGAAGCGCACGTCGACCCTGCCGCCGCGGCCGGCGCCGTCGGTAGACCCGCGCCAGCGATCGTTCTGGTCGAACCGCAGCTCGGCGAGAACATCGGCATGGTCGCCCGTGCCATGCTCAACTGCGGCCTGAGCGATTTACGCCTCGTCAATCCACGCGAGCATTGGCCCAATCCAAAGGCCGAGGCCGCCGCTTCGGGCGCGGATCCGGTGCTGGCGGCGGCGCGGCTGTTCGCGAGCAGCGAGGAAGCGATCGTCGATCTGTCCCGTGTCTACGCCACGACCGCGCGGCCGCGCGACATGGTAAAACGCGACGTGTCCCCGCGCCTTGCCGCCGGCGAGCTTCGCGCGCACGCGGCCGCCGGACAGCGCACCGGCATCCTCTTCGGCAAGGAGGCCAAGGGCCTGAAAAACGACGACGTCGCTCTGGCCGATGCGATCATCTCCGTGCCGCTGAACCCGGCGTTCAGCTCGCTGAACCTGGCGATGGCGGTGTTGCTGGTCGGCTATGAGTGGTTGATGGCCGCGACGCCGGCGCCGGCCATCGGCGGCGGGGTGCCGATCGGCAAGGACACCCACCCGGCCAGCAGCGGCGAGCTCCTGGGCTTGCTCGAGCATCTTGAGCGTGAACTCGACGCCTGCGGCTTTCTCAGGATCAGGGAACGACGCCCTGGCACCGTCCGCAACCTGCGCAATATCTTCGTCCGCGCCGCGCTGACCGAGCAGGAGGTCCGCACCCTGCGCGGGGTCATCGCCTGTCTCGTCACGGGGCCGCGACAGCCCGGCCGGTGAACCCGCAGTTCGTCTTCAGACGCGCTCGGAGAGCCAGATCGCCGCGCGCGACCCGGCCTTGATCACGCCGGTGAGCGCCTTGTAGGCCGGCGCTCCGGTCGCGCCATGATCGAGGCTGGTTTCGCGGTGCTCGACCTCTTCCTGGCGGGTGCGTTCGCAGATCTCCCGCAGCTCGGGCTCGTCGTCGCCAAGATCGGCGACCTGCCGGGCGTAATGGGCGTCGATGACCTCTTCCACCGCGGCGGTGCAGGCCATTGCCGCGCGCGCGCCAAGCAGCGCCGTGCCTGCGCCGAGAGCGAAGCCCGCGACATGCCAGAGCGGCTGCAGCAGCGTCGGGCGGACCCGGCGTTGCGGCAGGAGGGCATTGAAGGTGGCGAGATGTTCGCGCTCGCCCTCCGCCATCTGGCGGATGACCGGGCCGACCGGGCTGCGGCCGAGGACGGCAAGCTGACCCTCGTAGATCCGGACCGCGCCGTACTCGCCGGCCTGGTCGACGCGGAGAACGCGGCCGACAAGCTGATCCTTCGTCGGATTGCCGGGCATCCGCCGCGGCCGGTATTCAGACTCAGCGCCGCTGTTATGGTCGTTCAAGGCTCAGACCTTTCTGGTCAACATGCTCACGGCGACGAGCGAAGCTGCGGCGAGCGAAAGGGAGATGATAATGTTGTAGCCTGCGAGCGACAGGCCGAACAGGCGCCAGTCGACCCGGTCGCACGGCTTCAGGTCGGCGGCGCTGAGGCTGCGCAAATCCTCGACGCCGGTGGCGAGCGCGCCCCCGCAGGCCCCTACCGAGCGCCACCAGTGCTGTTCCACGCCGACGTGATAGAAGGCGAGGCCGGCGCCAATGACAAAAACGGCTGCAACGAGCGCCGCCGCCCTGATCCGCCAGATGCTGCCTTCCGGGATCAGCAGGGCCATGCCGGTAACGCCGGCGGCGATGGCATAGGGCACGCGCTCGTAGAGGCAAAGGATGCACGGCTCAAGGCCGAACAGGTACTCACCGGCGAAGGCGGCGGCGAGGCTGCCAAGGCTGGCGAGAAAGAGGAATCCGAGAACCCATGCGCCGGGATCGGTGCGACGGAGACTTGCAGCATGCATGCCGCGAGATATAGCGTTGCCGGACGGCGTCGACCATCCTGCTGTTCGCATACCGGCGGCCCAGGCTATCCGGCCGAGCTGGCTCACGCCCCCTCGGTCTCGATGTGCAGAACCCGGCCGCAGTGTTTGCAATGCACGGCGTCTATTTCGTGGCGCGACAGGCCGCAGGTCGGGCAGGAATAGCGAACCTTCTCGGGGCGGAAGATCGTCTGGACCAGGCGGAGAAACAGGGCGACGCCGACGACCATGATGATGACGGCGAGAAGACGCCCGCTGCTGCCCACCAGCGTGATGTCGCCGAAACCGGTCGTGGTCAAGGTCGTGACGGTGAAATACAACGCGTCGATATAGTTTGTGATGGCGGGGTTGCGCCCATGTTGGAGCACGTAGACGAAGGCGGTGATCACGAACAGAAAAATCAGCAGGTTGAGCACGCTCTGGATGACGTCCTGATTGCGGCCGAGAAACGGCCACTTTTCGCGGATATCACGGAGGACGTGGTAGGAGCGGAGCAGGCGCATGGCCCGTAGCACGCGGAGGAACGCCCAGTTCTGAATCAGGGCTGGCGCCAGCAGGGTGGCGATGACGACGAGGTCGGCAAGGCTGACGACGTCGAAGAGAAAGCGGGCCTTTCCCGGCGCCAGCCACAGCCGGGCAAAAAAGTCGGCGATCAGCACGAGCGCGATCGTGATGTCGGCAACGAGGATCGGCGGGCTGAACTCCATCATTGAAGCAGCAATGAAGAACGCGATCGTCAGGATGTCGAAGATCAGGAGGCCGGTCCGAAACCGCTGCGCCCGCCGGCCGGAGCCGTTGTAGAGATTGTCGAGAGTTGAACGCAGTCGCGCCGCCGCACTCCCACCGCCGCCGGCATCCGCCGGGTCCGAACGTTGTGCGGCCAGATCGCGCCGGCTGTTACGTCGTCTGTTCATGATAATGATGTTAAGCGGGAACGAACGGGGTTCAGAAGCAACATTTCACGGCTGACTAGGTTTGTGGGAGCCAATTGCATTGCAATATGAACCGTCCGGCGGTACAACCGTTCCGGGCGCACGGCCATGGTTCTTTCGCGAATAGAGTCGCGCTTCCACAGGCAAATGTGTTAAGAATGCGGCCAAGACATGGCATGTGAGGCCCGCCGGCTGCGCCGGCTTGAATAACACGGTACGGCACGATGGTTTAGCGTCGCAGCCTCCGCGCATTGCCCAAATCAACCAGGACGCGCCGTTTCCACCGCTGGGCGGAGGCAGGTTTGTCCGGTTGTGGGTGCAGGGTTTCGGCTACGGCTGTCAATTCTTTTCAGATGGAGAGGGTTACCGATATGCCTGATGTTAACGCGAATACGTCGCACGGGGGAGCATCGACGGCCGGTGGCCGCAAGGAACATGTTCTGATTACCGGCGGCCTGGGGTTCATTGGCACCCACGTCGCCGACGGCTACCTTGCCGCGGGCCACAAGGTGACCCTGCTCGACTCCATGGTCGCAGCTGTCACCGATGGCGAGTGGTACGCCGGCAATCCGGATGTTGAGATCATCAAGCTCAGCGTCGACGCGTTTTTCACCAAGGGCCACACGTTCAAACCATACGACCGCATCATCCATGCCGCCTCGCATGTCGGTCCGGCCGGCATCCTGAAGTATGTGGGTAAGCTCGGCTTCGAGATCGTCCAGGCGACACAGGAGGTTGTCGAAGAGTGCATCCGGCACGACAAGCCGCTGGTGACTTTCAGCTCCGCGGAAGTCTATGGCCGCAGCGGCGACCTCGCCGAGACCGACACTATCCAGGTGCCGGTCGACTACAACTCGCGGATCGAGTACGCCATTGCCAAGACGCTGACCGAGTGCCTTGTCGTCAACAGCAGCAAACGCGGCCTGCGCGGGATTATCATTCGCCCGTTCAACGTCACCGGCCCGCGCCAGTCGAGCGCCGGCGGCTTTGTCATGCCGACCTTTGTCCAGCAGGCCCAGGCCGGCCAACCAATCACCGTGTTCGCGGGCGGCGAGCAGACCCGCGCCTTCCTCTCGGCGACCGACCTCTGCCGGTTCCTGGTCGAGTACATGGACAAGGCGATCGCCAGCGAACATTTTATCTTCAACATCGGCAACCCCGACAACACGATTTCGATCCGGGCGCTCGGCGACCGGATCAAGGCGATGACCGGCAGCAAGTCCGAGGTCGTCTACGCCGATGCGAAGAAGATCCACGGCGAGCTCTACGAAGAGGCGCTGTCGATCCACAAGATCCCGGTGCTTCACAACGCAAAGTCGGTCGGCTGGAAGCCCCTCGTCACGCTTGATGACCTGATCCGCGAGACCATCGAGTTCTATGGCTCGCACAAGGACATGCGCGCTCTGGCGATGGCCTCGGCGTAGGCGTCCGCGTCTTCGCCCTGAGCGATCCACGGGGACTTGGTGGCAGTGACGGCCGATGGTTGACATCAGGAGCCGGCTGCTACGAAGCGCCTTGTGCCATCGGGGGCAGTAGGTGCAGAATAGGCGTTTGTTACGACGATAACGTGCATTGGTGTCGGCGTCCCGTCAAGAGGCCTGACCGATAGACGGCGCCGGCGCCCGCACCGTTAGAAGAGCGTTACCCGTATAGGGCGGCGGTGGGGGGCTGCGCTGAGCGGCAGCGTAACCTGTTCCATCCCGCTGCCCCGCTGTGGAATGGCAGGAGAAGTCGTGGATCGTCCGTTGGAAGAGCCGGCACGAGATCGCGCCGGGGCAAAGCCATCGATGAGCGCGTCGCGGTGGGTCGAGAACGTGCGCGACGTGGACGCGGCGTGGCTGCTGCAAACGCTGAAGCGGCGAAAGTGGGCGATCGTCCTTCCGACCCTGCTGGCTACGCTGATTGCCTTCATTCTCCTCATGCTGGTGCCGTCACTCTACAGCGCGACCACCGAGGTCATGCTCGACAACGCCCAGCAGCAGGTCGTCAACATCCAGGCGGTCCTCACCGACGCCCTGCCGGATCAGGAGGCGGTTGACAGTCAGGTCGAAGTCATTCGCTCCCGCGGCGTCGCCAAGAAGGTCATCGCCGCCCTCGACCTTGCCGACGACCCGGAATTCAACGCTGCTTTGGAGCCGGATTCCTGGGTCGGCTCGATCTCCAGGTCGCTGAAGAGCGGCCTGCAACGGGTAAAGACAATGGTGACCGGCAAGGTGCCGCAACCTCTGCCGGATGACATCATCGAAGCACAACAGCAAGCCAACGTCGTTGACGCTTTCCTCGATAGCCTCGACGTCCGCCTGAAGGCCCAGTCGCGGGTGCTTCAGGTCACGTTCTCCTCGGAAGATCCTGTCAAGGCCTGGCGGATCACCAACAAGCTGGCCGAGACCTATCTGCTCGATCAGCTCGACGCCAAGTATGAGGCGGCGCAGCGCGCCACCAACTGGCTGACGGAGAAGATCGCGGACCTCCGCCGGGACGTCAGCGAGAAGGAACAGGCTGTCGAACAATACCGCAGGCAGGCCGGATTGCTCGCCGGCGCCGGTGGCTTCACCCTGATCTCCCAGCAGATCTCGGATCTCAACGCGCAGATGATCGTCGCCCGGACTTCGCGCGCCGAGGCGGATGCGCGGCTTGACCAGATCCGCCGTCTGGTCCGCTCACCGGGCGGCGCCAGCACCGCCGCCGACGTCCTCGGCTCACCGGTTGTCCAGGCGCTGCTCGCGCAGGAAAGCGAGGTCAAGCGTGAGGTCGCCCAGCTCGCGGATGAGTTCGGCGAGCGCCATCCGCGCATGATTAGCGCGCGCGCCGCCCTGCGCGACGTCCAGGGGAAGATCGCCTCGGAAATCGCGAAGGTGGTCCAGAAGCTTGAAAACGATGTCGGTGTCGCCCGCGCCCGCGAGGTCACGTTGCAGGAGAGCCTCGACCAGCTCAAGGGGCGCATGGCGCAGAGCAACAGCGCCGAGGTCCAGCTTCGCGCCCTGGAGCGCGATGCAGGCGCCGAGCGGACCATGCTGGAGACGTTTCTGAGCCGCTTTGAAGAAACCAGCGCCCAGACTGACTCTGCCGTTCAGCAGTCCGGCGCGCGGATCATTTCACGCGCCGATATTCCCGACAACGCATCCTATCCGCCGAAGGCGCTGATCGTCGCCACCGTGTTCCTGCTCGCAGCCGTGTCATCCATGCTCGCGGTCCTCGCGATCGAGCAGTTCGATCGCGGCTATCGCAGCGGCGAGCAGGTCGAGCGCATCCTCGGCAAGCGGTCTCTCGGCCTCGTGCCGATGGTCCACGGCTCGGGTCGGGGCCGCTCGTCGGGGCCTGAGTCGTTCATTTTGAAGAACCCGTCGTCGATGTTCGGCGAGGCCGTGCGGTCGGTGTTCACCAGCATCCTGCTGGCGCCCGAGGGCGAGGCACCGAAGACGCTGCTCATCACCTCGGCGCAGCCGAATGAGGGCAAGACGACGCTGGCCGTCTGCCTCGCGCGGATGCGCGGGCTGTCCGGCCGGCGCACCGTCATCGTCGAAACCGACCTGCGCCGCCCGTCGGTGCACCGGATGCTCGGCGCGCCGCGGCGGCCTGGACTGGTCGAGCTCATCACGGGCGAGGCGCAGCTTTCGGAGGTTCTGCATCGCGACGAGCGGTCCGGAGCATATGTCATTCCGGCGGGACGGCTCACCGCAGATCCTGCCGAGATCCTGGCGTCGCCGGAGATGCGCGCCGTCATCGCCGCGCTCGCGGGCGAATTCGAGCTGGTCATCCTCGATTCACCGCCGGTGGTGGCGGTGTCGGATCCGAGGCTGCTTGCACCCCAGGTTGACGCGACGATCCTGGTGGTGCGCTGGGCGGCGACCACGCGCGACGTTGCGGCGCTCGCGGCCAAGCAGATCGACGAGAGCGGCGGCAATCTGATCGGCGTCGTTCTCACGATGGTCGACTCGAAGAAGCACGCCCAGTACGGCTTCAGCGACTCGGCCTACTACTACGGCCCGGTGAAAAAGTACTACACGACTTAAGATCAGCCTACTTTCGGATGAAATCGTCCGAAAGCAGAAAGGTGATCGATTAGAGAAGGACCGAGCATCGCGTCTGCGCCCACCCGGGCATAGGATGCTCTGGCGCCGACTGTTCCGTCCATATTACGGTTCGGGTCGGCGCGGGCAAAGTGCCGGAAGATTTCAAGCTCGTCCTTGCTCTGCGAGCAGAGCTTCGGACCGGCGGCTGTATGCATGACCTGCTGGGGCGGAAGCGGGCCCTGAGCCGGAAGGCCAGTGCCGCCTGTCGGCCACGAGAACGATATCCGGCGCCTTTACGAAGAAACGGTGGCTGAACTTGTGGGTGAGCCGGCAATCGGGCGACCGGCGTTGCCGCCGGATGCTCCACCCCAGTACCGACGTTAGAACCGGCGTTCGGCGAAGACGCCTTTGAGGTGATCCGATAGCCGCAGCGCCAGGGCGATGATGGTCATCGTCGGCGTGTTGTTGCCGGCGGTGGGGAAGACCGAGCTGCCGGCGACGAACAGGTTGCCGATGCCGTGGGCGCGGCAGTGCTCGTTGACGACGCCCTGCTTCGGGTCGGTGTGCATCCGCGTCGTGCCCATATGGTGCCAGACCCAGTGCAGCTCGTTGAACTCGTGGTTGCTGTGCAATGGAAGGTCGATCCTGACCTTGCCGATGTTGGCGGCAGCGGCCTTGTCGCGAAAGATCTCGACGGTCCGGCGAACGGTGTGCTGATCGAGAGGGGTCAAACGCCAGTCGAGGCAGACCCTGTTCATTCCCAACTGGTCGCGGTGACGGCTGAGCGTCACCCGGCTGTCCGGGTTCGGCGCCGGCTCGATCAGGGTCATGATCTGGTAATGGTGAAGCAGGAGACGGGAGCGTGACAAATAGCCGAGGGTAAACATGGTCACGTTGTGCGCGTCGAGCAGCATCTCGCCGACGCCCCTGGCCAGGTTCTTCGGGACGAAACCGCTGCGGGCGTCCTTGTAGAACGTCTTGAGGACCTCGGTCCCCGCGCACCGCTCGCCCTTGAAGACGGACTCGATGAAGGTCGCTGAATCGAGGATCTGTTCGCGCTTCTGCGTTTCCTCGTCCAGTTCGATCTGGGCCGCCACCGGCAGACGCACGACCGCGTACTTGGTGTCGTGGATGTCGGGCGACGCCTCGGGGTCGTTGAAGGTGATCGTGCCAGAGGGGAAGGTCGCGTGTTCCATGAAGAAGCGGCCGACGAGGTCGTAGTCGTTGGCCAGCCCTCGGGGCGCCGTCGTGTTTGAGGTCAGCAGCAGGCGGGCATTCTCGATGCCGCCGGCGGCGAGCACAAAGATCTTGGCCGAGACCCAGAAGCGGCGGCCATCGAGGCAGGCGACGCGCACGCGGGTAATCTTCCGGTCGAGCTCGTCCGCCTGAATATCGACGACATTGGCGTACAAATAGACGGAGATGTTTTCGCTCGCCTGGAGCTCGTTACGAAACACATGGCCGAAACGCCGCCGTTCCTTGTTTGTCTGGATCATCCGGCTGACGATCTCGTGGTTCGGAAACGGCAGAACCTTGAGGTTTGCGCCGTTCAGCTCACGCACCCAGACTTCTGGGTCGTACTTGCCGATCGGCAGGCCGCAGACGTCGTGGGCGCGATCGTAGTAGGGCGCCAGCTCCTCGTAGGTGAACGGCCAGCCGCTGTAGGGCACCCACGGCCGCTTGGTGAAGTGGATCGGCTGAAACGGCCTGGAGAAACCGCCCCAGCAGTTGGTGCTACCGCCGAAGTAGCGAGACCGCGTTGTGTCGAGCTCGTAAGGGATGCCGACGCTCTCGCCCTCGTAGAGGGACTGGGTTTCCCGCTCCGCCTTCAGTCCGCCGCTTTCAAGGAGACAGACGCGCACCGGGCCGCCGATGAACTCCCGCGCGAGGGAGATGCCGCCGGCGCCGCCGCCGATCACACAAAGGTCCGTCTCGATGTCAACATTTTCATCGACGGTGCGGGCATCAATGAACATCGGAGCCCTTTTTTCCCTGCCTCTTGCAACCTAAGCTTCTTGCAGCAGCGGCCCGGCGCAGGCATGCCCCGGGTCTGCGCTCGTCCGCCCGCGTGGGACGACCAACGCCGCACCCAAGTAGAGCCATGGAAGCGATGACCCCCACACGGCCTATCTCGATCCGGACGACTACAAACCCTGGCCGTGAACCATCATTGATCACGGACGCCATCTCGCACGCGTTGTGCCGGCTTCACGAGCCGATAGACAACTCGTTCAACGCTGCGATGGCATTTTAAGTTGAAGCACACGCGCGGTCCATAGAAGTTCACGCGGGCGCCGCACGATACCGGTCATAAATAATCCACAGAGCCCACAGAGCCCACAGAGCCCACAGAGCCCGCAGAGCGTCGAAAGCGCCGCCCGCCGCTGGAAGGTGCAGAGGCACGCCGTTGCTGTGGCGATGGTCTCGGCCGGTTTGCGGCGAGCACGGATGCTTGAGCCGCAGTCGTGAAGACTGCCCGGCACCCCCTGAGGGTTCACGCTCGTGTCCGGGGCCTAGATCTGCGCCGGTTCGGGCGCTTCCGCCGGCGCATCGGCTGCACCCGCCTCGGCAACAACCTCGTCCTCTCCCTCCTCATCCTGAGTTGGACGCCGCGGCCGTTCCCCACCACTGGCCTTCTCGGCAGCACTGATGATCCGATAGTAGTGCTCCGCGAACTGATAGAAGCCTTCCGCGGCGACCGGATCGCCCGCCGACGCGGCATCCCGGCCGAGCACCAGGTAACGATCCAGAACCTGCTGCGCCGTTCCGCGGATCTTGCCCTCGGGGCCACTGCTCTCGAACGTTTGCGTTTTCAGAGATGTTGGGTGACGCCGACCATTGCCGCGGTTGCGTCCCCGTCTGGTGTTGTTCGTCGTCGTGTGTTTCATCGCACCTAATGATTTCTGATGAGGCCGATAGTCGGATGATCCGCTTCGCGCCTGCGCCCACAACGCAACTTTGGCAACAAGTGCCTTAGGTCAGATCTTTATGC
This sequence comes from Rhodospirillales bacterium, assembly GCA_038250645.1. Classification (GTDB taxonomy): domain Bacteria; phylum Pseudomonadota; class Alphaproteobacteria; order Rhodospirillales; family Defluviicoccaceae; genus JAEULH01. The sequence goes on from JBBSCD010000012.1 coordinate 16,888, forward strand.
GGGACTGAGGGGCAGACGGCAGCACTCTGAGAACCATTCTCGATGCGGCGCGGTTTAATCCCCTTCCTGACCAAAGTAGTCGGGAACCATTTGGCTTCCAAGCCATTTCTTCCCGCTTCGCGCATCGAACGTCAATTTGCCGCCACCGTTAGGCATCGCTCATGTCCGGCCAAGTCACGGCAGACCGCAATTGTCCGCAACCCAAGATCTGCGAACAGAGTTTCGACCCGACCGGCTTGGCCGTCTCCAACCTCTACGATCGCCCGACCGTCTGCGGCGAGCATCCTGCCGAGGTCCCGGCCGACGGCACTGAAAGCGTCGAGACCGTCGACGCCGCCGCGCAAGGCCCTTTGTGGCTCGAAATCGCGAATTTCCCGATTCAGGCAGGCGAGACTTGTGTTGTCGATATATGGGGGGTTGGCGACGATCAAGTCAAAGGTGGCGGCGATCGCCCTCCCCCAATCGCCGCAGACGAAGTCGCAGCGCGACGCCAGCGCGAGCCGGCGGGCATTGTCACGGGCAACCTCAAGCGCTGCGTGAGAAATGTCGACACCGACGCCGCGGGCGAGGGGACGTTCACTCAGCAGCGCAAGCAGGATGCAGCCGCTGCCGGTGCCGAGATCGAGAAACCGCAGCGGTCGGCTGCCGGCAGGATGCAGACCAAGCGCGGTCTCGACAATCAGCTCGGTCTCCGGCCGCGGGATCAAGACATCCCGCGTGACCCGGATCGGCAGGCTCCAGAACTCGCGCTCGCCAAGGATGTAGGCCAACGGCTCGCCCCTCGCGCGCCGCTCGGCGAGGTCGCGGACGACTCCGACGTGCGCCGCCGCGACCGAGCGTTCCGGATATGCAAACACCGTCATTGCATCGAGGCCCAAGCCGGAGCCAACAATCAGCCGCGCCTCCAGCGCCGGGAGAGCGACGGCGGCGGCGTCAAGCGCACCCGCAATCGCGCCGACGAGGTCGCCGAGGACCATGTCTGCCGGATCCGTCGCAACCGACGTGGCCGCCATTCCCGTCGCCGCGCCGGTAGCGGCCGCCTCCGTCATTCGGCGTCGGCCAGACGCGCGGCCTGATCCTCGGCGACCAGGGCGTCGATGAGTTCGTCGAGATCACCGTCGAGAACCTGCTCAAGCTTGTGCAGGGTCAGGCCGATCCTGTGATCGGTGACGCGGGATTGAGGGAAGTTGTAGGTACGGATCCGCTGCGAGCGATCGCCGGTCCCGACCTGGCTCTTGCGATTGGCGGCGCGCTCGGCGTCCGTCCGTTCGCGCTCCAGATCGTAAAGCCGGGCGCGCAGGATCTTCATCGCCTTGGCCCGGTTCTTGTGCTGGGACTTCTCGTCCTGTTGGGAGACGACGATGCCGGTCGGGAGGTGGGTCACCCGCACCGCACTGTCGGTCGTGTTGACCGATTGGCCCCCGGGACCGCTTGAGCGGAATACATCGATACGGAGGTCCTTTTCCTCGATCCTGATGTCGACGTCTTCGGCTTCGGGCAGCACCGCGACGGTCGCCGCCGAGGTGTGAATGCGTCCGCTTGCCTCGGTCTCGGGAACCCGCTGGACGCGATGGACGCCGGATTCGAACTTCAGCCGGGCGAAGACGCCGCGCCCCGAGATGGCGGCGCTGGCCTCCTTGATCCCGCCGATCCCGGTATCGTTGGCGCTCATGATCTCGAAGCGCCAGCCCTTGATCTCGGCGAAGCGCTGATACATCCGCAACAGGACGGAGGCAAACAGCGCGGCCTCTTCGCCGCCGGTCCCGGCGCGGACCTCGAGGATCGCGTTTTTCTCGTCGGCCTCGTCCTTCGGGATCAGCAGCAGGCGAACCTGCTGTTCCAGCTCGGGGATCCGTTGGCGCGCCGCTACCAATTCCTCGCGAGCCATCTGCCGCAAATCCGGCTCACCGTGCTCGTCGCTCGCCATGAGCTCGAGTTCGGCGCTTTCGAAGACGACCTTGCGGTAGGCGTCAATGGCCCCAACGATGGCGGCGAGATCGGCGTATTCCTTCGATAACCGAGCGAACTCATCGCTGCCGGCGGTTTCGGGTTTCGCGAGCTGCGCCCCGATTTCGGCGTGGCGGTCGCGCAACCGTGTGAATTTGTCCTCGAACGTCATTCATCCCTCTCCTCGGGCGCAGCGTCCAGATCGTAAAGCGTTCTCAACGCGCGGGTGAATTCTTCCAGCTCCGCCGCATTTTTCGGGTGAGCGGCGGCAGCCTGACGCAAAGTCGTCGACGGCCCGTGCAGAAGGCGGTTGATCAGGAGTCGCGTCGCCCTGTCGGCGTCGCCTTTGGCGTCGCGCAAAGCGGCGTCGCGCGACAGCTCGAAGTGCCGGCGAAGCGCACTCAGCACCGGAATCGCGGCGCGCTCCGCCCTGCGGCGAAGGAACGTCCGAACCTCCGCATCGACGATGTCGCGCGCCCGTGCCGCTTCCTTATGCCGCGACTTGCGGCCGACCCGCGCCACCTTCTCGAGATCGTCGAGCGTGTAGACGAACGCCGCATCGAGACCATCGACCGCTGGATCGACATCGCCCGGCACCGCAGTATCGATGAAAAGTATAGGCTGATATCGCCGTGCCCGGAGAAGGGCTTTCACCAGCTCCGGTGTGATCGCATAGCGGCGGCTTCCGAGGCAACCTATGATCACGTCCGACCGCGCCAGTTCGGCGAAATCGAGGGGATAGGCCGCGACATGACAATCAAGGAGTCGTGCCCCGGTTTCCGCACGCGCCGCGCTGGGATGAGCGACCGAAAGATCGCCGAGGCGAGCATGGCGCATGGCCTGAGCGATGAATTCACCAATTTCCGAAAGCCCGATGAGAAGTCCGCGCGCGGACTCGAGGTCACCGTGCACCCGCTGCGACAGATCGACGGCGGCCGCGGCGAGCGACACCGGCGCCCGACCGATATCCGTCCGGCTACGGGCCTGTTTGGCCGCGGCCAGCGCTGCCTGAACCAGACCCACCAGCGGATCCCCGAGCGCCCCGGCATCCCGGGCGATGCGATAGGCGTCCTTAACCTGCGCGATCACGTACGGATCGCCGACGACCGTGCCATCGAGAGACGCAGCGACAGCGAAGATGTGGCGCACCGCGTCCTCGCCGACGTGAATGTAGACATGTCGCGCGACCTCGGCCGGCGGGATCGCGCCGAAGCGCGCGAGCGTGGCGATGACACGCTTGCCGGCGTCGCGCTCGTCGGGTGCGATCGCATAAACCTCGACCCGGTCACAGGTCGTCAGGATCATGGCCTGGGCCAAGCCCGCGGCCTGCAGTTCATGGAGCAGGGGTTCGACCGCCGCGGGTTCGGGGATCAGCCGGTCGCGGACGCCAAGCGAACTCGACCGCGGATTCGCGCCGACAACGATGAAGTCCTGCATGCGCGCGCACCGCTCGTCGGCCGCTAAAGAAACTGAGCGAGCCGGTCCGACAGCGCCGCGAGCGCAACCTCCTCCTGCGCGCCGCTGTCCAGGTCGCGAACCGCGACCTGACCGCGCGCAAGCTCGTCCTCGCCGACGATGATCGCCGCCCGCGCGTTGATCCTGTTCGCTCGCTTCAGCCGCTTGCCGAGCGAGCCCGCGTAGCCGACGTCGATCGGCAGCCCGACCCTGCGAAGCTCGCGGGCCATTCGCTGGGCGGCTCCGTCCTGATCCGGGCTCTGGGGGACGACGGCCAGAGGCCGCGGCTCATCCGGCAAGGCGTCTCCGTGCTCCGCGGTCAGCATCATTGCCCGCTCCACCCCAGCGGCCCAGCCGATACCGGGCAGAGGCCGGCCACCCATCTGCTCGGCAAGACCGTCATAGCGGCCACCGGCGAGCACCGTGCCCTGGGCGCCGAGGGCCTCGGTGGTGAACTCAAAGGCGGTGTGGCAATAGTAGTCAAGGCCGCGCACCAGCTTCGGATTGATCGTGTAGCGGATGTCGAGGGTGTCGAGACCGGCAAGCACCGCGGCGAAGAAGCTCCGCGAGGAGTCGTTCAGACTGTCGAAGATCGACGGCGCCGCGGCCAGCGCCGCCCGATCGCCCTGGTCCTTGGAATCCAGCACCCTCAGCGGGTTGCGCTCCAGCCGCAGGCGGCCGTCTTCGGAAAGCTGTGCGCGCCGGCTCTCGAGATAGGCGACCAGATGGTCGGTGTAGATCCGCCGGCTTTCCGGATCGCCCAGCGTGTTGATCTCCAGGCTCACGATCGCGCCCAGGCCAAGGGCGGACAGGAAGTCCGCGGCAAGGGCAATGCACTCGATGTCGCCGGCGGGCTCGGCGACTCCCAGAAGTTCGACGCCGACCTGATTGAATTGGCGCAGCCGACCCTTCTGCGGCCGCTCGTAGCGGAACATCGGACCCCGGTAGAAGTACTTCAACGGCGCCTGCTGGGCGAGCCCGGCGGAGATGACCGCCCGGACCACGCCGGCGGTGTTCTCCGGGCGCAGGGTCAGGCTTTCGCCGCCGCGATCGGCGAGCGTGTACATCTCCTTGGTGACGATATCGGAAGTATCGCCGAGGGTCCGGGCGAACACGTCGGTGAACTCGAAGATCGGCGTCGAGATCTCGCCGTAGCCGTAGCGGGTGGCGATTGCCAGCGCCATCGCCTCGACGAACCGTTGGCGCCGGCTATCGGCAGGAAGATAGTCGCGGGTTCCGCGAACCGGACGGACAGCGGCCATGGGCGCGCTAGTCTGCGGCCGCGGGCGACAGCGGCGCGCGCGAAGTCGCGGCGTTCCCCGCGTCGACGTGTGTTGCCGGCGCGGCCTCGCCGTAGCGGTTCTTGACGTAGGCCTCGACGATCTCCTGAAACTCGCCGGCGATGCGTGCGCCGCGCAGCGTCATCGCCTTCCTGCCGTCGATGAAGACGGGGGCGGCCGGTTCCTCGCCGGTGCCCGGCAGGCTGATGCCGATGTCGGCATGCTTGCTTTCGCCCGGACCGTTGACAATGCAGCCCATCACCGCCACGGCCATGGTCTCGACGCCGGGATAGGCCTCCCGCCACGCCGGCATGCGCCGGGCGATATGGGCCTGAATATCTTCGGCCAGCTCCTGGAAGACAGTGCTCGTGGTCCGTCCGCATCCGGGACAGGCCGTGACCATCGCTGTGAACGAGCGCAGGCCCATGACCTGGAGGATCTGCTGGGCGACGATCACCTCCTCCGTCCGCGCGCCGCCCGGCGCGGGCGTCAGCGACACGCGGATAGTGTCGCCGATCCCCTCCTGCAGCAGGATCGCCAGGCCCGCCGTCGAAGCGACCACGCCCTTGCTTCCCATGCCGGCTTCGGTCAGACCGAGGTGGAGCGCGTAGTCGCAGCGCGATGCGAGACTCCTGTAAACCGCCACCAGATGCTGAACGTCGCTGACCTTGCACGACAGCACGATCCTGTCGCGCCCCAACCCGATCGCCTCGGCGCGAGCGGCGGATCCCAGGGCCGAGACAACCATGGCCTCGCGCATGACCTCTTCGGCGGTGCGCGGGCTCGACAACGCGGCGTTGTCGTCCATCAGCCGCGCCAGCAGTTCCTGATCCAGGCTGCCCCAGTTGACGCCGATCCGGACCGGCCGGTCATTCTTCAGGGCGATCTCGATCATCGTCGAGAACTGGCGGTCCCGCTTCTCGCGGAAGCCGACGTTGCCGGGATTGATACGGTACTTGTCGAGCGCCGAGGCGCAGTCGGGGTAGCGGCTGAGGAGCGTGTGACCGATGTAGTGAAAATCTCCGACGAGTGGGACGTGAACGTCACGGGCCTCGAGACGTTCACGGATGCGGGGTACAGCCCGTGCCGCGTCGTCGCGATCGACCGTGATGCGGACCAGCTCGGAACCGGCACGGGCGAGGGCCTCCACCTGCGCCACCGTCGCGTCCACGTCGGCGGTATCGGTGTTGGTCATCGACTGGACCACAACCGGCGCATCGCCGCCGACGACAACACCACCGATCCTGACCGGAACGGTCCGGTGTCGTTCGACGCCGGCGATCGGATATGACATCACGAGACGCTCCTTGCTACTGGCCGGCATGCTGCCGCCGGGACGGAAGCTTGCCGACGCGCGTGACCCGGGTCAACGGCACTCCGCTGGCATGGCGCGTGCCTCACCCACCCAATTTCAGCGTGCAGCCGCCGAACGCAAGGCCACAGGATCGAGAACGATCCCGCGCCTGACCTGGCCCGACCGGCCCAGCGGCGGCAGAACCTCACCGCCGAGCATGATCTCCAGACCACCCGCGTTGCCGGTGACCAGCGACAGGCCGCCTGCCGCGTCGACGGGAAGTATGTCTCCCGCCTGAAGCACCTTGGAAAGAACAATGCGGCCGTTGCGGTCGCGCAGCTCGATCCAGGTCGGCGCAGAAGCGCGAAGGACGATCCGCTCGTCGACGCTCGCGGCGCTTTCTCCTTCTTCAGACACCGCCGGCGACGCCTGTGGCTTGGCGGCCGGTTCCGGCGCGCTTTGAGCAAGTGCCGGTGGCGGCTCGTACGACGAGGGCTCGCCATCCGTCACGCCGCTGTTGTCGCCGCCAACCGGGCTTCCCGACGGCGCGTCCTCGCCTGGTCCCACCGCGAGTGGGGGCAGCGACGCGCTGGCCGGCGGCAGATCGGGCTGCAGGCGAGCGGGGGGCGCGGCGGCTGGACCCGGCTGTTGCCGCTGGGCATCCTGTTCCCCCGCCGCCTGCGGGGTGGCGGTCGGCTCCGGCACCGGGATTGCGGCGGGCGCCGGCTCACCCGCGGGTGTCGGCGCCAGCCGTTCCGGAACGGCCGCAATGAGCGTGCCATCGTCACCGCCCTGCGGCGACAGCAGATACCAGGCGCCATAAGCCAAGCCGATGAGAAGCACGCTGGCAACGAGAATGGCCGCTCTCGGAACGCCCCGCTCGCTCTCGGGTGACGGAAAATTAAGATCCCCACCAATCTTCCGCCCGAGGGTTTCGATTTTGAACTGGCGCACCGCCTCGCCGTTGTGCAGGCCGAGATAATCGGCGTAGGCACGTACGAAGCCGCATGCGTAGGTCGGGCCGGGAAGCGCCTCGTAACGCCCTTCCTCGATCGCCTGGAGAAAAGGTTTGCGCACGTTCAACGCCTGCGCGACGGCATCGAGAGTGATACCGCGGCGCTGTCGGTTCACCCGTAACGTCGCGCCGATGCCGGTGTCCTCGGCCTGCTCGATGTCGGTGTCAGCCATGACCATCATCACCCCCACGCCATGGTTGTTTCGTTCCGGCGGTCAATCGACCGCACCGCTACCCCAAACTGATCATCACCTGAAAGCGCCGGCGGCGGCGCTCAGAGCATCACCCCATGGTCTACTGCATACGCCCGCAGTTGCTCGCGGACGCTGCGCTGCCGTCCGGCACAAAGCGAGGCGACATAGACTTCGAGCGTGGAAAGGCGGACCCCGCGGATTGTCGCCTTGATCGGTCCGACCGCCGGCGGCGACATGGAAATGGCACGATAGCCGATGCCGATCAGGGCCAACGCGTCAAGCGGTCGCGCCGCCATCTCGCCGCAGATGCTGACCGGAACACGCGCCGCCTGACACTGCTGCAGAATCAACCGCAGGATGCTGAGCGCGACCGGCGAGAGGCTGTCGTAGCGCTCCGAGATCTGATAATTCGCTCGATCGCTGGCGAACATGAACTGAAACAGGTCGTTGGTGCCAACCGAGAGGAAGTCGACAAGGCCGAGCAGCTCGGGAAGCTGGTAAATCAAGGCCGGCACCTCCAGCATGGCGCCGACGTGGACGCGCCGGGGCGCCGCGCCTCCGCCCTCGCGCACCCGCGCCAGTTCCTTATCCAGCAGAGCCCGCCCGTAGCGGAACTCGCTCACATCGGTCAGCATAGGGAACATCAGCCACAAATCGCGCCCGGCGGCCGCTTTGATCAGCGCCCGCAGCTGCTGGCGCAACATTGCCGGTCGGTCGACCGACACCCGGATCGCCCGCCAGCCCATGGCCGGATTTTCTTCCTGACCGCTCGGCCAGTACGGCATCACCTTGTCGCCGCCCACGTCGAGGGTGCGGAAGACGACCGGTTTCGGCCCGGCATACTCCAGCACCTTCTGATAGATCTGCCGCTGCGCTTCGACGTCCGGGAGCTCGGGGCGGATCATGAACGGCACTTCCGTGCGGTAGAGCCCGACGCCTTCGACATCCGATTCGGCAAGATGCTGCAGATCGATCAGTAGACCGGCGTTGATGTAAACGCCGATCCGGACCCCGTCGAGGGTAACCGCCGGCAAATCCTTGATCGCCGCGTAGGCCGCCCGTCGCTCGTCGCGTGCCTTCAGGCTCTTGATGAACAGCTTGCGGATGTCATCGCTCGGCCGCACGAGAACCTGAGCGTGCTCGGCGTCGACGATCAGCTGGTCGCCATGCTCAATGCGGCTCATCGCCTCCCGTACCTGGCCGACGACCGGGATATCCAGGGCGCGGGCCACGATCGCGACATGCGAGTTCGGCGAGCCTTCCTCCAGGACGACGCCCCGCAGCCGGTGCCGCTGGTAGTCGAGGAGCTGGGCCGGGCCGAGATTGCGCGCCACGAGAATGACCTCCTGGTCCGCCGGAAGGGCGGTGCCGCCCGGCTCGGCGCCGATCAGATGCTGCAGCAGCCGGTCGGCGAGATCCTCGAGGTCGTGCACCCGTTCGCGCAGGTAGGCGTCGGAGACCTGGCTCATCCGGGCGTGGATGTCGTCGTTGACCTTCTGCACCGCGGCCTCGGCGGTCAGCCCGGTGTTGATCGCCTCGCCGATGCGGCGCAACCAGCCGACGTCTTCGGCGATCAACCGGTAGGTCTCAAGCACATCGCGATGCTCACCGTCCCCGCCGATGACGGTCGAACGCAGCATATCGTCGAGGGCGCCGTGCATGTCGGCCACCGCGTGGCGCAACCGCTCGTGCTCGATCCGGGTGTCCTCGGCGACGATCTTGCGGATGGCAAAGCGCGGCTTGTGCAGGACCGCGACGCCGAAGGCGAGGCCGCTGTGCAGGCGCGCGCCCTCCAGCCGGGTCGGGGTCGCGGTGACCGTCTCCGCCGGCAGCAGCTGAGCCGGATCGAGCGAGACGCCGCTCGCCACCATTTCGGCCAGCACCATCGCCACCGTCTGCAGCGCCTCGATCTCTTCGTCGGTGTACTGGCGCGCGGAGGTGTTCTGCACCGCGAGCACGCCGACGAGACGACCGCCGCGCAGGATCGGCACACCCATCAGCGAATGGTAAATCTCCTCGCCGGTCTCCGGGCGAAAGGCGAAGCTGGGATGGTTCTGCGCTTCGGACAGCGCCAGCGGTCGCTGCTTGGCGGCGATCTCGCCGATGAGGCCTTCACCGACACGCAGGCGGGTGCGGCGCACCGCGGCGGCGCGAAGACCTTGGGTTGCGAACAGCTCGAGCACGTCGCCGGCGCGGCGGATGTATATCGAGCAGACCTCCGCGGCCATGTCCTTGGCGATAATGGCGACGATGCGGGCGAGGCGGCCGTCCGTGTTGCCGCCGCTGGCCATGACGTCGCGAATGCGCGCAAGAAGCCGCCGCAGAACCAGGACGGTCTGGCCGTGGTGCATCACCTTAGCCGGCCTCCCGCAGCTCTCGGGCGGCAAGCGCGGCAAGCGCCTGGGCGACCAGCTCATCGATAATTTCCGCGGTCGACTGCTCGCGCAAGACCATGCCGACACTCTGCCCCGCCATCAGCGAGCCGCCTTCGACGTCGCCGTCGATGACCGCCCGGCGCAGCGCGCCGGCCCAGAACAGCTCGACCTCAAGCCGCGCCTGCTCCTGGTTCAGTTCTCCGCGCCGGTAGCGCTCGGCGATCTGTCGCTGCACCTCGATGAAGCGCCGGGTCCCACCATTAGCAAGTGCGCGCACCGGGATCACCGGCAGATCCGGGTCAACCTGGATCGAGACGATTGCGTCGCGGGCGCTGGCGCGGACGAAAGCCTTCTTGAAGGCCGGATGGGCGATGCTTTCGGTGGCGCAGACAAAGCGTGTGCCAAGCTGGCAACCGCTGGCCCCCATTTCGAGGTAGGTGATCACCGCCTCGCCGCGGCCGACGCCGCCGGCCACGAACACCGGCACGTCGCGGACCGCGGGCAGAATCTCCTGGGCCAGCACGCTGGTCGAGACCGGGCCGATATGGCCGCCGGCCTCGGCGCCTTCGATGACCAGCGCATCGACACCGTTGCGGATCAGGCGCTTGGCAATCCCGAGCGACGGGGCGAAGCTAACCACCTTTGCTCCGCCCTCCTTCAGCCGCTTGATGGCGCCGCCCGGCGGCATCCCGCCGGCGAGGACCACATGGCCGACCTTGCGATCGAGGCAGACCGCGATCAGGGCGTCTATATCGGGATGCATGACGATCAGGTTGACGCCGAACGGCTTGCCGGTCCGGGCCTGGGTAGCGGCGATTTCCTGATCCAGCGCATCGGGCTGCAGCGAGCCGCAGGCGATCACGCCGAAACCGCCGGCGTTGGAGATCGCCGAGACAAGGTGCTGTTCGGAGACCCAGGACATGGCGCCACCCATCAGCGCATAGCGGCACCCGAGGAATGCGGTGCCCCGCGACCACAGACGGTTGAGCCGCGCCTCCGCGGATATTCCTGCCATGATGGCTTAAGCGTCGAGCCCGTAGGCGGCGTGCAGAGCGCGGACGGCAAGCTCGGTATAGACTTCGTCGATCAACACGCTGACCTTGATCTCGGAGGTCGAGATGACCTGAATGTTGATCCCCTTTTCGGCCAATGTGCGAAACATCCTTTGCGCGATGCCCGCGTGGCTGCGCATTCCGACCCCGATCACCGAAACCTTGACGACATTGGCGTCCGAACGCAAGTCGGCGTAGCGTATGTTGTCTCGGCAGCCGGAGATGACGCTGACGGCGCGCTCCAGGTCGGCCTTGCCGACGGTGAAGGTCAGGTCGGTAGTCTCTCCCGAAGGTGAGACATTCTGCACGATCATGTCAACATTGATGCTGGCGTCGGCAAGCGGCCCGAAGATGCTGGCCGCGATTCCCGGCCGGTCGGCGACCCGGAGCAGCGTGATCTTGGCCTCGTCCCGACTGTAGGCGATGCCGCTCACCAGTTCCTGTTCCACGATCTCGTCCTCTCCGACAACGAGGGTTCCCGGCACGTCCTCGAAGCTCGACAGCACCTGCAGCCGGACACCGCACTTCATCGCCAGCTCGACGGCGCGGGTTTGCAGAACCTTGGCCCCGAGCGACGCCATCTCGAGCATTTCCTCATAGGTGATCCGCTCAAGCTTCCGGGCGCGGGCGACGATGCGCGGATCGGAAGTATAGACGCCGTCGACATCCGTGTAGATATCGCAGCAATCGGCCGCCAGCGCTGCGGCCAGAGCCACCGCAGAGGTGTCCGACCCGCCGCGGCCGAGGGTGGTGATGCGGCCGTCGGCGGCGATCCCCTGGAAGCCGGCCAGCACCGCGACCTCGCCCCGCGCCATCCGCCGGACGATCTCGTCGGTCTCAATCGCCTCGATCCGGGCCCGGCCGTGGGCGTTGTCGGTGCTGAGCGGCAGCTGCCAGCCAAGCCAGGAGCGCGCCGGCACGCCCAGCTCCTGCAGCGCCAGGGCGAGAAGACCGGCGGTGACCTGCTCACCGCTGGCGACGACGACATCGTATTCGCGCGCGTCGTGCAGCGGGCTGATCGCCGAGACGAAGCCGACAAGCTGATTGGTCACGCCGGCCATCGCCGAGACCACCACCGCGACCTCGTTGCCAGCGCTCACGCTGCGGGCGACCCGCGCCGCCACCGCCTTGATGCGGTTGACATCGGCCACGGAAGTGCCGCCGAATTTCTGGACAAGTCGCGCCATGGTCTCCGCAGCCTGTCGGTCGTTTCATTCCGCCGTTCACGCTCCCGCAGCGGAAGCGTGACAAGGATTCTGGTTGTTCAAGATGAAGTCCGGGCTTGAGCCCGGTTGCTGACGTCGATAACGGCGCTAGATAAAGGCAAAGCGACAGCCGGCGCAACAATCGCACGCGCCACCGCCCGCATCCCGGAACAGCGAGCATCACTTCATGGCGCAAAGCACACCAGGGACCAGCACGCTGGCGCCCGACGAGATCGAACGTTTCGCCGCGCTGGCGGACACCTGGTGGAACGTTGAGGGTGAGTTCGGCCAGCTCCACAAGCTCAACCCGGTGCGTATCGCCTTCATCCGTGATCACGTCCTCGCCCATTTCAGTCGCGTCTCGCGTGATCGATACGGCAACGGCGCGGCCCCAAGCGCGACCAGGCCGTTCAACGGGCTCGGCATGGTCGATCTCGGCTGCGGCGGCGGTCTGCTCACTGAGCCGATGGCCCGGCTTGGCGCCCGGGTGACCGGTCTCGATGCCGAGGCAAAAGCGATCGGCGTCGCCGCCGCTCACGCCGCCGCTCAGGGCCTCGCAATCGACTACCGCTGCGCCCTGCCGGAAGCGCTGGCCGGCGAAGGCCGGTCCTTCGATGTCGTCCTCGCTATGGAGATAATCGAGCATGTCGCCGACATCGACGCTTTCGTCGCCGCCTGCGCCCGGTTGCTCGCGCCGGACGGGGCGATGGTTCTCTCGACGCTGAACCGGACCCTGAAGTCGCTGGCGCTGGCCAAGATCGGCGCCGAGTACATCCTCCGCTGGGTGCCGCCGGGAACGCACGACTGGCGCAAATTCGTCCGTCCGGACGAGCTGTCCCGGGCGCTCCGCCGCAACGGCCTGCGCGTCTGCGCCTGCCGGGGCATGACCTACCATCCGCTCGGCGATCGCTGGGCCCTGAGCGACGACCTGTCGGTCAACTACCTCGCCTTCATCACCCGTGGCCCGGCCCGCAACGCGAACCGCACGGCCTAGATCAACCTGCTTTCGAATGGACTCGTCCGAAAGCAGAAAGTTGATCGATTACAAAAACATGGAGCATCTCATCTGTGCCCATGGGGGCGAGAGGCATGCTCTAATCATTCCGGCGGCGCCACCACGGCAGAACCTGGCAGACGATCCCGTCGTCGCGAAGCGCCGCTGCGTCATCGGCGCTGGCCTCGCCATAGATCCCGCGCTGAGAGGCCTCGCCGAAATGAATGCGGCGCGCTTCCTCGGCAAAGCGCGGGCCGACATCCTCGCAGGTCGCCTCGATGCTGGCGCGAAGCCGGTTCAGCGCCTGAGCCAGCCCTTCCGCGTCAGACTGCGGCCGCTCGGCCGGCCCCGATACCGGCATCGATACCGGCCCCAGCACCGCCCCGCCGGCGGACTCGCCAGCCGGCGCGCCGGGCGTGTCCTCCGCCGCGTCGCCGGTGTCCGGCTCGCTCGGGGTGGAACGCAGCACTGATCGGGCGACCCGCGGCGCCATCGGCGCCTTGACAATGTCGGTGTTGCCGCACAGCGGGCAGACCAACGCGCCGGCGTCGGCCTGCTCGTCGTACGAGGCGCCGGAGCGGAACCACGCCTCGAAACGGTGCCCCGAACTGCAGGCGAGGTCGAAGACAATCATGCACCCGCCGCCGCGAAGGCCCGATCGTGCTCCAGCGCCGGGATGCGCCGCCGCGCCTCGGCGACCGCGTCGGTATCGAGCTCGGCAGTTATGACGCCGACGCTGTCACCGGCATCGGCAAGGATCGCGCCCCAGGGATCGACGATCAGCGAGTGGCCGAAGGTACGCCGGCCCTGGGCGTGGACCCCGCACTGCGCCGGCGCCAGAACGTAGCAGCCCGTTTCGATCGCTCGGGCGCGGGCGAGTACATGCCAGTGGGCCGCGCCGGTGATTTGGGTAAACGCCGCCGGAATGGCAATGAAATCCGCGCCGGCCTTGGCCAGCGACCGGTAAAGGTGGGCGAAGCGCAGGTCATAGCAGACGCTCAGGCCCAGCCGACCCCACGGCGTCGCCGCGATCACCGCCCTGTCTCCCGGCGCGATGACAGCCGATTCCCGGTAGCTCTCGCCGTTGCCGAGGTCGACATCGAACAGGTGGATCTTGTCGTAGCGCGCAACGACGCGGCCCGACCCGTCGATGAGCAGTGATCGGTTGACGATGCGGCCGTCCTCGCGACGGATCGTGAGCGAACCGATCAGGATCCAGACACCGAGCGCGGCGGCCGCGCCGGCAAAGGCCACAAGCGCCGGGTGATTGGTTTCGGCGGTCGCCTTCTCGCGCTGCAGAGCCTGATCCGGCTCGATCATGACGACGTTCTCGGGCAACAGGACCAGATCCGCCCCGCCGGCGCGCGCCTTCCCGATCAGCGGCAGGACAGCGTCGATATTGGCGCCGATCTCGCGTCCGGCGCTGGTCTGCACGCAGGCGGCGGTACAGCGCGGCATGGCAGCTCAGGCCTGGCCCTGCAAAACGGCATCGAGGCGGCCGGAGCGTTGCAGGCTAGCGAGTTCGTCCGAGTCGCCGACGTGGCGTCCATCGACGAAGATCTGCGGCACCGTCCGCCGGCCGCCGGCACGCTCCTGCATTTTCCGGCGGGCGCCGGGCTCGGACGACACATCGTGTTCCTCGAAGTCCACGCTTTTCTGCTGCAGCAGTGCCTTGGCGCGCAGACAGTAGGGGCAGAAGGGGGTCGTGTAGATCTCGATCCTGGCCAACGGTGCGACCTCCTCGAAAGCGACGGGCGCGATTGTACGACGGTCGAGATATGGCCCAGCTGCGCCGGTAATGGAAGCGCGGCGGCGGCGCGAACATCCACCGCCGCAGCCGGCCCGGCCGGCGCCCCTGCGCCCTCTAATCGGCGCGAACGGTGCGGGCAAGGGTGAGCAGATCCACCGCTGCCGCACCCGCGCCGAGGAGAGCCCGTGTACAGGCCTCGGCGGTGGCGCTGGTAGTCTGGACATCATCGACGAGCAGCACCCGTCGTCCGTCGAGGGCGTCGACCCGGGCCGGGTGAAGGGCAATGGCGTTGCGGACGGCTTCGGCGCGCGCAGTCGGCCCGAGCCTGCCGAGCGAGGGCGTCCTGCGCCGTCGCCACAACAGGTCCGGGACAGCCGCCACGCCGGAGAGTCGGCCGATCGCCAGAGCCAGAAGCGCCGACTGGTTGTACTTGCGCGCGAGCAGCCGGGTCCAATGCAGCGGCACCGGAGCGAGGACATCGGCATCGGCGAGAAGCTCCGCGCCGGCGCGGGCCATCCAGCCGGCGAACACCGGCGCGGCATCGGTGCGGTCCGCGCGCTTGAAGGCGAGGATCAGGCCCCGGCTCCCGTCATCGTATACCACCGCCGCGCGGGCGCGCTCGAACAGCCGCCGGTGGCGCAGGCATTCGCCGCAGAGGCCGCCTTCGCCCACCGCGGTCGGGAACGGCAGCCCGCAGGCCTCGCACAACGGCGGGGCGATGAAGCGGATCATCGACCAGCACGACGAACACAGCGCGACATCCGCGCCGAGCAGCTCGCGACAGCCGAGGCATTGGGGCGGCAGAAGCGAATCGAGCAGGTGGCGGCCGAGCCGGCGAAGGAACGGCGCCGCCGGGCGGGTCGCGGACCGCAGCGGGCTGACGCGCTCTTTGCTGAAAGCCATGGCTTCGGCCATATATCAGGAAGCCGGGGCGAAGGGAACGTTTTTCACCCCAAACGGGCCATCAAATGGGGAAGCAATGCCGGATACCATGACTGTGTTCGACCGGCGGATCCTCCGGCACCGACGCGACCGGGCGGCGGCAACGCTGGCCGACCACGATTTTCTCTATCGGGAAGTCGCCGATCGTCTGGCCGATCGTCTCCAGGACGTGCGCCGAGGATTTCCGCTGGCGCTGGATCTCGGCTGCCACAACGGCATCCTCGCCGCGCTCACCGGCGCTCGTGGCGGTATCGAGACCCTGGTGAACTGCGAACTGGCGCCGCGCATGGCTGCGGTCGCGCCGCCGCCCGCAGTGGCCGGCGACGAAGAGGCGCTGCCTTTCGCCGATGGCGCGTTCGATCTGGTCCTGAGCGCGCTAAGTCTGCACTGGGTCAACGACCTGCCCGGCGCGCTCGCCCAGATCCGCCGGGCGCTGCGCCCGGACGGGCTGTTTCTCGCCGCGATGCTGGGCGGCCAGACGCTGAAGGAACTCCGCCAGGTTCTCGCCGACGCCGAGATTGCCGAGGAAGGCGGCCTCAGTCCGCGGATCTCGCCCTTCGTCGACGTTCGCGACGCCGGCAACCTCTTGCAGCGCGCCGGCTTCGCCCTGCCCGTGGCCGACGCCGAGATCATCACCGTTTCGTATACAGATCCGTTGCGCCTGATCGCCGATATCCGCGGCATGGGCGAGGCCAACACCGCCATCGAGCGGCGTCGGCAGTTCACCCGGCGAACGACGCTGTTTGACGCCGTTGTCCGCTACCGCGATCTTTATGCCGACGATCAGGGCCGGATCCCGGCGACCTTTCAGGTAATCTATCTCACCGCCTGGGCGCCGGACCCGTCGCAGCCGAAACCGCTGCGGCGCGGCAGCGCGAAAAGCTCGCTGGCTGCGGCGTTGGCAACGCCGGATGGAGCGGGCACGGATGCAACCGGGAACGAGTGGGGAGAGGATCGCCATGGGCGAGGAGACGGCCGATGACCGGCGCATCGCCGAGATTGCGAACCAGCTTCGGGCGATGAAGCAAGCGCTTGGCGACGGCTACTGGCAGGACGAAGAGGTTCGCACCCTGCAGCAGACCCTGCGTCGGCTGATCGGGGAGTACGGCGCCTGGGGCGAGAGCCGGCTGCCGATGCACCAGCGGGCTCGGATGGCCGCGCGCCACGAGAGCGAAAACGCCGACCTGCTCTGGCCGGGCCGCGGCTCCGGCGGATGAGGCCCGTCCTCCCGCTCTTTGCGCCCATCTCCCTCACCTTCCCGCTGTCGCGGGCCCGTTCCTTTTCGGCGGGAGAGGATTGAGGTGAGGGGCCTTCCGGTCAGATGAGGTTCGTCTCGCCCCTCATCCGCGCCAGACTGGTGCGCCGCTACAAGCGGTTCCTTGCCGATGTCGTTCTCGAAGGCGGCGAGACCGTGACCGCGCATTGCCCCAATTCCGGTTCAATGCTATCGGTCGATGAGACCGGCGCCGAGGTCTGGCTGTCGCCGGCGGCCGGGGCGCAGCGCAAGCTGCCGTACACCTGGGAGCTGATCCGCCTCGGCGATGAACTGGTCGGCATCAACACCGGCCGGCCCAACGCACTGGCCGCCGAGGCCATTGCCGCGGGCGCCATCCCCGAACTGGCCGGATACGGCATGGTCCGTCGCGAGGTACGCTACGGCTGCAACTCCCGGATCGACCTCTTGCTCGAAGCGCCCGGCCGCCCCAAGTGCTTGGTCGAGGTGAAGAACGTAACCATGAGCCGCCAACCATCGCGCCGTATCGTCGAGTTTCCCGATTGCGTGACCGCACGGGGAACGAAGCATCTCAATGAGCTCGCCAATGCCGCCGCCGCGGGCCAGCGCGCCGTCATGCTGTATCTCGCCCAGCGCGGCGACGCCGACACCTTCGTCATCGCCGATGACCTGGATCCGGGCTACGCCGCGGCCTTCGAGCGCGCTCTCGATGGCGGCGTCGAGGCGCTGTTCTACCGCTGCGCGGTCGGCGTCGACGAGATCCGCCTCAATCGGCCGATGACTTTTGTGGGTCGATCATCGGGCCTCGACTCCGGCGATGTGCCGGTGGCACGGTGCAGCCATGAATGATGTCAGCGTCGCGCCCGACCGGGCCAGCCGGACGATCAAGGTTCATCGCGAGGAGCACTTCGAGGCCATGCGCCGGGCCGGTTCGCTCGCCGCCGCCACCCTCGACTTCATCACCCCCCACGTCGTGCCCGGCGTATCGACGGAGGCGCTCGATAACCTGTGCCACACCTTCGTCCGCGATCACGGCGGCATCTCGGCGCCGCTGAACTATCGCGGCTTCCCGAAGTCGATCTGCACCTCGATCAATCATGTCGTTTGCCATGGCATTCCCGACGCCGGCAAGCGTCTTAAGGAAGGCGACATCGTCAATATCGACGTGACCCCCATCGTTGACGGCTGGCACGGCGACTCGAGCCGGATGTACCCCGTCGGCGCCATCGGGGTGAAGGCGCAGCGGCTGATCGACGTGACTTTCGAGGCGATGTGGAAAGGGATCGAGGCGGTCCGTCCGGGCGCGACGATCGGCGATATCGGCCATGCGATCCAGTCCTTCGTCGAGCCACAACGGTTCTCGGTGGTGCGCGACTTCTGCGGTCACGGCTTGGGGCGGGTGTTCCACGACGCGCCGAACATCCCTCACTACGGCGAGCCGGGGACCGGTCCGGAGCTGCGTGCGGGAATGTTCTTCACCATCGAGCCGATGATCAACGCCGGCCGCTGGGAGGTGAAGATCCTCAAGGACGGCTGGACGGCGGTCACCAAGGACCGCTCCCTTTCAGCGCAGTTCGAACACTCGATCGGGGTGACGGCCGACGGCTACGAGGTCTTCACCCGCTCGCCCGCCGGCCTGGACCGGCCGCCCTACGCGACTTGATGCCGGAAAAGCCGTTACCGCCGGACAAGGCGGCGCCGCGTCCCCATCACACCAATCACCGCCAGCGGCTGCGCGAGCGCTTTCTTGAAGGCGACAGCGAGGGATTGGCCGACTACGAGCTTCTCGAGCTGTTGCTGTTCTACTCGATCGACCGCGTCGACGTGAAGCCGCTGGCCAAGCAGCTTCTCGCCGATTTCCGCAGCTTCGGCGCGGTGCTGGCCGCCGATCCTGCCCGGCTCGAAGCCTACCCCAGGGTCAACGGGCGGACCACCGCCCTGTTCAAGGCCGTGCGCGAGGCCTCGCGCCGGATTGTCCGCTGCGAGATCGTCGATCGGCCGGCACTGTCGTCGTGGAGCCGGGTCGTCGAGTACTGCCGCGCCTGCCTCGTCGATGCGCCAACGGAGCAGTTTCGCCTGCTCTTTCTCAACCGCAAGAACGAGCTGATCGCCGACGAGGTCCAGGGCCGCGGCACCGTCGACCATACCCCGGTCTACCCGCGCGAGGTGGTCAAGCGGGCGCTGGAGCTGGGCGCGACGGCGTTGATCATGGTCCACAACCATCCCTCCGGCGATCCGACGCCGTCCCGCGCCGATGTCGAGATGACCGTCGAGATCCGCGACGCCGCCGACAAGCTTGGCATCGCGCTCTACGACCACATCATTGTCGCAAAAAGCGGCGCCACATCCCTGAAGGCGCAGGGGCTGTTGTGATCGATTAAGCGACTGAGTAATTATTGGGTGCCTGCGTTATTTCATCATTATAAGCGGCGCTTATTCACTTCTTGGGAAGCAGGAGTTTTGATCGTAAGGGAACTTCGCTAAAATAAACTCAGCCATCGCCGCGCCGATTTTTTTGCCATCTTGGTTTTCTATTGAACCAACCACATCTTTGCACCCCCTATCGACGATCTTCCACTTCTCTTTCCAATCACATGATAGTGGCAGTCCTGAGAGTTGAACGGCTGGTAAAATACGGTGCGCCATCCAAAGAATCTCATAGTGCCGTGTCATGAACAATCCAAATCCGTAATTATCGAATTCAGGTATAAAAGAGAAGCCATTTCCGGCCGTCATTTCGGTCATCCGGACACCGAATGATAGCATAGCAGGATGCGTCTCTTCGTCATACTGGCTGTTTATCGTTTGCAGCAAGGCCTGAGTCTCTTGAGGAAGCTTAGATGCCCAACCCGTCATTCTAGTACTTATTTCGCACTCAAATTTTTTGCGTAAATTTTTTGCCTTTGTGGCGTCGAAGCTGCCATTGGAGATCCCCATCGATTTCTCGAATGCGCCATCCTCCTGAAGACAGGCTGATAGCATTACAAGTCTATCGAAATTGTTTCTCAACATCGTAAAGGCCTGCCACGGATATCCTTCACGGGCCGTTTTTTCTGCAGCACGTAGAGTCAAATATTCCCAAGAAATCTTTGCAAGAAATGACATATACCACGGCGGTGTTTGTTGTATTTTATAGCTGTTCTGATTTATATTATCTATTGTTTCAACGTAGAAACACATGGCGGATTCGAAAATTGCGTTGTGCAGCCAAAAGGTATTCTGTGCCTTTTGGGCGAGTACTTGCTCCGCCAGCTCTATTCGCGCCATATGGCCGTATTTGCGACTCTCATGTACAAACAAGCTATCCAAGTATTTCTTTAGCTGATGCGCGTCCACTATTCGTGCTCGCAGTCTGCTTGCTTTAAATTTGAGTTCTGTAGATGCTTCGGCGGTACGATGATGGAGTTGCACAGGTGTTTAGCGGGCTACCCGATAATCTCGTCGCCGATCAGCGCGATCACCTCGGGCAGGCGGGCGGCAACCGCGGGCGAGAGTTCGAGACCGATATCGAGGCAGACGGGCTCGACACCGATGACGGTGACGCTCTCGGGGGCAGCGTCCATCAGCCGGAGGACGGCGAGCACGTCGCTCAGGCCGAGCTGGTGCGGCGAAATGCGCGAGGAGAAGAACGCCGGCACGGCGTCTCCGGCAAGGCGCACCACGGACGCCGGCGGCCGCCCGGTCTTGACCGCGTCGACGACGATGAGATGCGCGCGCCCCGCGATCTGGTCGAGCAGGTCCATGCCCGAGGTGCCGCCGTCGAGGACCTCCACGTCCGGCGGCAACTGTACCTGCTCGACCAGCGCCCCCACGGCGTGCACTCCTACCCCCTCATCGGAAAGAAGAATGTTGCCGAGGCCGAGAATCAGCGTTCCCGGCCGGTCCGCCGCCGCGTGCCCCCGCGACGACGAACCGGCTGCTCCGGCCTCCTCCCCTACCAAGCCTGTATCTCTCGGCATTACAGGGCCTTGACCCGGACGATCTGGCGGCGCTCGGTGTCCAGCATGTGAACGGCGCAAGCCAGACACGGATCGAAGGAGTGGACGGTGCGGATCACCTCCAGCGGCTTCTCCGGATCGGCGACAGGATTGCCGACGAGCGACGCCTCGTAGGGGCCGAGCGCGCCCGCTTCGTCGCGCGGGCCGGCGTTCCAGGTGCTCGGCACCACGGCCTGGTAATTGGCGATCTTGCCGTTTTTGATCACTGCCCAGTGCGACAGCACGCCGCGCGGCGCCTCGTGGTAGCCGAAGCCGCGGATCTCGCCCTTGGGGAACATCGGCCGGTTGAAGGTGTCGAAGTCGCCCTTGCCGATGTTCGCCATCAAAAGCTCCCACTGCTGCGCCAGCGTCTCATGGAGGACGGCGCAGCGCACGGCGCGCGCCGCGTGGCGGCCGATGGTCGAGTGCAGGGCGCTCAGCGGAATGTCGCTGCCGGCGACCTTCGAGGCGATCGCGATCAGCCGTCCGAGGTGGCGCTTGGTCGGCTCGTGGCCGGCGACGTACATCGCGAGGACGTTGGCGAGCGGGCCGACCTGGGCGCGCTGGTCATTGAAGGTCGGGGCCTTGACCCAGGAGTACTTCCCGTCGTCCTGAAAGTCTGTGTACTGAGGGTTGGTCTCGCCGTCGTAGGGGTGGAGTGGCTTGCCGTCGCCGCTGTACCAGGCGTGCTTGACGCTTTCCTTGACCCCCTGCTCGAAGTAGCCGTCGCCGTAGCCGCTGATCTCGCGAAAAGCGCCGATGTCGCCGTTCGGGATGTAGCCGCCGGGGAGCGCGAACTCGGTGCTCTTGGTGTCCAGCGGCATGTCGGGAACGGAGAGATAGTTGGTCACGCCGGCGCCGTATCCGGTCCAGTCGGCGTAGAGGGCGCCGATGGCGGCGACATCGACCAGGTAAACCTGATTGACGAAGCCGCCGATCTCGTCGATCAGCGCCTTGACCTTGAACAGCCGCTCGAGAGTGAGGGTGGACTGGCTGTCCGGATTGATCGCGTTGGCGACCCCGCCGAC
>JBBSCD010000013.1:0-38258 GCA_038250645.1 Rhodospirillales bacterium
CCGCCGCTTCGACAATCCGTCGACGAAGATCAAGCGAATGACCGTACCCCATATCGCGCATCCAATCCTACCGGACACAACATCATGGAGCAGAAGAAACTCACCAAAACCCGATTCACGTCAACCCTGACGTGCGCTAGAGACATGCGTTACAAGCATGCACCGCGCCATTCGCTATTTTAACATGATACGAAGAACTCGCGATCTTTTGCCGGAAGCAAAGCGATCGATGCCGACAAAGTTGCAGATAGGGAAAGGTAACTGTCAGGATCAAATTAGATGGTTCCGGAATGCAATTCAGCACGCGGATAAGGACCTCTTGGATGGGAAAATATTGCCGCCCCAAGTATTCCTGCCGCTGGGCGCTGGAGACGAAGTGGATGTAGGCACCAGCACACTGTTAACTATAGACAGGGTCACGAACTTGGACAACGCCACATTAGGTGTCAGGATCTCGCGCTGTGGATCAGCGAACTGCGTTCTTGTGCCGAAGCTTTGACGGAACGTGAGTACGATAAGACAACGTGACACTGACCAAGAACCAAAGCGCGCCATCATCCGCCGGTCGTTCAGCAGCAGCGCATGCCGCCGCCGCCGCCGTAGCGGTGGTCGATCCTGTGACGGAAAAAGTCCGCACGGGAAAGGACCGGTGCGTCGGGGTGATGCGCGCGGCAATGTTCGAGATAACCGTCATAGTCCGGGATGGCGAAGATCTGCCGCGCCGCCCGGCACATCCAGTGCCAGCGCTCTGTCCAGTTACGCATAGACGACCTCCCTTGTCGTGATTCGCGGCGAGACCCAGGCGCGCCATGCCGAGACCAGGCCGAACGCCACCATGCTCAGCACAACGAAGACAAACACGGCGCACAGCGTAGAATTCAGATAGTCGCTGAAAACCACCCGTTGCATGGTCGCCATGTCCTTGGCCGGGGCGAGAACCTGATTTTGCGCAATCGCGTCGGAGAATTTCTGCGCGTGGGCGAGGAAGCCGATCCGCGGATCGGAGTGGAAGAGCTTCTCCAATCCGGCGGTCAGTGTGCAGATCAGGAGCCATGCGGTCGGGGCGATGGTCACCCAGGCGTAGCGCTGGCGCTTCATCTTGAATAGCACGACGGTCGCCAGCGTCAGCGCGATGGCGGCGAGCATCTGGTTGGAGATGCCGAACAGCGGCCACAGGGTGTTGATGCCGCCGAATGGATCGATGACGCCGACGTAGAGAATGTAGCCCCACATCCCGACGCAGATCGCCGTTGCCACGAGATTGGCCAACCATGAGCGGGTCTGGCCCAGGGGCGCGTAGAGGCTGCCGAGCATATCCTGGATCATGAAGCGGCCGACCCGGGTGCCGGCATCGATGGCGGTCAGGATGAAAAGCGCCTCGAACAGGATCGCGAAGTGGTACCAGAAGCCCATCGTCGCCCGCGACCCAAGCATTTCGGCCATGATCTGGGCCATGCCGACGGCCAAGGTCGGGGCGCCACCAGCGCGCGACAGGATCGAGGCCTCGCCGACATTGCGCGCGGTCTCAGCGAGAACGTCTGGCGTGATGCTGAAACCCCAGCCCGAGATCACCTGAGCCGCGTTCTCCACCGTCGTGCCGATCACGCCGCTGGGAACGTTCATGGCGAAGAATTCGCCCGGATGCAGGATGGTTGCGCTGATCAGCGCCATGATCGCGACGAAGGCCTCCGTCAGCATACCGCCATAGCCGATGAAGCGAGCGTGCGTTTCGTTCTCCAACATCTTCGGCGTGGTGCCCGAGGAAATGAGCGCATGGAATCCGGACACCGCGCCGCAGGCGATGGTGATGAACAGGAACGGGAACAGGGCACCGGCGAAGACCGGCCCGGTCCCGTCGATAAATTTCGTCACCGACGGCATCTGCAGGTCCGGGCGGACGACCATGATGCCGACCGCGAGGACGGCAACGAAGCCGACCTTGAGAAAGGTGGACAGGTAATCGCGGGGCGCCAGCAGGAGCCAGACCGGCAGGACCGACGCGACGAAGCCGTAACCGATCAGCATCAGCGCCAGCGTCGTACCGGGCAGGGTCAGAGCCGGACCCCACACCGGATCTTTGGCGACATCGCCGCCGTAGATGATCGCTAGCATCAGCAGGACGAAGCCGATCACCGACATTTCGGCGACCCGGCCGGGGCGCAGGAAACGCAGGTAGATGCCCATCAGGATGGCGATGGGAATGGTCGCCATCAACGTGAACGTGCCCCACGGGCTTGCCGCCAGGGCCTTGACCACGACCAGTGCCAGGACCGCAAGAATGATGATCATGATCAGCAGCACGCCGATCGAGGCAATCATGCCGGGAATGGGACCCAGTTCTGATTTGACCATGTCGCCCAGCGAACGGCCGTCGCGGCGGACCGAAATAAACAGAATGATAAAGTCCTGCACCGCGCCGGCGAACACGACGCCGGCGAGAATCCAGAGCGTCCCGGGCAGATAGCCCATCTGCGCGGCCAGAACCGGCCCCACCAGCGGTCCGGCGCCGGCGATGGCGGCAAAATGGTGGCCGTAGAGGATGTACTTGTTGGTCGGGACGTAATCGAGACCGTCATTGCGTTCGACCGCCGGCGTCCGCCGCTGCGGATCGAGCCCGAGAACCTTCGTCGCGATGAACAGGCTGTAGAAGCGGTACGAGATGAAGAAGACGCACAACGCGGCGGTGAGAATCCACGCCGCGTTGATCGTTTCGCCGCGGTTCAAGGCGATGACGCCGATGGCAAACGCCCCAAGCACCGCAATGATCGCGCAGGCGACATATTCGAAGGTCTTGTTCACGCACAGTCCTCCCAGCAGATCTTGCTCTTTTTGGTGACACCGATCATAGCGCAGCACCAATGCTGATGATAAGCACTATGATCGCCGAAATCACAGCCGTATGCGAGTGTGGCAGCTCGGACGACGGATGCCGGGTTTCCAGGCGCTCTGGAGGGCGAAAGGCCTACAGCTCCCGGACGTCGCGGACCCCGGCGACGGCCTGAAGCTGCATTGCGATCGGCGGGCCGACCCGGTAGCGCCGGGGTAGCAGAACCTCGGCTTGAATCTCCCCGGCAAGGCCGCAGACGATCTTGACCTCGCCCTCGCCGCCGGCGTTGTCGGCGAGGATCGCGCGGATACGCTCGATGGGTTCCGGCGTGTCGATGATCACCGCCAGCTCCGCCGGGACGCGCGCGGCGACGTCCTCCAGCCGCTCCACCGACTGGGCGATGCAGCGCAGTTGCTCGCCGTCGATCTGAACATTGGCGCGGATGAGCAGCGGCTGGCCGACCTCGAGAATCTCCCGGCAGGTGTTGAGCACCTCGGAAAAGACCATCACCTCGAACAGGCCGGCGCTGTCGGACAGCTGGACGAAGGCGTAGCGGTTTCCTTTGCCCGAGGTGCGCTCCCGCTTGCCGACGACGGCGCCGGCGAGGCTGACCGGCCGGGCGAGCGTCACCGCCGGCAGGTCGGCGCTGGCCGTGACCTTCAACCGGCGCAGCGTGTTCGCGTAGGCATCGAGCGGATGGGCGGAGAGATAAAAGCCGATGGCGTCAAGCTCCTCCTTCAGCCGGCCCATGGGAGACCAGTCCTCGCCGCCGCCTGTCCCGATCCTCGGCGCTGCCAATCCGGGCATTGCCGACGGGCCGGCCTGGAACAGCCCCATCTGGCCGCTGAGCCGATCCTGCGCCGCCGCCGCGGCAGTCCTCAGGATGGCCTCGACCGCGGAGAAGACCTGCCGCCGGTTGCGATTGAGCGCATCGAAAGCGCCGGCACGGGCCAGGTTTTCGAGCTGCCGGCGGTTGAGGGCGCGGCTGTCGACCCGCTGGGCGAGGTCGTCGAGGCTGGCGAAGGGCCCGTTGCAACGGCGCTCCTCGACCAGCGTCGCCATCGCCCCCTCGCCGACATTGCGGATCGCGGCCAGGGCAAAGCGGATTGCCCCGCCCCGGCTGGCGCCCGCGCCGGTCGCGCCCGCGCCGTCCCGCTCGACGCCGAAGCCGACGCCGGAGCGGTTGATGTCTGGCGGCAGCAGCGGAATGCCGAGCCGGTTCAACTCCTGACAGAAGGTGTTCAGCTTCTCCGTGCTGTGGATGTCCAGCGTCATCGACGCGGCAAGGAATTCGACCGGGTAGTTGGCCTTGAGGTAGGCCGTCTGGTAGGCGACCAGCGCGTAGGCCGCCGCGTGCGACTTGTTGAAGCCGTAGCCGGCGAACTTGTTGACCAGATCGAAGATCTGCACCGCCTTGCGCTCGGGAACGCCGCGCGCCTTCGCACCGTCGATGAAGGCGCTGCGCTGCTCATCCATCTCCGCCTTGATTTTCTTGCCCATGGCCCGCCGGAGCAGGTCGGCCTTGCCCAGCGAGTAGCCCGAGAGCTCCTGGGCGATCTGCATGACCTGTTCCTGGTAGATCATGATGCCGTGGGTCTCGGCGAGAATGCCTTCCAGCGTCGGGTAGAGGTAGTCGGGCGCCTCCTCGCCGTGTTTACGGCGGATGTAGCTCGGGATGTTGTCCATCGGTCCCGGCCGGTAGAGCGCGACGACGGCGATGATGTCCTCGAAGGTGTCGGGCTTAAGCTGGCGCAGGGCGTCGCGCATGCCGGCGCTTTCGAGCTGGAACACGCCGACGGTGTCGCCGGCGCTGAGCATGGCGAAGGTTCCGGCGTCATCCAGGGGAAGATCGGCCAGATCGATCGTGCGACCGTGGCTCTCCGCGATCAGCTCGACGGCGCGCGCCAGCACGGTCAGGGTCTTCAGCCCGAGGAAGTCGAACTTCACCAGGCCCGCGGCCTCGACCCACTTCATGTTGAACCCGGTTACCGGGATGTCCGAGCGCGGATCGGCGTAGAGCGGGATCAGGTCCTGGAGCGGCCGATCGGCGATGACGACGCCGGCGGCGTGGGTCGAGGCATGACGGTAGAGTCCCTCCAGCCGGGTCGCGATGTCCACCAGTTTGGCGACGGCCTCGTCGCCCGCAATCAGCTCGCGAAGCTGCGGCTCGGCGTCGAGGGCCTGGGCAAGGGTAACCGGGTTTGCCGGGTTGTTCGGCACCAACTTGCAGATCTTGTCGACGTAGCCGTAGGGCATGCCGAGGACGCGGCCGGTATCGCGAAGCACGGCGCGGGCTTGCAGCTTGCCGAAGGTGATGATCTGGGCGACCCTGTCGCGGCCGTAACTCTCCTGGACGTGGGCAATGACCTCGTCGCGGCGGTCCTGGCAGAAATCGATGTCGAAGTCCGGCATCGAGACGCGCTCGGGATTGAGGAAGCGCTCGAACAGCAGGCCGAAGCGGAGCGGATCGAGGTCGGTGATGGTCAGTGCCCAAGCAACCACCGAGCCGGCGCCCGATCCGCGCCCCGGGCCGACCGGAATACCATGCGCCTTGGCCCAGCGGATGAACTCCGAGACAATAAGGAAGTAGCCGGCGAAGCCCATCGCGCAGATGACGCCAAGCTCGTAGTCGAGCCGCTCCCGGTACTCCTCGTCGCGGCGCCAGCCGGGCTGGTTGCGGTGCTCGCCGCCCTGCCCTTGCCCGCTGCGCGCGCTCAGGCGCAGATCCAGCCCCAGGGTCGCCTCGGCGCGCAGGGCGTCTTCCTCACTCCGGCCTCCGGCGCTGACGAAGGGCGGCAGGATCGGCTTGCGCGGCTCGATCATGAAGGCGCAGCGGCGGGCGATGAGCAGGGTGTTGGCAATGGCGTCGGGAAGATCGGCGAACGTCGCCTTCATCTCCTCGGCGCTCTTGAAGTGGTGCTCCGGGGTCAGCCGCCGGCGTTCGCCATCGCCGATGCGGGCGCCGTCGGCAATGCAGAGCAGGGCATCGTGAGCCTCGAACATGTCCGGCGTCGCAAAGCAGGCCTCGTTGCTGGTGACGATGGGGAGATCATGGCGCGCCGCGAGCGAGAGGAAGTGCGGCTCGGTCAGCGCCTCCGCCTCGAGGCCGTGGCGCTGGATTTCGACATAGAGCCGATCCGCGAACGCGGCTTTGAGAGCCGCCAGAACGCGTTCCGCCTCGCTCTCCTGTCCCGCCTGGATCATGCGACCGAGCGGCCCGGCGGCGCCGCCGGTCAGAAGGATCAGGCCCTCTGCGCGGGCACACAGTGTCGCGATCGAGAGTCCCGATGTCTGGCCGCCGCAGGCCCCTTCATCAACGACATCGTTCAGGCCGTGGGTGCAGGCCAGGAGCCGGAGGATGTTGCCGTAGCCCGCCGCGCTCTGCGCGAGCACAACGAACCCGCCGGACGCCTGATCCCGCCGCACCCGAGGCGCAAACCCCGCCTCGGCGGCGACCGGCGCGCTCGGCTGGAACTGGCAGCCGATGATCGGCTGCACGCCGGCCTGCGCCAGCGTGACCGAAAATTCCATGCCGCCGAAGAGATTGTTCGTATCCGTCAGGGCAACGGCCGGCATCCGCAACTGCCGGCAGAGCTGAGCCAGCTGCTTGATCCGGATCGCGCCCTCCGAGAGCGAGTAGGCGGAGTGGACGCGGAGATGAACGAAGTCAGCGCAGGTCATTGCCGCTCACGAGGATGCCGCGGCAAACGCCGGCAGGCCGTCGACAAGCCCGCCCTCGTCCAGGCGAACCCTGCGGTCCATCTGCGCCGCCAGGCCGGGATTGTGGGTCGCGACGATGGCGGCGAGGCCGACCTCGCGGGCCAGCGCGAGCAGCATGGCGAAAACCTCCCCGGCGGTGTGCGGATCGAGATTGCCGGTCGGCTCGTCGGCAAGGAGGATCGCCGGATCGTTGGCCAGCGCCCGGGCGATCGCGACCCGCTGCTGCTCGCCGCCGGAAAGCTGGCCCGGCCTGTGATCCAGCCGCGGCGCCAGACCGAGCGTCTCGAGAAGGGCGCCCGCCCGCGCCCGCGCGTCGCGTTTGGCCCGCCCGGCGATGAGCTGGGGAATGGCGACGTTCTCTAAGGCCGAGAACTCGGGCAGGAGATGATGGTACTGATAGACGAAGCCGATCTTCTCGCGCCGCAAAGCGGTCCGGCGGTCGTCGCCCAGCGATCCGCAGGGCTGGCCCTCGATGGAGACCTCGCCGCCGTCGGGCCGTTCGAGCAGGCCGGCGATGTGCAGCAAAGTCGATTTGCCCGCCCCGGATGGCCCGACAAGGGCGACGATATCGCCCGCTGCGAGATCGAGATCGGCGCCACGCAGCACATCGAGCGTGCCGCGGCCCTGGATGTAGCTCCTGCGGATGGAATCGAGCCTGAGGACCGGCTCACTCATAACGCAGCGCTTCGGCCGGCTCGATCCGGGCGGCGCGCCAGGACGGGTAAATCGTTGCCAGAAACGACAGCGCCAGCGCCATCCCCGTCACCAGCACGACCTCGATCACGTCCACCTTCGCCGGCAGGTGGGCGAGGAAGTAGATCTCCGCGGAGAACAGGTCGGTGCCGGTCAGTCGCTGCAGAACCTGGCGGATGGCCTCGATGTTGAGCGAGAAGGTGAGACCGAGGGCGAAGCCGGCGATGGTGCCGACAACGCCGATGCTGGCGCCGGAGAGGAAAAAGATGCGCATGATCGACCCGCGCGTTGCCCCCATCGTCCGCAGGATCGCGATCGCCCTGCCCTTGTCCTTCACCAGCATGATCAGGCTGGAGATGATGTTGAAGGCGGCAACGACGATGATCAGGGTCAGGATCAGGAACATTACGTTCCGCTCGACCTGAACCGCGTTGAAGAAGCTGGCGTTGGACCGCTGCCAGTCCTGGACGCGGTTGAACCCGCCGGCGGCCGTGCTGACCTCGCGCGCCAGCGGGACCGCACGTTCGGGATCGTCCAGCGTGATCTCCAGGTTCGTCACCGCTGCGGGCATCCGGAAGTAGGTCTGGGCGGCGTCGAGCGGCATGAAGGCGAAGCCCGAGTCGTACTCGAACATGCCGATGTTGAAGGTTGCCACGATCCTGTAGCTGCGCACCGTCGGCACGGTGCCGAAGACAGTGACGTTGCCCTGGGGCGAGATCAGGGTCAGGCTGTCGCCCACGGTTGCGCTGAGCCGCTCGGCCAGCCGGTTGCCGACAACGATGGCGTCGTCGCCGGCAAAGGTGTCGAGGCTGCCGGCGACGATGTTGTCGGCGATAATCCGGCGCGCGCGCAGGTCGTCCGGGCGCACGCCGCGCACGATGGCGCCGCGGGCGACGCCGTTGGCGGTGACCATGACCTGCCCCTCGACGATCGGGGCGACGCTGACGACCCCCGGAACCTGCGCCACCCGCGCGCCGACGGCATCGTAGTCGGTGAGGCTGACGCCCGAGCCGTACAGGCTGAGGTGGCCGTTCAGCCCGAGAATGCGCGTCATCAGTTCCTCGCGGAACCCGTTCATCACCGACATGACGATGATCAGCGTCGCTACGCCCAGCGCGATGCCGAGCAGCGAGAACGCCGCGATGACCGAGACGAAACCTTCCCGCCGGCGCGGGCGAAGATAACGCGAGGCCATCATCCATTCGAAACGGCTAAACATGGCGGGATGCGCCTACTGCAGCAGGAAGGACAGGGCAGCCTCGGCGGACAGCTCCCTGCGCTCACCGGTGGCGCGATCCTTCAGTTCGACAACGCCGGTGCTTAGCCCCTTCGGCCCGACGATCACCTGCCAGGGAATGCCGATCAGATCCATCTCGGCGAACTTGACGCCGGGCCGCTCGTCACGGTCGTCATAGAGCACCTCGATGCCGTTGTCGTGCAGACTTCGGTAGATGCTCTCGCATGCCGCGGCGCAGTCCGCGTCGGTCGCCTTCAGGTTGATCACGGCGACGGCGAAGGGCGCGACGCTCCGCGGCCAGACGATGCCGGCGTCGTCGTGGGAGGCCTCGATGATGGCGCCGACGAGCCGCGACACGCCGATGCCGTAGGATCCCATTTGGATCTCGGTAGGCTCGCCGTCGGGGCCGGTGACCCGTGCGTTCATCGGCCGCGCGTACTTGGTGCCGAAATAGAAGATGTGCCCGACCTCGATGCCGCGGCCGGTGATCAGATTGGCGCCAAGCGAGGCTTCCAGCGCCCGGTCGCGCTCTTCGTCGGTTGCGGCGTACTGGGCGACGTAGCTGTCCACCAGCGGCTGCAGATCGGCTTCGAAGTCGATGCTCCGCCCGGCGAGGGTGAGGTCGAGAAAGTCGCGATGGTATGCGATCTCGCTCTCGCCGGTATCGGCAAGAATGACGAACTCGTGGCTCATGTCGCCGCCGATCGGGCCGCTTTCCGCGCGCATCGGGATCGCCTTGAGCCCCAGACGCTCGAACGTGCGGAGGTAGCTGACGAACATCTTGTTGTAGGACCGTCTTGCGCCGGCGAGATCGACATCGAAGGAGTAGGAGTCCTTCATCAGAAACTCGCGTCCGCGCATGACGCCGAAGCGCGGCCGGACCTCGTCGCGGAACTTCCACTGGATGTGGTAGAGGAGCTTCGGCAACTGCCGGTAACTCGTGACAGCGGTGCGCACGATCTCGGTGACCTGCTCCTCATTGGTCGGACCATAAAGCAGGTCGCGCTCGTGCCGGTCGCGGATACGCAGCATCTCCGGCCCATAGGCGTCATAGCGACCGCTTTCGCGCCACAGGTCCGCCGACTGGATCGTCGGCATCAGCATCTCATGGCAGCCGAGGGCATCCTGTTCCTCGCGAACGATCTGCTCGATCCTGCGCAGAACGCGCAGGCCCAGCGGCAGCCATGAGTATATTCCGGCGCTAGCCTGTCGGATCATCCCCGCACGCAGCATCAACCGATGCGACACGATCTGGGCCTCGGCCGGCGTTTCCTTCAGGGTCGGCAGGAAGTAGCGGGAAAGGCGCATCGGCGGCAAGATCCTGAAAGGCTGAGGCGGGACGCGCCGAACTGTATGGCAAGGCCGCGTGTACATCAACGCCGCGGCCGCGGCTTCCACGCGTGACCCCGCGGCTGCCGCCGCCAGCCAAGCCAAGGTCGTAGACCATTGGCTTCGTCAAGCGCGAAAATGACGAAAGAAATGCGCAATTTGCGTGTTGTTTGGGATGACCGCGCGGGTCATATGGTTTAATCTTAAACCCAGCGTTGTTGTTTTTGACGCGAGCCAGACCGGCGGGCCCGGGTTTTGGGGAGACACCAAGAAAAACAAGAACAATCACAAGTGGCGGACCAAGCCGCGATCGAGGGA
Organism: Rhodospirillales bacterium; assembly: GCA_038250645.1. Taxonomy (GTDB): domain Bacteria; phylum Pseudomonadota; class Alphaproteobacteria; order Rhodospirillales; family Defluviicoccaceae; genus JAEULH01. The sequence continues at coordinate 10,125 of JBBSCD010000013.1, forward strand.
AACCTCTGGTGCGTTGATCTGAGGCAAGATCGGAAACGATCTTGCCGTTTTGCTTTGAGAAGAGCTTCCCGCGGTAGAAACGGATGTTAACGATGCGCACCCCGCATTGTGCACAGCCAACCGCGTGCCGGGAGCGCAAGCCCAGCGTCCTCCCCGACGCCGCCTTGCCTGAGCATCCTGTGCCCGGGCGGACGCAGTTAAGATGCCCGGTCTTTTTGTAATCGATCAACGTCCTGCTGTCGGATGAATCCATCCGAAAGCAGGTTGATTAAGGCCGCTGTCGTGCAGGTGCCTCCGCTGCGGGAATCTCCATCCACGGCGGTCGATGCAGTGCGATCCGGGTGAACACCGGGCAGTCGCGGCTGTGCGCGCCCGGCAGATAGCCGATGCTCGTGAGGAATTCACGCACCACCTCGGGTCCGGTGAAGCGAAAGGTGGCGCGAAACAGCTTCAGCCATTCGTCATCGCGTCTGGGATGATGCGCGGCCAGCCAGCCGGCGAACGAGCCGGCCTCGTCTCGAATCTCCCGCAGGCGCCGGGCGTTGCCGATCACCGCGCGGATCTTGGCCCTGTTGCGAATGATCGCCGCGTCGGCGAGGAGTCGGGCAACGTCGTCTTCGCCGTAGCCGGCGATCGCATCGACGTCGAAGCCGGCGAACGCGCGGTTAAGGGCGGCGCGCTTGCTCAGCACCAGGAGCCATGAGAGCCCCGCCTGAAAGATCTCCAGGCAGAGGCGCTCGAAGAGCGCCGTCTCGTCGCTGATGGGGAAACCGTACTCAAAATCGTGGTAGGGACCATGGACGGGATGCCCGGGCGCATGATCGCAGTACCACGTCATGGGCGACAGGCTCAGGTCCGAAACGAGATCGCGCCGCTGGCGATGACGGCATAGGCGATCAGCCAGAGCACCGCCGAGATGATCGTCGTCACCACCACCTTGCGCAGCATGTGCGGGCGAAGGGGCGCGCTTGGCGCGTGCCCCTTCTCGATGTCGAGTCGCTCGACAGGCTGCACGCCCCAGGGCAGAACCATGAAAATGACGAGCCACCAGATGACGATATAGACCGCGATGCCGCTGACCCAGCCCATCCGAGCGCCTGCATCCTGCCGGTCGAGAAAGCGCGGTCGCTAGTGTGCGTGCGCCTGCTCCAGCTCGACCAGGGTGCCGAAGAAGTCCTTCGGATGCAGGAACAGAACGGGATTGCCGTGGGCGCCGATCTTCGGATCGCCGTTGCCTAGAACCCGCGCGCCCTCGCTCTTGAGCCGGTCGCGGGCGGCGTAGATGTCCTCGACCTCGTAGCAGACGTGGTGGATGCCGCCGGCTGGGTTCTTGTCGAGAAAGGCCTGAATCGGCGACTTGTCGCCCAGCGGGTAAAGAAGCTCCACCTTGGTATTGGGAAATTCGATGAATACCACCGTTACGCCGTGTGCCGGTTCGTCCTGCGGTTCCGACACCTTGGCGCCAAGCACATCGCGGTACGTCCGCATCGCCTTTTCCAGGTCCGGCACCGCAATGGCGACATGATTGAATTTGCCGATCATTCCTCTCTTCTCCCTTTTGCGTGTTAGCAGCGCACCACATGTATGAAAGTCATGGGCTTCTTGTCGAAGACGTCGCGAAATACACGGCGAACCGCGACGCGCACGGCCTCTCGAAGAACATCGTCATCCGTTCGAAGCGCGGGCGGGATGTTGTCGACAGCTTTCGTGATGGCGTCACCCACCCGAGTGCCCACGAGATCTTCCCCATCCTCAACCAGACCTACGGTCGACAACAGTGGTTCCTTCACCAGCACACCGTTATTGTTCACCGCCACTGTTGCCACGGCGACGCCCTTGTATATGGCTTTCGTCCGGTCCCGAACAAGATTTCCGTCGAGCGGAACGAGACGATTGCCCTCGAGGGCCAGCCTGCCCGACGGAACGGTCTCGATGATGCCAACCGGCGCCGGGGCGAGGCGCACGACGGCGCCATTCTCGGCCGTTACAACGTCGGCGACGCCGCATGCGCGAGCGATGGCGGCATGGGCCAACATGTGCCGCAGCTCGCCATGGACCGGCACGGCGAGACGCGGGCGGACCATCGCGTACATCGCCCGCAGTTCGTCCTCGGCGGGATGACCAGAGACGTGCACCGGCGCATCGCGCTGGGTAAAGACATGGACGCCCCGGCGCAACAGGGTGTTGTGCAGGCGGCCCACGCCAAGTTCGTGGCCGGGTATGACCCTCGCGGAGAAGATGACGGCATCGCCCGCTTCAAGCGACAGACGCGGGTGGGTGCCGAACGCCATGCGGGCCAGGGCCGCGTTGCCCTCACCCTGACTGCCGGTGCAGACGTACAACGCCTCGCGTCGGGGTACGGCGGCGCCGGCGACTTCGTCGAGCGCCTCGGGCAGATCGGCGAGGTAGCCGCACTCGCGGGCGGCGACGACATTGCGTTTCAGCGAGGCGCCGGCAAGAACGAGGCGGCGACCGCTGGCGGCGGCGACGCCGGCCAGCGTCTGCAGGCGGGCAATGTTGGAGGCGAAGCAGGTCACCGCGACCCGCTCGCGGCAGCTCTCGACGATGCGCAGCAGCCCCGCATGCAAATCGCCTTCCGAGCCGGAGCGGCCGCGATCGAGAGCATTGGTCGAATCGCAGATCATCGCGAGTACGCCCTCGTCGCCCAGCCGGGTCAGGGCGGCTTCGTCGGCGGGCGCCCCGACCACCGGATCGGGGTCGAGCTTCCAGTCACCGGTATGCAGGACGAGGCCCGCGTCGGTGCGGATCGCGATCGCGTTCGGCTCGGGTATGGAGTGCGTCAGGGTCACCAGCTCGACATCGAAGGGGCCGATCCGGACGCGGCCGGAAAGCGGTACCTCGACGATCGGAACCTCGCCGACAAGCCCGGCCTCGGCGAGCTTGCGCACCAGCACCGCGCGGGCGAAACGGGTCGCGTAGACGGGGCAGCGCAAACGCGGCCAGAGGTAATGAACGGCGCCCAGATGATCTTCGTGCGCGTGGGTGAGAAGCAGGCCGGCGATGTCCTCGCGACGCGCCTCCAGATAGCTTGGGTCGGGCATCATTACCGTCACACCGGGAGGGTCGCCGGATGCGAACGTAATCCCGAGATCGACCACCAGCCATCGGCGGCGGTCCGGCGGGCCGTAGCCGTAGAGGTTAAGGTTCATGCCGATCTCGCCGGCCCCGCCCAAAGCAAGGAAGACCAGTTCGTCGGCGTCGTTATGGCCGCTCATCGCTTGGCATTCAGACGATGAACCGCGAGCAGGCCTTTCAGGGTCAGGTCCGGATCCGATCGCGGGATCGCGGCCGTGCACTCGGTAAAAAGTGGCGCCAGTCCGCCGGTCGCGATGACGTCTAGTTGGGCGCCGTACTCCTGGCGGATGCGCGCGACCATCCCCTCGATCATGCCGATGTAGCCCCAGAAGATCCCCGACCGCATGGCCTGCACCGTGTTCCGGCCGATCACCCGCTCGGGGCGGCCGATGGCGACGCGGGGCAGCTGCGCAGAAGCGGTGTGCAGCGCTTCCAGGGAGAGATTGACCCCCGGCGCAATGACGCCACCGAGGTAGGCGCCATTCCGGTCGATGACATCGAAGGTCGTCGCCGTGCCGAAGTCGATAATGATCAACGGACCGCCGTACTCTCCGTGCGCCCCCACCGCGTTGACCAGGCGGTCGGCCCCGACCTCCTCCGGGCGTTCGACCCGTACCTCGATGCCGATGTTGACGTCGGGGGAACCGACAACCTGGGCCTGGCAGGCGAAGTAGCGCCGCGACAGCAGACGGAGGCTGAACAGCGTCGCCGGCACGACCGAGGAGATGATGACCGCCTCGATTTCCTTAGGCTCGATGCCCGCCAAAGCCATGAGTTGGCCGAGCCAGACGCCGACCTCGTCGGCAGTGCGGTTGATGTTGGTCGACGAGCGCCATTCCCCGCGGATCGCGCCGCTGTTGTCAAAAACTGCGAAGACGGTGTTGGTGTTTCCGGTATCGATGGCGAGGAGCATCGTGAGGATCCGTCTTCAAGCCGTTGACGGCTGGTTCGGCAGGACATCGCCGACGCTAATTCGGCGAATGCCGTCGTCACCCTCGATCACGAGCGTGCCGTCTTCGTCGAGCCCGCGAAAGACGCCGCGCACTGGCTCGCCGCCGCAGCCGACAGCGATGGGCCGCCCAAGCTCGTGGGCCCGCGCCATCCAGGCCGCACGGACCGCGGCGAACCCGGCGTCGGTCCAGCGCCGCAGCCAGTGGTCGAGACGCTGGCAGAGCATGTCCAGAACGTCCTCAAGCACGGTCGCGGCGGCGCCCGCGGCGGCCAGCGATGTCGCCGGATAGATGATCTCGCTCGCGGGTGGGTGGGCAGCGACGTTGATGCCGATGCCGACGATCACCCACTCCAAGGAGCCGTCCGCCGTGATCGCCGATTCCAGCAAAATGCCCGCGATTTTTTTGCCGCCGACAAGAACGTCATTCGGCCACTTGCAGCGGACCGGCGCGTCATCGGGCAATAGCGCCGCGACCGCGTCGGCGACGGCAACAGCGGCGACGAAGGTGAGCGCGGTGGCCTCGCGCGCCGGCACCTTCGGGCGCAGGATCAGTGAGACGTAGAGGTTGCCCTCCGGAGAGATCCAGGTCCGTTGGAGCCGGCCGCGCCCTGCCGTCTGCCGCCGGGCCCAGACCAGCGTCCGGTCCCCGGCCCCGGCGGCGCACAGGCGCTTGGCAACCGTGTTCGTCGAGTCGACCTCGTCGTAGGCGATGAACTGGAATGCCGTCGGACGGAGGCCGCCCGCCTCGGACGCCGGCGTCTTCCGCGGCCGCTGCGGCGGCGGCATCAACCGCCGAACAACGACTGTGCCGCGGCTTGAGCCTGCGAAAGAAGCGGATTGGGAATAATGAAGAACAACGCGATCAGAATGCCGGTTCCAGCCATGACCAGGGCCGTAGGCCGGTCCATCCGGCGGTCAAGCACCTCATCGGCCTCGTCGAAGTACATCACCTTGACGATGCGGATGTAGTAAAATGCGCCGACCACGCTGGTCAGAACGCCGATAATAGCGAGCGTAAAATAGCCGGCCTGGACGGCGGCGAGGAAAATGTAGAGCTTGCCGAAGAAGCCGGCCAGTGGCGGAATCCCCGCCAGCGAGAACATGAAAATGGCAATCGCCAGCGCCAGCATCGGGTTTGACTTCGACGCGCCGGCCAGGTCATTGATGCCGACGACCATCTGTCCGCGCCGGCGCATGCTGAGGATGCAGGCGAAGGCGCCGATGTTCATGAACAGGTAGATTGCCATGTAGATCAGGACGCCCCGGACACCGGCTTCGTTGCCGATCGCGAGACCGATCAGGGCATAGCCGACGTGGCCGATGGAGCTGTAGGCCATCAGCCGCTTGATGTTGGTCTGACCGATGGCGGCGAAGGCCCCGAGCGTCATCGAGGCGACCGAGATAAAGACGATGACCTGTTGCCACTGCGGAGCAAGCCCGCCGAACGGCTCCATCATCACCCGAAGCAGCAACGCCATCGCCGCAAGCTTGGGGGCGACGGCGAAGAATGCGGTGACCGGCGTCGGCGCGCCTTCGTAGACGTCCGGCGTCCACATGTGGAACGGGACCGCCGAAATCTTGAAGGCCAGCCCAGCGAGAATGAAGACTATACCGATCAGCGAGCCGAGCGAGGCCGCTTCTCCGGGAGCGGTCGTCAGGGCGCTGGCCATGACGTCGAAATTGGTCGTCCCGGTAAAGCCGTAAATGAGGGAGCTGCCATAGAGCAGCATCCCCGACGCCAGGGCGCTGAGCACGAAGTACTTCAGGCCCGCCTCGACCGAACGCTGATCGTCGCGCTGGAAAGAGGCGACGACATAGAGCGCGAGGCTCTGCATTTCCAGGCCGAGGTAGAGCGCCATGAGGTCGTTGGCCGAGACCATCAGCATCATACCGACGGTCGCCAGCACGATCAGCACCGGAAACTCGAACCGGGCAACCCTGTGAACCTCGAGGTAGTCCTGGGCGATGAGGATCGAGAGCGCCGAGGCGATCAGGATCAGCACCTTGAAATATACGGCGAAGCGGTCGATGACGAACATGCCGCCGAACGTCGTCACCCGCTCGCCGCCGTGCATCGTGACGAGGAGGATCAGGGCCCCGAGCAGCGCGAGGATGCTTAGTCGGGCGACGATGCGGCTGCAGCGCACCCGCGCCGGACCCGCCTCGTCATCCTTGCGGAAGACCCCGAAGACGAGGAGCGCCATCGCCGCCACGAGCAGAAAAATCTCGGGCAGGGCCGGGAACAGATTGGGAAATTCGGCAGCAGGCATCTTGTTGTTCAGTCCTTCCCGCGAGCCTGCGTCATCGCCCGGCGTAGGCCGGCTCGTCCATATTGGCCCGAGCGATTTCGACCCGTTGCACCAGCTGATCGACCGAAGCCTGCATCACGTCGAGAAACGGCTTGGGATAGACCCCCATCCAGATGACCAGGAACAACAGCGGCGCAAAGATGACGGCCTCGCGCGGCTTGAGGTCGAGCACGGCCTTCAGCCGTTCCTTGGTCAACTGGCCGAGGACGACCCGCCGGTACAGATACAGCATGTAGGCCGCGCCGAGGATCATGCCGGTCGCCGTGAACGCGGCGACCCAGGCATTCACCCTGAACGCGCCGAGCATCACCAGGAACTCGCCGATGAACCCGCCGGTGCCGGGCAGACCGACCGAGGCCAGCATGAAGATCATGAACACCAGGGCGTAGGCCGGCATGCGCTCGACGAGACCGCCATAGACCGAAATCTCACGCGAGTGGATCCGGTCGTAGATCACGCCGACCACAAGAAACAGGGCGGCGGAGACGATGCCGTGGCTCAGCATCTGGAACAGCGAACCCTGAATACCCTGCACGGTCAGGGTAAAGCTGCCGATCGTGACGTAGCCCATATGCGCGACCGAGGAATAGGCGATGAGCTTCTTCATGTCCTCCTGAGCCAGCGCGACCAGCGAGGTATAGATGATGGCGATGATGCCGAGGCCGAACATCAGCGGCATGAACACGACCGACGCTTCCGGCAGCATCGGCAGCGAGAACCGCAGGAACCCGTAGCCGCCGAACTTCAGCAGCACGCCGGCGAGGATGACCGATCCGGCCGTCGGAGCCTCGACGTGGGCGTCCGGCAGCCATGTATGCACCGGCCACATCGGCAGCTTCACGGCGAAACCGGCGAGCACCGCGAGCCACAGCCAGATCTGCAGCTGCGGTGGAAAGTCGTGCTGCATCAGCGTCGGAATGTCGGTGGTGCCCGCCTGGAAATACATCGTCAGCAGGGCGAGGAACATCAGCACCGACCCGGCGAAGGTAAAGAGAAAGAACTTGAACGCCGAGTAGATCCGCCGCGGGCCACCCCAGATCCCGATGATGAGGAACATCGGGATGAGCACGCTTTCAAAAAACAGGTAGAACAGGATCAGGTCCAGCGCGCAGAAGGTGCCCACCATCATCGTTTCCATGACGAGGAAGGCGATCATGTACTCCTTGACGCGAACGGTAATACTTTCCCAGCTGGCCAGGATGCACAGCGGCGTCAGCAAGGTCGTCAACAGGACGAACAGCATGGAGATGCCGTCGACGCCCATGTGGTAGGCGATCCCGAAGTCCGGCATCCAGTCCGAATGCTCGACGAATTGAAAGCCCGGCTGGGCATTGTCGAAGTTGAACCAGATGCCGAGCGAGAGAACGAACGTTGTCCCCGCGGTCAGCAACGCGACGTTGCGTGCGTTGCGGGCGACAACGTCGGGCTCGCCGCGGATGGTCGCGATGAAGGCCGCACCGACGAGGGGCAGGAAGGTGACGAGCGAGAGGATCGGCAGATTGTTCATTGCGGCCGGTCAGACTGAGCGCAGGACGTACCATGAGACCAGCACGAGAATGCCGATCAGCATGGCGAAGGCGTAATGGTAGATGTAGCCGCTCTGAATACGGCGCGCGGCCTGAGCGATGCCGATGGTCGCCGCCGCGACCCCGTCGGGGCCGACCCCGTCGATGACCGCGCCGTCGCCGCCCTTCCACAGGCCGCGGCCGATGATGAAAGCCGGGCGGACGAAGATCGCGTTGTACAGCTCGTCGAAGTACCACTTGTTGAGCAGGAACCGATAGACGCCTGAAAAGGTCGCCGCCACGCGGCCCGGAAGGCCCGGTTTCAGGATGTACATCACGTACGCCGTGGCGATGCCGGCGAGACCGACCTCCAGCGGCGCCAGCTTCACCCACAGCGGCGCCTCATGGGCCTGTTCGAGGGCCGAATGCCCGGGCAGGATCGTGATCGCGCCGTTCCAGAATTCGCCGGAATTGTGGCCGACAAAAGCGTCGTAGCCGATGAAGCCGGCGCATAGCGCGCCGGCGGCGAGAACGAACAGGGGAACCAGCATGACCATGGGCGACTCGTGCACCCGTGCCAGAACCGGCTCGTCGGCGCGCGATTTGCCGTGGAAGGTCATCAGAAGGAGCCGCCAGGAATAGAACCCGGTCATAAACGCGGCGGCAACGCCCAGCCAGAAGGCATAGTGCCCAACGCCTGTCTCGGCGCCATAGGCGGCTTCGAGGATGATGTCCTTGGAATAGTAGCCGGCAAACGGCCAGATGCCCGCGAGTGCCAGGGAGCCGACCCACATCAGCGCATAAGTGACCGGGATCATCCGCCACAGTCCCCCCATCCTGCGCATGTCCTGCTCGTCGGACATGGCGTGGATGACCGAGCCCGCGCCGAGAAACAGCAACGCCTTGAAGAAGGCGTGGGTCATCAAATGGAAGATGCCGGCGCTGTAGGCCGAGACGCCGCAGGCAAAGAACATGTAGCCGAGCTGCGAGCAGGTCGAATAGGCGATGACCCGCTTGATGTCGTTTTGCACGCAGCCGATCGTCGCCGCGAAGAAGGCGGTGGAGCCGCCGATGATCGTGACGACGGCAAGCGCCACCTCCGACTGTTCGAACAACGGCGAGAGCCGGGCGACCATGAAGATCCCCGCGGTCACCATGGTCGCAGCGTGGATCAACGCCGAGACCGGCGTTGGGCCCTCCATGGCGTCGGGCAGCCAGGTGTGGAGCCCGATCTGCGCCGATTTGCCCATGGCGCCAATGAACAGCAGGATGCAGATGACGCTCAGCGCATGCACCTCGGCGCCAAACAGGTTCAGCACCGTGTCGGCGTGGGTCGCCGCGCCGGCGAGGATCGGATCGAGCTGCACCGTACCGAACAGCACGAAGACGCCGAGGATGCCGAGCATGAAGCCGAAGTCGCCGACCCGGTTGACGAGGAATGCCTTGATCGCTGCGGCGTTGGCCGAGGGCCGGTCGTACCAGAAACCGATGAGGAGATAGGACGAGAGGCCCACCCCTTCCCAGCCGAGAAAGAGCTGGACCAGATTGTCGGCGGTGACCAGCACCAGCATGAAGAAGGTGAACAGGTTCAGGTAGGCCATGAACCGCGGGATGCTCGGATCGTGGTGCATGTAGCCGATGGAGTAGATGTGCACCATCGCCGAGACGACTGTGACGACGAGCATCATCACTGCGGACAGGGTGTCGAGCTTCAGGCCCCAGCTGATGTCCAGTTCGCCGGACGAGATCCAGTTGAACAGGGTGATGGACCGGGTGTGCCCGCCGAGGGCGACGCTGTTGAAGACGATGATGGCCAGAACCATCGAGAGCAGCAGTGCGCCGCACGTGATCGCCTGCGCCAGCCCGTCGATGCGGGCCTTGGCCGCCTTGCTGCCCGGACGGATGAAGGCCAGCGCGCCCGCGACGATCGCGCCAAGCAGCGGCAGAAGGACAACGGCGACGGGCATGGGCGACGCTCAGCCTTTCATTAGGTTCACGTCTTCGATCGCAATCGAGCCGCGATTGCGGAAGTAGACGACGAGAATGGCCAGGCCGATGGCTGCTTCAGCCGCCGCGACCGTAAGGATGAACATCGCAAAGATCTGGCCGACCAGGTCGCCCAGCTGCACGGAGAAGGCGATGAGGTTGATGTTGACCGCGAGGAGCATCAGCTCGATCGCCATCAGCACGACGATGATGTTCTTTCGGTTGAGGAAGATGCCAAAAATGCCGATGGCAAAGAGGATCGCGGCGAGGGACAGGTAGTGCGGCAGGCCGATCGTCAGCATCAGATCCCCCGCCCCGAAGGAACCTTGCGCACCTCCACGGTATCGGCCGGCCGCCGTGCGACCTGGACGGCGATGTCCTGCCGGCGCGCGCCCTCGCGCCGCCGCAACGTCAGGACAATCGCGCCGATCATGGCGATCAGCAGAATGACGCCCGCGCCCTGGAACAGGAACAGATAGTGCGTGTAGATCAAAAGGCCGAGCGCGCGGGTGTTGGTAACCTGCTCCAGTCCGGGCGCCGGCGAGCGTACGCTGGCGAAAGCGTCGGGCGCGAATGTCCAGCCGCCCAGCACGATGAGAAGCTCGGCGAGCAGAACAAGCCCGACCACCGCGCCGATCGGCAGATAGCGCACCAATCCCTGACGCAGCTCGGCGAAATTGATGTCGAGCATCATGACGACGAACAGGAACATCACCGCGACGGCGCCGACGTAGACGATGACCAGGATCATGCCGAGAAACTCGGCGCCCATCAGGATGAACAGCGCCGCGGCGTTGAAGAACGTCAGGATCAGGAAAAGGACGGCATGGACCGGGTTGCGCGACGAAATGACCATGACGGCAGAGCCGACGGCCACGAGCGCAAACAGATAGAAGGCGAGCGCCTGGAAAACCATTCGAGTTCCGAGCTTTTTCTCAGCGGCGATAGAGGTTGCAGATCCCGCGGTGCCGCTGTTGGCCCCTTTCTGTCCGATAGCCCGCCGTCAGTCAACGGTAGGGTGCTTCGGCAGCCAAATTCGCCGCGATCTCGGCTTCCCAGCGGTCGCCGTTGGCGAGCAGCCTGTCCTTGTCGTAGAGCAGTTCCTCGCGGGTCTCGGTCGAGAATTCGAAGTTCGGCCCCTCGACGATGGCATCCACCGGGCAGGCTTCTTGGCAATAGCCGCAGTAGATGCACTTGACCATGTCGATGTCGTAGCGGGTCGTCCGCCGGCTGCCGTCGGCGCGTGGCTCGGCCTCGATCGTGATGGCCTGGGCCGGGCAGATGGCCTCGCAGAGCTTGCAGGCGATGCATCGCTCCTCACCATTGGGGTAGCGGCGCAGGGCGTGCTCACCGCGAAATCGCGGGCTGATGGGCCCCTTCTCGTAGGGGTAGTTCAACGTCACCTTCGGCCGGAACATGTAGCGGAATGTCAGCCCCAGCCCGGAGATCAGCTCGGTAAGGAAGATCGTCCGCGCGGCGCGGTCCATGAAACTCATGTCACCCTACCCTCTGTCCTATCCCAGCCCGCTCGTTTCACGCCCGCTCATTTCATGCCCGGAGCCGTGCCGGAGGCGACCAGGAAGCCGGAGACTACGACCACGGCAACGAGCGAGATCGGCAGGAACACTTTCCAGCCCAGCCGCATGAGCTGATCGTAGCGGTAGCGCGGCAAGGTCGCCCTGACCCACAGGAAAACGAACAGACAGGCGGCGATCTTCAGCGCGAACCAGATCGGCCCGGGGATCCAGTTCAGCGGGACGACATCGAACGGCGGCAACCAGCCCCCCAGAAACAACACCGACGTCATCGCCGACATCAGGATCATGTTGCCGTATTCGCCGAGGAAGAACAGCGCGAAGGTCATCGACGAATATTCGACGTTGTAGCCAGAGACCAGCTCGGCCTCGGCTTCCGGCAGGTCGAACGGATGGCGGTTTGTCTCCGCCAGGGTCGAGACGAAAAAAATGACCGCCATCGGCAGCAGCGGGAAGACGTACCAGTTGAGCAGGCCCCACGAGCCCTTTTGCGCCAGCACGATATCGCTGAGGTTGAGCGAGCCGACGCAGAGGAGAACGGTGATAATGACGAAGCCCATCGACACTTCGTACGACACCATCTGCGCCGCGGACCGCAGGCCCCCGAGGAAGGCGTACTTCGAGTTGCTGGCCCACCCAGCCATGACGATGCCGTAGACGCCGAGCGAGGAAATCGCAAAAAGATAAAGGATGCCGACGTTGATGTTGGCAAGGACGAGGCCCTCGCCGAACGGAATTACGGACCACGCCACCAGCGCCAGGATGAAGGTGATCATCGGCGCGATGAGGAAAACGGAGCGGTTCGCCCGGCTCGGGACCACGGTCTCCTTGAGCAGCAGCTTGAGCCCGTCCGCCATCGGCTGAAGCAGACCGAAGGGGCCGACCACGTTCGGTCCCTTGCGCAGGTGCATGGCGGCGATGACCTTGCGCTCGACGAAGGTCAGATAGGCGATGGCCAGCATCAGCGGGCCGACGATGATGACGATCTTGATGGCGGTCCACAGGACCGGCCAGATCAGCGTGGCCCAAAGTTCAGCCATGGGTTCCCGTCTTCTTTTCGCTCTTGCCGGTAAAGGCCTGTGCGCATTCGGCCATGGTGACCGAAGCTCTGCTGATGACGTCGGTCATGTAGAAGTTCTTGACCGGCGAAAGGAACCGCTCGCTGCCGAGCGATCCCGACCCGCCGAAGCTGCCCCACGGCGCGGCGATGATGACGTCCGGTTCGGCGAACACGGTATTAACCTCGCGCAGGCGGGCACGAACGTCGGCAAGCCGCTCGAACGGAAGGCTACACTGCAGCGCGTCGGACAGCGCGCGCAGGATGGCCCAATCCTCCCGCGCGTCCCCCGGCGGATAGCACACCCGCGCCGCTGTCTGCACCCGCCCTTCGGTATTGACGTAGGTCGCGTCCTTTTCGGTGTAGGCCGCGCCCGGCAGGATTACATCGGCGCGATGCGCACCGGCGTCGCCGTGGTGGCCCTGATAGATCACAAAGGCCTGGCCCAGCCGATCCATCGGCAGCTCGTCGGCGCCGAGCAGATAGAGAACCTCGATCTCGCCGGATTCGGCCCCGGCCAGGATCGCCCCGAGATCCTTTCCCCCGCGCTGTGGGACGAAGCCGAGGTCGAGACCGCCGACCCGCGCCGCCGCCGTGTGCAGGACGTTGAAGCCGTTCCAGCCGCTGTCCGGGCGGAGGACGCCGCAGGTATCGACAATCTTGCGGACCGCAGCGAGCACCGCGCCGCCGTCACTGCGCGCCAGCGCGCCCTGCCCGACCACGACCATCGGCGTCTCGGTCGCCCGCAACACGTCCGCGAACGGATGCGCGCCCTCGGCGATCTTCGCCAGAGCCTCGGGACCCTCGCCGAGATGGTCATAGGCGTAGGTCAGATCGTCGGCCGGGCCGATGACGCCGATCGGAAAGCCGCCGGCCCGGTAGCGTTCGCGGATGCGAGCGTTGATGATCGGCGCCTCGCGCCGCGGGTTTGTGCCGATCAGCAGACAGGCCCCCGCCGAGGCAATGCCGGCAATGGTGGTGTTGAACAGATAGGCCGCGCGCGGCTCCGCTGGCAGCGCCGCGCCGTCCTGACGGCAGTCGAGATGCGGCGAGCCGAGTGCCGCCATCAGATCCTTGAGCGCGACCATGGCCTCGCAGTCGACGAGATCGCCAGCGACGGCGGCGATCTTCCGTCCCGGCAGACCCTTGATCCGCGCGGCGATAGCGTCGAACGCTTCCTGCCAGCGCACCGGGCGAAGCTTCCCGTCGATGCGCAGATACGGCCGATCGAGCCGCTGATAGCGCAGACCGTCGCAGGCGAAGCGGGTCTTGTCCGAGATCCATTCTTCATTGATCTCCTCGTTCAGCCGCGGGAGAACCCTGAGCACCTCGCCGCCTCGGGCATCCACGCGGATGTTGCTGCCGACCGCGTCCATCACGTCGATGGTCTCGGTCTTGCTCAGCTCCCACGGCCGGGCGACAAAGGCGTAGGGCTTCGATGTCAGCGCGCCCACGGGGCAGAGATCGATGACGTTGCCGGAGAGCTCGGACGCAAGCGCCGTATCGAGGTAGGTCACCACCTCCATGTTCTCGCCACGTCCGATCGCGCCGAGTTCGGGCACGCCCGCGACCTCGGTTGCGAACCGGATGCACCGGGTGCAGTGGATGCACCGCGTCATGACCGTCTTGATCAGCGGCCCCATGTACTTGTCGCGTACGGCGCGCTTGTTCTCGATGAAGCGACCGCGATCGAAACCGTAGAACAGGGCCTGATCCTGCAGGTCGCATTCGCCGCCCTGGTCGCAGATCGGGCAGTCCAGAGGGTGATTGATCAGCAAAAACTCCATCACGCCTTCGCGCATCTTGTGCACGTCCGGCGTGTTGGTGTGGATGACCATGCCGTCCGCCGCCGGCATCGCGCATGAGGCAATCGGCTTGGGCGATCCCTCCATCGCGACCAGACACATTCGGCAGTTGCCGGCGATCGACAGCCGCTCATGGTAACAGAACCGCGGAATCTCGACCCCGATGACCTCGCAGGCCTGCAGCAGGGTCAGGCCCGCCTCGACCTCGACCTCGGTCCCGTCAATCGTCAGTTTTGGCATGTCGGCTCCTCACGCCGCCGCGCGCGCGCCGGCGCTTTGGGATTCGCGCACCCGTCGTTCGACTTCGGGGCGGAAGTGACGGAGAAGGCCCTGGATCGGCCATGCCGCGGCATCGCCGAAAGCGCAGATGGTGTGGCCTTCGACCTGCTTCGTGACCTGCTCGAGCAGGTCGATCTCCTCGAACGAGGCCCGCCCCACCGTCAGCCGTTCCATCATCCGCCACATCCAGCCGGTCCCCTCGCGGCATGGCGTGCACTGGCCGCAGCTCTCGTGCTTGTAGAACTTCGACAGCCGCGCGATCGCCTTGACGATGTCGGTCGACTTGTCCATCACCATCAGACCGGCCGTGCCCAGACCCGACTTCGCCTGCTGAAGCGAATCGAAATCCATCCGCACGGTTTCGCATACCGACTTCGGGATCAGCGGCACCGACGCGCCGCCGGGGATGACCGCGAGAAGATTGTTCCAGCCGCCGCGCACACCGCCGGCGTGCCGCTCGATCAGATCCTTCAGCGGGATGCCCATCTCCTCCTCGACCGTGCACGGCTGGTTGACGTGACCGGAGATGTTGAACAGCTTGGTCCCCGTGTTCTTCGGCCGGCCGAGCCCCGCAAACCAGTCGCCGCCGCGGCGCAGGATGGTCGGGACGACGGCGATCGTCTCGACATTGTTGACCGTCGTCGGACAGCCCCAGAGGCCGACGTTGGCGGGGAACGGCGGCTTCAGTCGCGGCTGGCCCTTCCTGCCCTCGATGCTTTCGAGCAGCGCCGTTTCTTCGCCGCAGATGTAGGCGCCGGCGCCGCGGTGAATGTACATGTCGAAGTCCCACCCCGACCCGGCGGCGTCCTTGCCGATCAGCCCGGCGGCGTAGGCTTCGTCGATGGCCCGCTGCAACGCCTCGGTTTCACGGTAGAACTCGCCGCGGATATAGACGTAACAGGCGTGGGCGCCCATCGCGACGCCGGCGATAAGGGAACCCTCGATCAGCTTGTGCGGCTCGTGGCGGAGGATCTCGCGGTCCTTGCAGGTGCCGGGCTCACCCTCGTCGGCATTGACCACCAGGTAGTGCGGCCGGGTGCCGACCTCCTTTGGCATGAACGACCATTTCAGCCCGGTGACGAAGCCGGCGCCGCCGCGGCCGCGCAGCCCCGATTTGCGCACCTCATCGACGATCACGGTCCGGCCGCGGGCGATCAGCGCGCCGGGGTCGTCCCAGTCGCCCCTCTGCCGCGCGCCATCCAGGCCGCCGTCGGCGAACCCGTAGATGTTGGTGAAGATCCGGTCCTGGTCGCGCAGCATCAAGACTCTCCCGTGGATCGAACGTCGCCGCGGGGGCCATCGCCGCCCGTCAAGGTGGTCAGGCCGCCGATCGGTTCGCAACTGGTCCGCCCGATCTGCGAGCCCGGCTTCGGTGTCTGCCCGGCCTGGAGCTCGTCGAGGATTGTGCGCATGCTCTCCACGGTCAGATCCTCGTAGAAGTCGTCATCGATCTGCACGATCGGCGCGTTCACGCAGGCGCACAGGCACTCGACCTCCGACAGGGTAAAGCCGCCGTCCGCGCTCGTTTCACCGAAGCCGATGCCTAGTTTCTCGCGGCAGACCGCGACGATCTCGTCGGAGCCACGCAGCCAGCACGACAGGTTGGTGCAGACCTGGACGTGGTGGCGTCCGATCGGCGCACGATTGTACATGGTGTAGAACGTCGCCACCTCGGCGACGCGGATCACCGGCATGGAGAGAAAGCCGGCGACATACTCGAGAGCCGGCTGCGACAGCCAGCCGTCGTTCTGCCGCTGCGCCAGATCGAGCAGCGCCATCACGGCGCTCTGCTGACGGCCGTCCGGATACTTGGCGATGACGGCTTCCGCCCGATCGATATTCTCCGCGCTGAACGAGAACGGCTCGTTCGCCGCCGCCGTGCCGACGTCCGCGGTGCTCATCGGTCGACCTCGCCAAAAACGATGTCGAGCGAGCCGAGAACGGAGACGACGTCGGCCAGCATATGGCCGCGGCAGAGCAGGTTCATGGCCTGAAGGTGGGCGAAACCCGGCGCGCGGATCTTGCAGCGGTACGGCCGGTTCGTCCCGTCGGCGACGAGATAGACGCCGAACTCGCCCTTCGGCGCTTCGACCACCGTATAGGTCTCGCCGGCGGGCACGTGATAGCCCTCGGTGTACAGCTTGAAGTGATGGATCAGCGCTTCCATGGAGTGCTTCATCTCGGCGCGCGGCGGCGGCGTGACCTTCCGGTCGTCGACCTTGACCGGGCCGGGCGGCATCTTCTTCAGGCATTCCCGGATCAGCTTCCAGCTCTCCCGCAACTCGTACATGCGCACCAAATAGCGGTCGTAGCAGTCTCCGTGCTTGCCGACCGGAATGTCGAAGTCGAGATCGGCGTAGCAGTCATACGGCTGCGCCTTGCGCAGATCCCACGGGACGCCGCAGGCACGCAGGTTCGGCCCTGTAAAGCCCCAGTCGAGAGCCTGCTCGGCCGTGAGCGCACCGATGTCGACCGCACGCTGCTTGAAAATCCGGTTCTCGGTCAGAAGCTCCTCGATGTCGTCGATGAACTTCGGAAAGGACTCCGACCACGTCCAGATGTCCTCCGCGAGTCCCGCCGGCATATCCAGCGTCACGCCGCCGGGGCGGAAATAGTTCATGTGCATGCGCGCGCCGGAGACCCGCTCGCAGAACTCCATCAGCCGCTCGCGCTCCTCGAATCCCCACAGCATCGGCGTCATCGCGCCCACGTCCATGGCGAACGCACAGACCGTGAACACGTGGTTCAGCACGCGGCCGATCTCGGCATAGAGGACCCGCAGGTACTGCCCGCGCAAGGGAACTTCGAGGCCGAGCAGCTTCTCGACCGCGAGCGCGAAGGCATGTTCCTGGTTTTGCGGCGAAACATAATCGAGACGGTCGAAGTAGGGCACGGCCTGGAGATAGGTCTTGTACTCGATCAGCTTCTCTGTCCCGCGGTGGAGCAGCCCGATATGAGGATCGGCGCGGTCGATGACCTCCCCGTCCATCTCGAGGACCAGGCGAAGGACGCCGTGAGCGGACGGATGCTGGGGTCCGAAGTTCAGCGTGTAGTTCTTGATTTCCGTTTCGGGCATCAGGGCTGCTCTTTCGCCTTTTCGTCACCGGGAAGCTGCTCCTGGATGCCCTCCCACGGGCTGAGGAAATCGAAGCTCCGAAAGTCCTGGGGCAGTTTCACCGGCTCGTAGACGACACGCTTCTGATCGTCGTCGTAGCGAACCTCGACATACCCGGTCAACGGAAAGTCCTTGCGCAGCGGGTGCCCCTGGAAACCGTAATCCGTCAGGATCCGGCGCAGGTCGGGGTGGTCGCGGAAGAAAATGCCGTACATGTCCCACGTTTCGCGCTCCCACCAGTCGGCGGAGCTGAAGACCTCTGTCACGGTCGGTACCGGGGTCTCGGGCGAGGCCGTCACCTTGACCCGGATGCGGCGGTTTTGGCTCAGACTGAGAAGATTGTAGACAACCTCGAAGCGCTCTTCGCGCTCAGGGTAATCAACGCCGCAGACATCCATCAGCTGCTTGAACTGGCAGTTGACGTCATCGCGGAGGAACTTGAGGACGCGGGCGATCCGGTCGCGATCGACGACGAGGCAGAGCTCGTCGTAATCCATCCGCACATCCTGCACCGCATCGAGGAGCGCTGCCTCGACGTACTCCCCGAGATCGCGAAGCGCCACATCCACCATCGTGTCGCAAGCTCCTTAAAATTATGCCCGGTCCCGTCAGGCGCAGGTGCGGCGCTCGCCTAGCGAATCAGCGTTCCCGTGCGCCTGATCTTCTTCTGCAGCTGCAAGACCCCATAAACGAGGGCCTCGGCGGTCGGTGGGCACCCCGGCACGTAGATATCGACCGGCACCACCCGGTCGCAGCCCCGCACCACCGAGTAGGAGTAATGGTAGTAGCCGCCCCCGTTGGCGCACGAGCCCATGGAGATGACGTAGCGCGGTTCCGCCATCTGGTCGTAGACCCGCCTGAAGGCCGGCGCCATCTTGTTGGTCAGCGTTCCGGCGACGATGATCACGTCGGCCTGACGCGGGCTCGGCCGCGGCACGACCCCGAACCGGTCGAGATCGTAGCGGCTGACGTAGGCGTGCATCATCTCGACGGCGCAGCACGCCAGACCGAACGTCATTGGCCACATCGAGCCGGACCGCGCCCAGCTGACCAGCTTGTCGAACTGGGTCAGGAGAAAGCCCTTATCGTCAAGCTCGCCGGAGACCCGGCTCCACAGCTTGTCGTGGTCCCGGAGAAGCTCGGCCTCACGGCCGGCGGGAGGCAGCTCCGAGGTCTGAATTATTCCCATTCCAGCGCTCCTTTTCTCCACTCGTATATAAATCCGATGGTAAGGATTGCCAGAAAAACCATCATGGACCAAAACCCGAACATGCCGATCTCGCCAAGGGTTATCGCCCAAGGGAAGAGGAAAGCGACTTCCAGATCAAATATGATGAAGAGAATAGCGACCAAATAAAAACGGACATCGAACTGCCGTCTTGCGTCTTCGAAAGCATCGAAGCCGCACTCATAGGCCGAAAGCTTGTCCGCATCGGGATTTTGCGGCGCAATGATATAAGAGGCGACGATGGCCATTACCGCAATTGCAATGGCTATTGCCAGGAAAATGAGGATCGGCACGTAGTCGGACAGGAAGGCTTCCACGGCGACACCATTTCTGCCGACCGGCGGCCGGCGGTTCGAGCACGCGACGGCGACCCGGAGGGGACACCGGGAAAGGCGGACGCTGGCGCCGGCTCATCCGCCCTGTCATCCAGCGCGCGGGGCCCGGGCTTTGGCGGGAGTGACGGGACTCGAACCCGCGACCTCTGGCGTGACAGGCCAGCGCTCTAACCGGACTGAGCTACACCCCCATGGCGGAAAACGCCACCCGCAAGGGCGCGCTCGATGTAACCCCCGGCCCGGCGGGTGTCAAGACAGGACCCGCCGCGCTAACGGATAAGCGCATGGCCCGCACATATCGCGGCGGCGGCAACTAGGCCGCATCCTTCTCCGGCGAGAGAAGTACGGCGATCGGAAAATTCCGCAGCAGCGCCCCGGCGGCGAAGCAGGGCCGGCCGTCGGCGCCCGCCGCGACGACGTGTTCTTCGTCGGTTAGGACGTTGACCCAGACGCCCTCGGCCGGCGCCTCTTCGGGAAGCGCGACAGCCGTATCGCCCCAAGCCGGGTGACCCAGCGGCGGACCGTTGAGCCGGTCCATGATTTTCGCGACAAGCCTCGGAACCACGACCAGCATGGCCTGCGCCCCGCAGGTGCGCACGAAAGCGCAAAGGTGATCGCCCCGAGGCCCGAGGGCATCGGCCGGAGCGTACGTGCCGTCGAGGAACAGCGCCGGATGGCGGTTGCGCAAGCCGAGGAGCCGCCAGGTGAGGTACAGCTTGACGACGCCATCCTGCCAGTGCTGGAGCAGGCGCCGGGCT
This sequence comes from Rhodospirillales bacterium, assembly GCA_038250645.1. GTDB lineage: Bacteria > Pseudomonadota > Alphaproteobacteria > Rhodospirillales > Defluviicoccaceae > JAEULH01. The sequence continues at coordinate 30,085 of JBBSCD010000013.1, forward strand.
GTCGCCAGCGCGCCGTTCTCGGAGAGCCCGGCGCGAAGATCGCGCAGGCCTGCTGCCCTGACCTCGAAGTCGACCGGGCGGCGGTTGTCAGGGTCGACCAGACTGAAGTCCCACAGCTCGCAACCCTGATAGATGTCCGGAACGCCGGGCGCCGTCAGCTTGATCGTCGTCTGCGCCAGACCGTAGACCATGCCGACCGGCGCGATCCGCTCCTGAAAGCCGCGAAAGTCGGCGACGAAGGGGTTGGCCTTGCGCGTATCGAGCACGCGGGTGACGAACTCGTTGAGGCTGGCCTCGTAGGTTTCGTCGGGCGCGATCCAGCTCGACCGGCGCTTGGCTTCGCGGACCGCTTTGGTCATGTAGCCCAGCATCCGGTCGCGGAAGACGTCGGCCAGATCCGGATCGATCTCGTCGTCGCCGGCGAACTCGATGGGCCACGCCCCCACCAGCGTCTGGTAGAAGAGATATTCATCGTTTTCGTCGGGCGCCTGTGCGTCGTTGTACTCGGTCTTGCGCCGGCGGTTCAGCGTCGCCCATCGCCGTGCCCGCGCCGACCATTCGTCGGGCAGCTCGGAAATCACGTTGATGCGCGCGCGAACGTCCTCGCCGCGCTTGGTGTCGTGGGTCGCCGAACAGACCATCCGGTGCGGCCAACGGCGCGCCGCGTCCTGGTTGAGGTGATGAAAAGCCGACAGAGTCGTTCCGAAACGGGCCGGCTCGCCGCCGACCTCATTCAACGAGACGAGCCGGTTGTAGCGGTAGAAAGCGGTATCCTCGACACCCTTGGCCATGACCGGCCCGGTGTACTGCTGGAACTTCATGGCCAGCCGACGCACCTCGGCGGGGTTCAGACCGTTGTTCTGCTGCTCCGCGATCTCGGCGGTCAGGAGCTCGAAGATGAAGTCAAAGACGCTCTTGTCGGGGCGATAGCTGCGCTTGCGCGCGTGAGCGATCGCCCACTCGATGTCGCGGTAGTCCTCCTGCGATGCGCCGGAACTGTCGACATAGGTCCGGTACACGGGGAAGCTGGCGACCACTTCGCGCAACGCCTGACGCAGCCCCACCAGGGTATAATCTCGGGTCTGCCAGCTCGATTCGGTCAAGCGGTTGTACTCGTTTGCGAGAACCCTCAGCTCGCTGGCGAGCTCGAGGTCCATCACCTGCTTCTTGCTCTGGTAGGTGATTTCCTCGAAGGACACCCGTTCGCCGATAAACCGTTCGTAGGCACGCTCGAGGATCGTCTCGGCTTCGGGGTCGACGAACACGCCGTTGACCCGGTTGAGGAACTCGTAGCCGGTGGTGCCCGCGATCGGCCACTCCTCGCGCAGGCGCTCGTGCGGCGCGAGAATCTTTTCGACGACGATGTAGAACGGCGATCCGTCCTCGCCGGCATCCTCCGGGCTCTGCTGCCTCAAGGCTTGGCGCATAGCCGCCGCGCCGACCTCCTGCAGCCGCTCCAGGTAGCTTCGTGGATCGAACAGGCCGTCGATGTGGTCGATCCGCAGGCCGTGGATATGACCCTTGTCGATAAGCCGAAGGGTTAGTTCATGGATCTGGTCGAAGACCGCCGGCACCTCGATCCGGATTCCGGCCAGATCGTTGATCTGGAAGAACCGGCGATAGTTGATCTCCTCGGCGGCAACGCGCCAGAAGGCCAGCCGGTAGGGCTGCGCCTCGAGCAGCCGGTGCAGCGGCTCAAAGCTCGCATGCTTGCCGGGGGTGCCGTTGAGCCGGGCGACCTCGGCGTCGATTGCCTTGGCCAGAACCGGGTCCCGAGCCGCCTCGACGAGGCGGCGGCGCAATCCGGCCGCCTGCCGACGCCGTGTCGCGCGATCGCGCGGCGAGCGGAAGCGCCGGGTCAGGTCGCGGAAACCCGAAACCACCACCTCAAGGGCTTCGGCCTCATCGTCGCTGAGCCGTTCGTCCCGATTGAGCGCTTCGGCAACTGGCCGAAGGATCCGGGTGTACTGACCGGGCGTAACCGGAAATCGGTGCTCGTAGTACCAGACGCTGAAGCTGCCGTCGTCGGCGTTGAAGGCAAGCTTGAGCTCCCCGCCTTCCAGGCTATCGCCGTAGTGATTGCCGAGGACCGGAAGCAGAACCTTGCCGCGCAGCTCCAGCTTCGCCGGGCTCCAGTCGATATCGAAGTACTCGGCATAGGGCGATTCCTCGCCCCACTCGAGGACATCCAGCCACCAGGCATTGTCGGCCCGGCCGATGCCCATGTGGTTCGGCACGAAATCGAGGATCTGGCCGAGCCCGTGGGCGCCAAGCTCGTCGCTCATGGCGCGGAAGCTGTCCTCGGTTCCGATCTCGGGATTGAATCTGTTGTGATCGACGATGTCGTAACCGTGCGTGCTGCCCTCCCGCGCCTTCAGGTACGGCGAGGCATAGAGGTGGCTGATGCCGAGATCGGCGAGATAGGGGATCAGCGCGCGCGCATCGTCGAATGTGAAGGTGCTGTTGAACTGCAGCCGGTAGGTCGCCCGCGGCAGGTATAGGTTGGCGTCGCTCACGCGCTGCGCTCCCTTCAGGCCGGGTCCAGGCAATACGCGGCCGCCCAAGCCGGCAGATGCGTCATCGGCGATCCAGCGTCGAAGTCGGCGGTGGCATACAGAAGCCTGCCGCTGACCTCGATCGCGGGCGCCTCGGCCGCGCGATCGGCCATGTTCGCAACCAGTGTCAGCGTCGACCCGTCGCCGAGAGGCCAGACCAGCATCATCGCGGCGCCCTCGCGCCAGGCGACCGTGCCGCCGCCAGGCGTCTTCCGCAGGCGTACGGCCAGCTCGGTCTGCCGCAGGCCCAGTAGCTTTCGATGCAGCGCGAGCATCTCGGCGTGTTCGCCGGCCTCGCGCGCCGCCCAGTCGAGCTTGCTGGCCTCGAAGGTCTCCGGCGCGTTGGGATCGGGGATCCTGGCCCGCGCTTCCGGGTTGCTGAACTCGGGGAATGACGCGAACTCCCGCCGCCGGCCTTCGCGCACGGGTTCCTCAAGATCGGGCCCGAGATTGCAGAAGAACAGGAAAGGCCGCGCCGAAGCCCACTCCTGGCCCATGAACAGCATCGGCGGCGCCGGCGCCAGACACAGGATCACGGTCGCCGCGCGCAGCGCTTCCGGGGATGCGAGCTGGTTGATCCGCTCGCCGAAGGCGCGGTTGCCCACCTGGTCGTGGTTCTGGATGAAAGAGACAAAGGCCGTCGCCGGTAGCGCTGCACTGGGCTCGCCGCGGATTTCGCCCTCGCGAAAGGGCGATGGATCGCCCTGGTAGGCAAAGCCCTCGGTCAGGCAGCGGGCGAGGTGCGCCCCCGCGCGATCGGCGTAGTCCTTGTAGTAGCCGCCGCTCTCGCCCGTCACCAGGACGTGGTAGGCGTGGTGGATGTCGTCGTTCCACTGGGCAACGTAGTGACGCGGCCGCAGCGCGGTATCGCGGTCGAGGTAGCGTGACTCGTTCTTGTCGTTCTCGAGCACCAGATGCACGTGCCTGCCCTCCGGGATCCGCTTGTGCACGGTCTCGGCGAGCTCGGTCAGAAAGTCCGGAGTTGAGGTGTCCTCGATGGCGTGCACGGCGTCGAAGCGAAGGCCGTCGAAGCGGTACTCCTCCAGCCAGTACAACGTGTTGTGAATGAAGAAGTCGCGCACGACGCGGCTGTCGGCGGCGTCGAAGTTGATCGCCGCGCCCCACGGCGTGTGCCGATCGGGATTGAAGAAGCGCTTGGAGAAGGCGTGGAGGTAGTTTCCCTCCGGCCCGAAGTGGTTGTAGACCACGTCGAGGAAAACCATCAGATCGAGCCCGTGGGCGGCATCGACCAGCGCCTTGAGATCGTCCGGCTGACCGTAGACGCCGTCCGGCGCGTACAGGGCGACGCCGTCGTAGCCCCAGTCGCGCGTGCCCGGAAAGTCCGCCACAGGCATTAGCTCGACCGCGGTGATGCCCAGATCCTTGAGGTAGGCAAGCCGATCGGCGACGCCGCGAAACGTGCCCTCGGGCGAGAAGGTACCGACGTGCAGCTCGTAGAAGACGGCGTCCTCCCACGATCGCCCCCGCCACCCCGGGTTCTTCCAGGCGTAGGCGGCGGGATCAATGACGGCGCTCGGGCCATGAACGTCATCCGGCTGATAGCGCGAGGCCGGGTCGGGCACCTTCAGATCCCCGTCGATCTGGTAACGATAGCGCGTTCCCGCCGCGGCATTGGGCACCGTGGTTTCACACCAGCCCGCGGGATCCTTGTCCAGCGGCAGCACCCGTTCAGCTCTGCCCTCGCCCAGACATAGCCCCACGGATTGCGCATCCGGCGCCCACAGGCGGAAGCACGTGCCCGCGGGTCCGACTTCCGCGCCGAACGGCATCCGGTGACTGAACCGCGTCATGTCAGGCCCTTTCAGTTTCGCTTGAATTACTGCGGAGCATCAGGACGAAGGAGCGCGACCTGACCGGATAGATGTCGCCGTCGGCAACGTAGACCTCCTCTGGGAAACCGGCCTCGCTGCTGGTGTCGATCAGCACCTGCCATCTCTTGCCGACGTCCAGCTCCGGCACCGTCCACTCCAGCTCCTGATGATGGGCGTTCAGGATGACCAGAAAGCTGTCATCGCCCTGCTGTTCGCCCGCCGCCGTCAAGTGGTACTCCCCGGCCTCGCCGCGGATCAGAAAGCTGAGCCAGTGCCGGTCGCCGCCGTCCCAGTCGCCGTCGGACATCTCCGAGCCGTCCGGATTCAGCCACTGAACGTCCTGGATATCGGTACCGGGGATGAACCGCCGGTAGAAAAAGCGGTTGCGGTGGAAAACGATATGCTCGCGGCGAAGCTGGATGAGCCTGCGGGCGAAATTGGTGAACGACTCGTTCTCGGCGGCCAAGTCCCAATCCAGCCAGCTGATCTCGCCGTCCTGGCAGTAGGCATTGTTGCTGCCGCCCTGGGTCCGGCCGAACTCGTCGCCGGCGACGATCATCGGCATGCCCTGCGACACCAGGAGCGTCGCCAGCATGTTGCGGCGCTGGCGCAGTCTCAGCGCGTTGATTTTGGCATCGGCGGTATCGCCCTCGGCACCGCAGTTCCAGCTGTTGTTGTTGCTCGTCCCGTCGCGGTTGTCTTCGAGATTGGCTTCGTTGTGCTTGTCGTTGTAGGCGACCGCATCGGCGAGGGTGAAGCCGTCGTGGGCGGTGATGAAGTTGAGCGAAGCCCAGGGCCGCCGGCCGTGGGTGTCGAAGATGTCGCTTGAGCCGGTGATACGGGTGGCGAAGTCCGGCAATACCCCTGCGTCGCCCTTCCAGAACCGGCGGACCGTGTCGCGGTAGCGATCGTTCCACTCGCCCCAGCCGGCGGGAAAGCCGCCCAGCCGGTAGCCGCCGTCGCCGACATCCCATGGCTCCGCGATGAGTTTGACCCGCGACAGCACCGGGTCTTGCCGGACCGCGTCGAGGAAGCCGCAGTGATTGTCGAAGGCGCCATGCTCTTCACGCGCCAGTGTCGTGGCCAGATCGAAGCGGAAGCCGTCGACGTGCATCTCCTCGACCCAGTAGCGCAGCGAGTCCATGACCAGCTGCAGGACACGCGGATGGCGCAGGTCGAAGACGTTGCCGCAACCCGTGAAATCCATGTAGTAGCGCTCGTTGCCGGGCACGAGGTGGTAGTAGGAAGCGTTGTCGACGCCGCGGAACGACAGGGTCGGGCCCATCTCGCTGCCCTCGGCGGTGTGGTTGTAGACCACGTCGAGGATGACCTCGATGCCGGCCGTATGCATGACCTGGACGAAGGTCTTGAATTCCCCAAGGGCCTGGGAGGCGAGGAAGCGGGGGTCCGGCGCAAAAAAGGCGAGCGTGTTGTAGCCCCAGTAGTTGGTGAGGCCTTTCTCGACCAGGTGACGGTCGTCGAGAAACGTCTGCACCGGCAGAAGCTCGACCGCGGTGACGCCGAGCGCGCTGAGATAATCGACCGCCGCCTTCGCCGACAGGCCCTCGAAGCTGCCGCGAAGCGCTTCGGGAACATCCGGCATCCGGACCGTGAAGCCCTTGACATGCATCTCGTAGACGATGCTCTCGTGCCAATCGATGCGCGGCGGCCGATCGTCGCCCCAGGTGAAGGCGGTATCGACGACCTGACACTTCGGCATGTACCGGGCGTTGTCGCGTTTGTCGAAGCTGAGGTCGGCGTTCTTGTCGCCGATCCGGTAGCCGAAGTTGGCGTCATGCCACTTGAGCTTGCCGACGAGCGACTTGGCGTAGGGGTCGATCAGCAGCTTGTTCGGGTTGAACCGATGTCCCGCCGTCGGCTCGTAAGGTCCGTAGACCCGGTAGCCGTAGAGCTGCGCCGGCCGGATGTCCGGCAGGTATCCATGCCAGATCTCGTTCGTGTACTCCGGCAGCGCCACGCGCTCGATCTCGCGCCTGCCCTGCTCGTCGAACAGGCAAAGCTCAACGCGCGTGGCATTCTGCGAAAACAAGGCAAAATTGACGCCTTTCCCGTCCCAGGTTGCGCCGAGGGGGTATTGATCCCCCGGCCAAACTCTCAGACTGTTCTTGGCCATTTATTCGTTGCCCCGCATCAGGAAGAAGGGAGGATGGCGACGCGCAACCTAGAGCCGTCTCGGTTTCCCGACATTAACAAAAGATTCTGCCGGACATTACGAAGGTTGCGGGCCGGAGCTGCCTGCGGTCGCGGCGCTGGTGGGCGGTGACGGGCTCGAACCGCCGACATCCACGGTGTAAGCGTGGCGCTCTACCGACTGAGCTAACCGCCCGCCGCGGGAAGAATGGAATACAAGGCGAAAGCGATTGGCGTCCAGACCAATGCGCTTTCACCCCGGAAAATCAAGAGAGTCAGCTGGCGGCAGCCACCGACGGCTCCCGCGTGATTAACATGCCTGTTACGCTCTTCACTGCGCGCCTGGATCAAAGCGTCCCTGGACGAAATCGCATAACGGCAAAAACAGGTCGATCTCGAACTGCCGGCATCTTGTCGGCGCCAGCGATGGGCAAAAGGATGCGCTAGTTCAGTGCGTCCTTCAGACCTTTGCCGGCCTTGAATTTCGGAACGCGCGAGGCGGCAATCTGAATGGCCTCTCCGGTGCGCGGATTGCGCCCCTCCGAAGCCGCGCGGTCGGACACCGAGAACGTGCCGAAGCCGACCAGACGCACCTCGTCCCCACCCTTCAGCGCGTTGGTGATAGCTTCGAAAACACCGTCCACGGCGGTTGCCGCGTCCTTCTTAGATAAGCCGGTTTCGTCGGCGACAGTTGCGACCAGATCGTTTCTGTTCAACCCAGAACCCCCCTCTTGTGTCAAGAGATGCCAATAGCGGCCGCGTTCAACGCGACCCACGAAAGGCGTACTACAAAATCTGGGGTTTCGCAACAAACGCGCGGTTCGCAATAACGTCTGACGGTCACGTGCCCGAGCGGGTCGCCACTCCCTATCGCGACATTACCACGACATGGGGATCGCCCGAAACGCGATGGCCGCCGCGTCGCAGCGGCCACGCAGGTTCATCGCAGCACGGGGGAGCCCAACCTGCTTTCGGATGGGATCATCCGAAAGCAGAAAGTTGATCGCTTACAAGACAATCGAGCATCTCATCTGCGCCCGTCCGGGCGAGAGGCATGCTCTAATGCGTCACCAGGCCGCCGACGTCATCTTCGTCTGCCTGCGCGGCAACCGGAGCCCGCTTCAGGGCTTCGTCCTCATCCCATTCGATGGGTGTGAGCTCGGCGATAAGCGCGCGCTTCAGCACCTCATCGACGGTGGCGACGGGAACGATCTCGAGCCCACGCTTGACGTTGTCGGGGATCTCGGACAGCTCCCGCTCGTTGTCCTTCGGAACCAGGACGGTGGACAGCCCGCCACGATGCGCGGCAAGCAGCTTTTCCTTCAGCCCGCCGATCGGCAAAATCCGGCCCCGAAGCGTGATCTCGCCGGTCATCGCCACGTCCTTGCGCACGGGGATCCCCGTCAGCACGGAGACGATCGAAGTCACCATGCCGACGCCGGCGGACGGTCCGTCCTTGGGTGTCGCGCCCTCGGGCACGTGGACGTGGATGTCCTTGGTCGAGAAGACCGTGGGCGCAATGCCGAAGCGGATGGCCCGCGACTGCACGAACGACTTCGCCGCCTGGATCGACTCCTGCATCACGTCGCCCAGCTTGCCGGTAATGGTCATCCGGCCCTTGCCCGGGACGACCACC
>JBBSCD010000014.1:0-37693 GCA_038250645.1 Rhodospirillales bacterium
CGGCCAGCACCCACGCCCCATCCCCCAGGGAAGACGAGCGCACCGCCGTCTCCGCCCTACGGCCGGGCTACGCCCGCCCTCCGGCTGGAGACGGCGGCCAACTTGGCTGTCGGCGCCGGACAGGGTGGTTGTCGCTGATCAATAGGCTATGCGGTTGGTTTCGGTCGCTCCCTGTCCGTGTTCCACGACCGCACCCATGCCTCGACGCTTTCGTGCGCAATGGTGGGAGCGCCGGCATCAAGCGTGGCGACCGCCTCCTCGATCTTCTCCACCTGCCAGGCGTTGGCCTGGAGGTAATGGTCGAGCGCCTCGACCGCGAGAAAGGACTTCGAGCGGCTCGTACTGCGCGCGAGCGCCTCGAGCCCGTTCTTGAGGTGCTTGGGGATGCGCACGTTGATCGTCGTAGATTGTGTATCACGTTGTGCCATGATGTACTCAGTGTAGCACAGACAGCTAAGGAGGCGGGGTTGACACGCGTTGGGTTGCGTGTCGTGTTCATCTCTCGCCCGTTCCACATCCGTGGTGCTCCGCAAGCTCGTTGAGCCCGTGAGGCCGTAGGTTGGAGCCCTTTCCCCGCCAACCGTCGGTGCCGGTTTTGCCCAAGAGCACCGCAGTGCGGACGCGATTGGCTTCGCAAAACCGAGCAAGCGGTAGCGCCCGACCCCACCGCATTTGGCGAGGATGTCTTTTTGACAGACGAAGCCCGAAGCCAAGCGCGGCTAGAGATTGGAATTGGGGTGGGGTCGGGCGCTAGCGCGACGGTTGGCGGGAGGTTGTTGGGTTGCAGTTGCGCCGTATTTCGGCGAATGAGCACGTTCCAGGGTGGGCATACCATGTATGCCCACCCATAATTTGCGCCGGTTGGCGCGGATCGCGACGTTTTGTGCCGTTATCGGTGGATGTCGGCGTTCGTTACGGCAGGCAGCCAAACACCCATGTCCTTTACGGACGCCTTGGCTCGGAAACGGCACTGTTTTGCCGTTCGACTGCCGGCGGAGATCGGTGACGACCATCTCGATCACCTGCTGAATGTTCTGTAGGGCTTCTTCTCGGGTTGCGCCGCCGTATTCGACCAGCGCCGGGCAGTAGGCATGCCAAGCGTCTTCATCGGGCTCGACTTCGATATGAAATGGGTATGCGGTCATGGTGGTTGCCACTCGGCTAGAGGAGTTCCAGGAACTCCTCGGTCGTGAGACCGGCCTGCTTGATGATGGCGCGGAGCGTGCCGCGAGGCATCTCCCGCTTATGAAAGGCCACGGTGACGTGGAGCCGTGGCTTGTCGGGGTGCTTGAGCGCGTGGTGGCTGCCCTTCACCCGCTCAACAACGAAACCCGCACGCTCAAGCGCGCGGATTACCGATTCCGGCTTTACCACCGGAAGAGCGGTCATACGACATGGGGAAACTTAACCGTGATCGGCTCGCGACGCGTCGCGGTCGGCTGCTCTTCCCCGACCGGAACGGGGCTTCCTTCGGCCGCAAGGCACTCAAGGTAGAGCTCGATCGCCTCAGCTGCGTGTTCGCGTGCCTCTTCGAGAGAGTCCCCGTGGCTCACGAGCCCTGGAAGAGCCGGGCACGTCACAACAAAGCCCCCGTCCTCGTCAGGATTCAGGAGGACGGTGTACGTGCAGGACTGGGTTTCTATGGATGCCTCGTGTGCCATGATACCCGTATCATACCCTGAAAATGCAAGTTGTACAGTCGTGGGGAGCGCAACCTAGGGGCCTTCCCTGCCTTCTCGCCGCATCCGTTTGAGCCCGTCGACGACCATCTCTATGGTCTCGTCCTCACTTGGCTCCGGCCCAGGGCCCCGCCACTTCGGTCGAGCGACAATCTGACGGAGCCCGTCAGCCGCCTCGCGCCGGGCCTCACGCTTCCGCCGCACCATCTCATCAACCATGTGCTCTTCCTCCTCTACGGACGGCCGAGGTTCGGGGCCGCGGTAGCGAACACCCTCAAGCACCTTGAAGAGCGCATCCCAGGTGTCGCGGCGATTGGATTGGTTTTTTTGGTCTGTCATAGCGCTTCCAATGTTGCCACGAGGTCGTGGTTTTCAAATCCCATGCTTAGTTGTCGTGAGGCTTTTTTGAAAAGCGTTTCGTAATGTATTTATGATGTAGATATCTATATTTATAGTGTAGTGCAAAAAGTGCACTTTTCAGGTGCAAATTATGCACTTCTGTAGTGTAAAACTTGCACCATGGTTTTTGAGTTATCCACAGCAATCCGGGGTCACTGCACCATGAGTGCAAAATTTGCACTGTCAGTTCTCTACTCGGATTTTGAGTTGTAGAGCACGACGTTCTCGATCCATTGGCTCGTCGAGCGGAGGTCGCCGCGGTCGTTCTTCTCGAGGAGGCCCTTCTCGATGCCCTCGCTGATCGCGTTGAAGACGGTACGCCGGCTGAAGGAGAGGAAGTCGGCGAGCTTGTCCTTTGGTGTCGTACACCATGGGTAGTCAGGCCGGTGGGAAAGCTGATGGATGCTGTCGATCACCGCGTAGGTCGACAATGACAGCCCGAACTTCTCTCGAATCGGGTGGTGGATGATGGTGAAGCGGGGCTGTAGGCGGAACTGCTTCTTCGACAACAGATCGGCGATGTGCCCCCCTTGGTTGAAGGCCCGTTCCATAGGGACTATTGTACACCGCGTTGATGGGAATGCGGAGTTGCGTTATCCCCTTGTCTGTCGCGTTGGAAGTTACCGTACCGGGGTGGGTACTCGACCTCGGAAGGGTCATGGTGGTTCATCGGTTGTTGCCGATCGTCCGATGGGGGAACCGGCGGCTCCCAGGTCTCCTCGGCCTCGTCGAAGGCTGCCGCCTCTGTCGTCTCTTCTCGATCGGGTGAAGTGTTCCAAGTCGGATGATTGGTGCGAGCTGTAGCGCGATCATCGTACCTGGGTTCCTCATACTGCCGTACCCCCGGTTCGGCGTGGTTCGAAGAAGTTTGCGACGTCGCCGCCGAAGGAGTGGGGATCGCCGGCGGCTGTGTCCTGATCGTCGGCGCCTCGTTCTCGGCGACTTTTGCTCGCACCTCTTCTCGCTGATCCTGGCCAGACCGGTTCGAACCACCGTCACCCGAGTTCAGTCGCAATGCGTTGCCGATGGTGATGCCGAGCTGCGCCATGTCGCGCGCGAGCTCGTGATGCTTTTCATTCTGGCTGGCGATAATCTTCGTTAATTCAATCTCCCTGCTGTGGGCATTCTCAAGCTGCTTGTCCTTCTCGATGATCTGCTGGGCGAGTGTCTTCACGAGCTCGTGATTGTAACCCGGTTCGGACTGGTTCGAACTGGTTTCCACGCGAACTGGTTCGAACTGGTATGAACCGGTTTTTTGCTTGAGTGCGGCTTCGATGACTTTCTCTTCTTCGATCTTCGCATCGAGCGTCGAGCGAACGATGAGCCACTTCGGCCCGCCTGGGATCGTGTTGCTCTTCGTCTCGATGTGCTCCAAGCGGCACCACTTCCGGATGGTCTTTGTGGTGCGATCCAGCCCCTTGGCATGAAGATATTGGCTGGCTTGGCCGACGGTGAGCAGGTCCGGGAACCGGTTCGAACTGGCGAGATTTCCGTCGACAAAACCCGTTCGAACCTGGTTTGTGGTGGTTTCCTCCATAGGTACCTGCATGCTACCACGCTGACGGGCAGGGGCTGTGGTCGTTATCCCCACCAACTTTGCACCGATTTGGCACCGGCGAGCGGCTGCCGCAGAACGTTTCTCATTGGCACCGCTCCGCATCGGTTGGGCCTTGGACAACGGTTCAGCAGCGACTATAACGCGCGCAAGCGGGCTTTGGCTTTGCGAGATTGGGCATTCGGTCAGAACGGGTTTAGTGCCAAATCGGTGCAAAGATAAGTCTGCTATCGCCGTAAGTCATTGATGCGCCCGTAGCTCAGCAGGATAGAGCACAGGATTCCTAATCCTGGGGTCGCCGGTTCAAATCCGGCCGGGCGCACCATTTCTTAAGGACTTAGCGGAAGTACGATGAAAGTAAGGGTATCAGCGGGGTAACGGCACCCGGCTGGTCGCTCCACCATTGTCCCGAGAGCAGCAGTGAACGCCTTTGTGAGCCTATTGCGCCAGCCAGACCGGCTCTGTTGGGTGCATCAGGCAGAGGTCGGGCTCGCCGTTGCGGCAAACGCTTTCGGCACTACCCATAGCCGCCGCCTTGGCGCGTAGCGAGCCGCCCGCACGGTAGACGACGTCGTTGCGCGCGGGCATCGGCCCGACGGCGAAGGCGCTGGTCACCTCGGCGACGGCGGCGCCGTTGCGGACGATGCGGAACCGGGGTTTGCCGGCGGCCGGCAGCGGCGCGCTCAGCACATGCATGCCGGCGGGGAAATCGCTCCGGGTGGTCCCCGCGTCGGTGACGATCTCGACGGTTGCCGGCGCCGTCAGGAATGCCACCGCCTCGACCTCGTTGGCCCACGAGCCGGAGCGCAGCCGCGGAGCCGGGGGCACCCGGGCGATGCGATGGAAGTAGTAGACCGCGTCCCTGGTGATCCGCGGCGGCTTCCCGGTCTTGAACCAGGCAATGTAGTACGCCGTCAGGTCGTACACCGCGAACTGCTGGGCGGTGTTCGGAAAGAACGCCGAGTGCTCGACGATGTCGTTCCAGGTCACGAGCTGCGCCCAGTCCGCGCCGGTCTTGATCGCTTCCTCCCAGTTGATCCGCAGCGTCTGGCTGCCCTTCTGCTCGTAGGCGATGGTTTCGTCCTGCCTGTAGCGGATGTCGCCGGGACTGATCGCGGCCATGATCGGCTCGTCCTTGACGCCGCCATAGCGGCTGGCGTAGGCGCTGCCGGACGCCGACCATGGGTCCTTCCGCCCCCAGTCGCTCCAGGCATCGCAGACGCCATCGAACTCGGGGCGATACGCGCCGCCGAGCATGACGCAGACGAGAAGGGGATCGAGCCCGGCCGACTTCATCGCGCCCTTGAACTCGGTCCAGTAGGGGACGCCGCAGTTGTTGGCATAGAACGCGCCGACGACGAACTTGCCCTTGATGCGCAACTGGCTCGGGCTCGCCAGCTCGCCGGCGTCCTTGAGCCTCGCGACGATCGTTTCGGCCATACCCCTCCCGCTTTCGGGGTCGACGCAATCGATGTTGGGCGCGATCCTGAAGCCGGTGCCAAGCCGCCGCGCCGCCTGCAGGTAGCGTATGTATTCCGGCCAGGCCCACCAATTCTTCATGTCGGTCGCGAGGTTGATAAGAAAGGCATCGACGCCGATGGCTTGGGCCCAGCGGATGTCGACGAGCGCGTCGGCCGTCTCCCAGTCGCGCCCGGACCGGGCGGGTCGCCCCAGCGGCCGGAGGCGAATGCCCATGCCGTCGTCGTCGCCGGCCAGCATGCGCGCGTAGCTGTCCCTTTCGGCGCTGCCCTTGTTGCGGGAGATCGGGAACTGGTGCCAATGGGCGACGACAAGCTTGTCGGAGGCCTGCATCGTCGCCAGCGGCGGCTGCGCGAAGGGGATGACCTCGGGCGGGAGCGGCTGGGCCGTCCCGGTGCCGCCGACGACCTCTGCGGTCCCGCCGCTGCAGTCGGCACCGCAAACCACCGCGAGCATGCACACCAGGAGGCCGCAGATGGAAGCCATTCGCGGACGCGGGCGACGCTTTGCGCGTGGGCGGACACGTTCTGTCATCACGGCGCTCTCTTTGCGCGGCATCGAAAACTTCCGCCGCCGAATGCGGAGTTTGTCGCCCATGTTCCCGGTACGGAAGCTCTCAGCTCGCGCATCATTGTCCAGCTCGGAAAATTTCTCCGTCGGGCCGCGTGTGTCCTAACGTGGCTGTATCTACCCCAAAAAAGGGTGAGATTGGTAGCGCAATCGGGGCCCGTGGGGTAGAACCGGGGAGCGATCTGATCGGAAACATTTACGTCATAGAGGTCCGATGTTCGACTCCACGAAGGAAGATCTTAAAGACCTTCTTCGCCAAGCAGATGAAGGGCGACTGCAGCTACCCGATTTCCAGCGCGATTATGTTTGGGGTGACGAGGATGTCCGCAGCCTCATCGCGTCGGTCGCCAAGGGATTTCCGGTCGGCGCCCTCTTGACCTTGGAAACCGGCGGCGAGGTCACATTCAAACCGCGGCTTCTGGCAGGCATTCCAGCGCGTGACACTCAGCCGGAGGAGCTGCTCCTGGACGGACAGCATCGGATAACCTCGCTCTACCAGGCAACATTTGCGAGACAGCCGGTCCGTACCCGCACGCCGCAAGGCAAGGAGGTGGATCGGTACTACTACCTCGACATCAAGAAGGCGGTGAACGGCGGCGCCGATCTGGAGGAGGCCATCATCGGCGTCCCCGCCGACCGCATCATCCGCCGAGACTTCGGCAGGGAAATCGTGCTCGATCTGTCGACGCCCGAACAAGAGTTCGCGCGCGACGCCTTTCCGCTCAACCGAGTCTTCGACAGCCGCAACTGGTTCTATGACTGGCGCGATTACTGGAAGGCGCGTGGCCGCGACGTGTCCGATCTGGAGCGCGACTTCGACCGAGGGCTCGTGGACCGGATCGAGCGGTACAAGATGCCGATCATTCGTCTCGATCGGAAGAACAGCCGGGAAGCAATCTGCCTCGTTTTCGAGAAGGTCAACGTCGGCGGCAAGAAGCTCGACGCCTTCGAACTGGTCACGGCCATCTATGCGGCCGACGGTTTCGATCTGCGAGCGGACTGGCACGGCCCGATCGACAGGTCTAGGCCGGGGCGACGAACGCGCATCATCGAAATGCCAAACCGTCGCGACGTTCTGGCCGCGATCGCGAACACCGATTTTCTCCAGGGCTGCACGCTTCTGCACACGCGCGCAGTCCGAGTTGCGAAGGCGAAGGAAGGGATTGACGGCAAGGAACTCCCTCAGGTGAGTTGCCGGCGCGATGCCCTCCTCGCGCTTTCTCTCGACGCCTATCAGGCCCATGCCGACGCTGTGGAAGGCGGATTTGTCGCGGCGGGCGGATTCCTCAACGAGCAGAAAATCATCTGGCACAAGGACGTGCCGTACCCGCCCCAGATCGTCGGCCTCGCGTCCGCCTTTGCGATCCTCGGCAAGACGGCTCAGACGGTGGCGGCGAAGGAGAAGATCGCCCGCTGGTTCTGGTCGGTGACGCTTGGCGAATTGTACGGGTCGACCACCGAATCGCGGCTTGCACGTGATGTTCCGGAACTCGTCGACTGGATAGGTGGCACGGGCGCGAAGCCTCGAGCCATCGATGAAGCGGTCTTTCAGAAGGACAGGCTCAGGACGATGCGGTCGCGTCAGTCGGCGGCCTACAAAGGATTGCACGCACTGATGATGCGGCGCGGCTGCCTGGACTTCATCACCGGCCGTCCGGCCGAGCTGATGACGTTCTTCAACGACAGGATCGATATCCACCATGTCTTTCCGCAAGACTGGTGCAAGAAGCAGAATCTCCCGCCGGATCTGTTTAACTCCATCGTGAACAAGACCCCGTTATCGAAGGAATCGAACATCGCCATCGGCGGCGACGCTCCGTCCGCATACCTCAACCGGATTGAGAAAAAGCAGAACCTGTCATCGGCGGAATTGGATGCAATCCTGAGGACGCATCTGATCGAGCCGACGCATCTCCGCAATGACGACTTCCAGGCGTTCTTCGCGGCACGTATCCGTGCTTTGGCCGATGTCGTCGCCGAGGCCATGGACAAGGCCGTCGTCGAAGAGCGCGGCGCCAACGAGGATGAACTGGATGTCGGCGCAATCGATGACGTTGACGAGGCGATGGAGGCCGCGTGACGACGAGGCGGCACGCGCAACGGGCGGCAACCACATGGGCGCGTCGTCGATAGACGTTTCAAGTATCCTGTAGCCGACCTAAGTTAGGATCCATGGTAGCGGCCAAGGTTGATCTCGACGAGTAGCTGACGGTCAGTCCACGGCTTGCAAACGAACCGTCGATGCAACTAGCGGGGAACCAGTATGAAGAACTTGAATCCGGAACTGACCATCAGGTAAATCTCATCCTCACAACACAACCCGTTGAGAGTGATAAATTTTCGGTAATACTTGATATTACTGTGGCTGCTGCGCTCCGCGTAGAGCCGCACTGGCAGTCGACCCTGACGGGTCGGTTTCGTTGGACTGGATGAGCTCACGAAACCGCCTTCTCTCTTTGAGCATCAATGCCGGAAACCGCATCGCGTTCGCTTGGCTCGATGGCAGCGACTCAGGAAACGGCGTCGAGTCTTTCAACAGTCAGACCGTTCCACCCCGCATCCTGGAAGGTCTCTGCTTAACTATGGACAAGACCGGTCGTGCTCCCCTCCGGGCTGCCTGAGTCCATCTCGGACGACGAGCCTCTGGCGCGATTTCTGGTCTCATCAAGCCAATACAACAGTCAGATGGTGAAGGCATCCGGCGTTCCTGCCGTCGAAGGACCGCGAAATGTCGGTCTTTCGGCATGGTGAAGAACCCCGCGGAACGCTTTGGGCAATAGCCGACGAACACGTCGCCGGCAACCGCAAGATCCATGGCGCAGCCATCGCAAAAGCTGGCGACGTGCGGGCGGCAGGGCTTGACGTCACCGCGCACGAGCCGCCACAGCGGCACGCCGCGATAGGAAACTGGCCCTCAAAAGGAACGGGCAGCGCGGATTGCCAGTCAGGCCATCCTGGTGCCGCGAAGACCCCGATCGACTGCCGGCGCCTCCCATTCGCTTTGATTCGCTCCTGCTCGTCCGCGGGATCCTCTTTCGAAACACCTTCAACCGCCGCCCGCCTTGGCTTGACCTCGGCGGCGGGGCAGCCTAGACGGGCAGTCTTGCCAGTATAAGGAGGCTGCACCGATGACCGCGCCGGTTCGCGACGAGACTACTCCTGAGACAATGGCCTGCGTCGAGATCGCGCGAGCCGGCGGCCCCGAGGTGCTCCGTCCGGGCATGCGCCCGGTTCCCCAGCCCCAGGCCGGCGAAATCCTGATCCGGGTCGCCGCGGCCGGGATCAACGGGCCGGATATTTACCAGCGCCAGGGCCTCTACCCCGCGCCACCGGGTGAAAGCGACCTCCCGGGCCTGGAAGTCGCCGGGACGGTGGCGGCGATCGGGCCCGAGGTCTCGTCGTGGCGGGCCGGCGATCCGGTCTGCGCGCTGCTCGGCGGCGGCGGCTATGCCGAGTACGCAACCGCGCCGGCCGGCCAGTGCCTGCCGGTGCCGGCGGGCCTGTCGCTGACCCAAGCCGCGGCATTGCCGGAGACCTTCTTCACCGTCTGGACCAACCTCTACGAACGGGCGCGGCTTCAGGCAGGCGAAGTCCTGCTCGTCCACGGCGGCGGCGGCGGCATCGGCACCACCGCGATCCAGGTCGCCTCGCGCCTCGGCGCGCGGGTCTTTACCACCGAGGAGACGGCCGAGAAGTGCGCCGCGCTGGTGGATCTCGGCGCCGAGCGCGCCATCGACTACACGGGCGAGGATTTCGTCGCGGTAGTGAAGGAGGCGACCGGCGGCAAGGGCGCCGACGTCATCCTCGACATCGTCGGCGGCGATTACGTCAAGCGCAACATCGCCTGCCTCAACCGCGATGGCCGGCTGGTCAACATCGCCTTCCGCAAGGGCAGCAAGGTCGAGATCGACCTCATGCCGGTGATGCTCAAACGCCTGACCCTGACCGGGTCGACCCTGCGCGTCCAGTCCGCCGCACGCAAGGCCGAGATCGCCGCGGCGTTGCTGGACATTGTCTGGCCGCGCATCGCGTCCGGTGAGATCAAGCCGCTGATCCACCGCGTCCTGCCGCTTGCCGAGGCCGCGGAAGGCCACCGGATCATGGAGGCCGGGAGCCACCTCGGCAAGATCATGCTCGCCGTAAAGGCGCTTTAACGGCCGGGCCGGGCCGGCTATATGATTGGTCAAAGCTTCTTTTTTGACGCCGCCGGCTCCATGGCGACAGATTCGCCGTGGCCGGGTAGCGTCGGCCGCTTTTAGAGGGACTTCGCTATGGCACGGCCGCTCATGCCCAAGGCAACCGCCGTCTGGCTCACGGAAAACACGACGCTGACGTTCGACCAGATCGCCGAATTCTGTGAGATGCACCCGCTGGAGGTGCAGGCGATCGCCGACGGCGAGGTGGCGATCGGCATGCAGGGGCGCGATCCGATCGTGACCGGCGAGCTGACGCAGGAGGAGATCGACCGCTGCAGCGCCGATCCGACGGCGCACCTGCACCACTCCGAGATCAACATTCCGATGCCGGAGGCCCGGCCGAAGGGCGCCCGCTACACCCCGGTGTCGAAGCGGCAGGATCGCCCGGACGCCATCGCCTGGCTGATCAAGAACTACACCGAGCTGTCGGACGCCCAGGTCTGCAAATTGGTCGGAACGACCAAGCCGACGATCGACAAGGTGCGCGAGCGCACCCACTGGAACTCCGCAAACATCAAGCCGCGCAACCCGGTCAGCCTCGGCATCTGCTCTGAACGCGAGCTCGAGAAGGAGGTCGACCTCGCCCGCGCCCGCGCCGGCACCGTCCACGGCGCTCCGTCGGAGGCGTGATCAGTGCCTTCATCGCGCTGCTTGAACCACTTGGAGTTCGCGAGCCAGGTAGGGGCGCGTCGGTCAAGGGAAAACAACGGAACGCATCATCTCTGATGACCGGGTTGCCGCGTCGGGACTTCGTCCCTCCTCGCTATGACGACTCAAGTGGGTTTGACCTGACCGCAAAGCGCCAAGGCGGCCGGGGTTACAGCCGGCCCATCTCGATGTCGGCGCAGGAGATCTCGAACTGCGCCAGCCCCTCTTCGAGAAAGTCGCCGAGCAGCGGCATGCCGAGGAAGGAGTCGATGCGCCGGCTGTCAGGGTCGTCGCGGGCGTCCTCGATGGCGTCTTCCCACTCGTCGATGTCGTAGTCGCCGGAGCCGACCCACATCAGCGCCAGCAGTTCGACCATCTCGTCGACATTGAAGGTGGCGAGGAAGCTGCGGATCTCCTCGACGGTCGGATCGTCCGGATAGTCGAAGAGGATCTCGCGTTCGGCGTCGTCGGCCGGGTTATCCCCCGGTTCCGAAACCTCCGGCTCCATCTTCGCGTCGAACTCGCGCGCCTTGATGATGAGGTAGCAAACCTTCTCATGGTCGAGGGTCAGCGTCGCCATGGGCCGTGCTCCTAGAGTCCATCCTCGTGAATCCGTAGCACCAATGCAGCGGGCATCAACGCATTTTTTCAGCACTGCCGGCAAAGACGATGCCCTGGGCGAGCGGCAGGGTGTCCGAATAGTTGATCGTGTTCGTCGCCCGGCGCATGTACGCCCGCCACGCGTCGGAACCGGCTTCGCGACCGCCCCCGGTCGCCTTTTCGCCGCCGAAGGCACCGCCGATCTCCGCGCCAGAGGGACCGAAGTTGACGTTGACGATCCCGCAGTCGCTACCGGCGGCCGAGAGGAAGCGCTCGGCCTCCCCCACATCGCCGGTGAAAATGCTCGAAGCCAGGCCCTGGTCGACGTCGTTGTGCAGCCTCACCGCCTCGCCGAAGTCGCGGTAGCGCAGGATGTAGAGGATCGGCGCGAAGGTCTCGGCGCGGACGATCGCGGTCTGCGCCGGCATCTCGACGAGAGCCGGCGCGACGTAGACGCCGTCCGGGGCCAAGTTGAGCGCGGTTCGTTCGCCGCCGGAGACCACACCGCCGTCCCTCCCCGCCTCCGTCAGCGCCCGATCCATCGCCGCGCGAGCGCCCACGTCGATCAGGGGACCGACGAGAGTGTCCGGATCGCGGGGGTCGCCGACCGCCAAGTCCGCGTAGGCGCGGCGCAGGCGACGGACCACGTCGTCGGCGATCGTCTCGTGCACGATCAGCCGGCGCAGGCTGGTGCAGCGCTGTCCGGCCGTGCCGACGGCAGAAAAGACGATCGCCCGGACCACCAGATCGAGGTTGGCGCTTGGCGCGACCACCATCGCGTTGTTGCCGCCGAGTTCGAGCAGCAGGCGGCCGAAGCGCGCCGCGACCACGGGCGCGACGGCGCGACCCATGGCGCAGCTTCCCGTCGCGCTGATGAGCTTCAGGCGGGGATCGCGGGCAAGCGCCGCGCCGGCATCGCGGCCGCCAATAACGAGGCGGAGCAAGCCACCGGGCGCGTCGCCACCCCAGCGGCGACAGGCTTGGCCGAACAACGCGGCGCAGGCCAAGGCCGTCAGCGGCGTTATTTCCGACGGCTTCCACACGACTGGATTGCCGCAGACGATGGCGAGGGCGAAGTTCCAGGCCCAGACCGCGACGGGGAAATTGAAGGCGGTGATCACGCCGACGGGTCCGAGTGGGTGCCACGTCTCCATCAGGCGGTGGTCCGGCCGCTCGGAAGCCATGGTCAGGCCGTAGAGCTGGCGGGACTGGCCGACGGCGAAGTCGCAGATGTCGATCATCTCCTGGACCTCGCCGAGGGCTTCGGCGGTGATCTTGCCGCACTCGATGGTCACGAGTTCGGCCAGCGGCCGCTTGTTCGCCCGCAGCGTGTCGGCGAACAGACGGGCGAGTTCGCCCCGCCGCGGCGCCGGAACCGGCCGCCAGGCGGAAAACGCGGCCTCCGCGTCGCCGACGGCGGCGTCGATATCGCCCGGCGCGGAGCTCGCCAACCGCCCGATCACGCTCCCGTCAATCGGCGAGAAGACCCCCAGATCGCCGTCGACACCGAGCATCGGGTCGACGCCGAGCTCATCCAGCAGCGGGCGGATATTCATCGCGGCCTAATAAATAAAAACGCGGGGGCAGTGCCGCCACCCCCGCGTCCGATTTGCTGTTTCTCCCCGTCGGAAGCCTACTCGCCGGCGCTCGGCTGAGCCTCCTTCTCCCTCGCGCTCGCATAGCCGATCCCTTCGAGGGCCTCGCGGATCTCCTCGAGGATCGCCGGGTCGTCGATGGTTGCCGGCATCTTCCACGGCTCGTTGTCGGCGATTTTCTGGATCGTGCCGCGCAGGATCTTGCCCGATCGGGTTTTCGGCAGCCGGTCGACCACCGTCGCCGTCTTAAACGCGGCCACCGGTCCGATGTATTCGCGGACCATCTGCACCACTTCCTTGACGATCACATCGTTCGGTTTCGTCACGCCCATCTTCAGGACCATGAAGCCGACGGGAAGCTGGCCCTTGAACGAGTCGGCGACGCCGACGACGGCGCATTCGGCGACGTCGGGATGGCGCGACAGCACCTCCTCCATCGCCCCGGTCGACAGCCGGTGACCCGCGACGTTGATGACGTCGTCGGTGCGGGCCATGATGTAGACGTAGCCGTCCTCATCCATGTAGCCGGCATCGGCCGTCATGTAGTAGCCGGGGTACTCGGTAAGGTAGGACTCGACGAACCGCTTGTCGTTGTTCCACAGGGTCGGGAGCGCCCCCGGAGGCAGCGGCAGCTTGACGCAGATCGCGCCGATCTGGCCGCGCGGAACCTCGTTGTTGGTCTCGTCGAGAACCCGGACGTTCCAGCCCGGTACCGACTTCGTCGGCGAGCCCGGCTTCACCGGCAGGTATTCCAGGCCCATGCAGTCGGCGGCGATCGCCCAGCCCGTTTCCGTCTGCCACCAGTGGTCGATGACGGGCCGGTCCAGCGCCCTCTGGGCCCACTCCAGGGTGTCGGGATCGGTCCGCTCGCCAGCGAGGAAAAGGATCTTGAACGCGCTGAGGTCGTACTTCTTCATCAACTCCGCCTTCGGGTCCTCGCGCTTGATCGCACGGAACGCCGTCGGCGCGGTGAACAACGCCTTGACCTTGTGCTGCGAGATCACCCGCCAGAAGGCGCCGGCGTCCGGCGTGCCCACGGGCTTGCCCTCGTACATGATTGTGGTCGCGCCGTAGATGAGGGGCGCGTAGACGATGTAGGAATGACCGACCACCCAGCCGACATCGGACGCGGCCCAGAAGACCTCGCCCGGAGCGATGTCGTAGACGTTCTTCATCGTCCAGTTGAGCGCGACGAGATGACCTCCGTTATCGCGAACGACGCCCTTCGGCTCGCCGGTGGTCCCCGAGGTGTAGAGGATATACAGCGGATCGGTCGCCGCAACGGGGACGCAGTCCGCCGGTTCGGCTGCCTTGACCGCTTCATCCCAGTCGATATCGCGGGGCGCGTTCAGTGTCGAGGTCTTCTGCGGCCGCTGCTTGATGATGAGCGCGCTCGGCTTGTGCCTCGCCATGTCGATGGCGCCGTCGAGCAGCGGCTTGTAATCGAGAACTTTCGCCCCTTCAATGCCGCACGACGCGGAGACGATGACCTTCGGCTGGGCATCGTTGATGCGGACCGCCAGTTCGTTCGAGGCGAAACCGCCGAAGACGACCGAGTGCACAGCGCCGATGCGCGCACAGGCAAGCATCGAGATTGCCGCCTCGGGAACCATCGGCATGTAGATGATGACGCGATCGCCCTTGCCGACCCCCTGGGCGGCCAGCGCACCGGCGAAGCCCGCAATCTCTTTCTGAAACTCGCTGTAGGTGTAGGTACGGACCGTGCCTGTTACCGGGCTGTCATAGATCAGCGCCAGCCGGTCGCCGTGTCCAGCCTCGACGTGCCGGTCGATCGCGTTGTAGCAGGTATTGACTTCGCCGCCCTTGAACCAGCGGTAGAACGGCTTGTTGGAGTCGTCGAGAACCTTGTCCCACTTCTTGTACCAGCTGATCTCCTCGGCTGCCTCACCCCAGAAACCTTCCGGATCGCTGATCGACCTGGAATAAGCTTGTTCGTATTGTCCGCTCATGGCCTCCCCTATCGTATTGATAACACTACCGTCGTTCTAGTTTGGGGAACGGACGTTGCCGCCTCCCCGCGTGGATCGCGGAGTTTGTTCCAATTCGCTGTTCTTTGCAAAGCCGGAATATGGCAGCGTCGCGGGGGCAACAGCGGCGCAAAAGGATCAAGCGCAAACGCACGGAGGAGAAAGGGTCATGACAGAAAGGTCCGAACTGTTCGAGAGCGGCCTCGACAAAAGTCCCGCGAATTACGCCCCTCTGACACCGCTCGGTCTGCTGCAGCGCAGCGCCGAGGTTTATCCCGACCACTTGGCTGTCGTTCATGGCGAGCGCCATTACACCTGGGCCCAGACATACGAGCGCTGCCGCCGCCTCGCCTCGGCACTGGTCGGACTCGGTGTCAGCCCCGGCGACAGCGTCGCGGTCATGGCGGCGAACACGCCGGAGCTCTACGAGGCCCACTTCGCCGTACCCATGGCCGGCGCCGTTCTCAACGCGTTGAACACCCGGCTCGACGCCGGCACGCTCGCCTACATTCTCGAGCACAGCGAAAGCCGGGTGCTGATTACCGATCGGGAATTTTCCGCATCCGTCGGCGCCGCGGTGGCGGCGCTGAAAAACCCGCTGACGGTGATCGACATCGACGATGCGCTCGCCGCCAACCCCGGCCCGCGGCTGGGCGAGATCGACTACGAGGCGCTGCTGGCTAAGGGCGATCCGGCCTACGCCTGGCAACCGCCGACGGATGAATGGAATGCGATCAGCCTGAACTACACCTCGGGCACGACCGGGCGGCCGAAGGGCGTCGTCTATCACCATCGCGGCGCCTTCCTGGTCGCGCTGGGCAACACCATCGCCTGGCAGATGCCCCGTCACGCCGTCTACCTG
This sequence comes from Rhodospirillales bacterium, assembly GCA_038250645.1. Taxonomy (GTDB): domain Bacteria; phylum Pseudomonadota; class Alphaproteobacteria; order Rhodospirillales; family Defluviicoccaceae; genus JAEULH01. The sequence continues at coordinate 15,572 of JBBSCD010000014.1, forward strand.
TGGACACTGCCGATGTTCCACTGCAACGGCTGGTGCTTTCCGTGGACCCTTGCGGCCGTTGCCGGAACCAGCGTCTGCCTGCGCCAGGTCACCGGCGACGCCGTCTGGCAGGCCATCGCCGACCACAGGGTGAGCCACTTCTGCGGCGCGCCGATCGTGCTGAACATGGTCGTCAACAGCGCGGACGCAGCTGAACGAAAACCTGCGCACACCGTCAGCGTGATGACGGCCGCCGCGCCGCCGCCGGCCGCAACCCAGGAGAGGAAGCAGCGACTGGGTTTCAGCGTCACCCACGTCTACGGCTCGACCGAGGTGTACGGCCCGTGCGTCGTCTGTGCCTGGCAGGACGCCTGGGACGACATGCCGGTGAACCGTCAGGCCGAGCTGAATGCACGCCAGGGGGTGCGCTATCCGGTCCTCGAAAATCTCGCGGTCAGGGATCCCGAGACCATGGAAGCGGTGCCGGCCGACGGCGAAACCGTGGGCGAGGTCATGTTCCGCGGAAATACCGTCATGAAGGGCTATCTTAAGGATCCCAATGCCACGGCGGCAGCCTTTGCCGGCGGCTGGTTCCACTCCGGCGATCTCGGTGTCACCCACGCCGACGGCTACATCCAGCTCAAGGACCGCTCCAAGGACATCATCATCTCGGGCGGCGAGAACATCTCATCGATCGAGGTCGAAGGCGTTCTGCACCGCCATCCGGCCGTACTGCTCGCCGCCGCCGTCGCCATGCCCGACGAGAAATGGGGGGAAACGCCCTGCGCCTTCGTCGAGCTCAAGACGGATGCAAGCGAGGTCACGGCGGAAGAGCTCATCGCCTTCTGCCGAGCCAACCTGGCGCATTACAAGTGTCCGACGCGGATCGTCTTTGCCGAGCTGCCGAAAACGTCGACGGGGAAGGTTCAGAAGTTCAAGCTGCGTGAGCAAGCGAGGGGAGCATGATCCGCCGCCGGGGGAGGTACCACGCGACCTTGCGGCGGCGGATCAACCCAATAGAGGATACTGTCAAGTCTAGAGTCGGTCAGCCGTATTGCTGCGTCGATAAAACGGCGATCTCGTCCTTTATTTGCAGTTTTTGTTTCTTGAGCCTGACGATTTCGAGATCGTCGGGGTGCGGCCGGTTATGCTCCTCTTCTATTGCGGTCTCGATGGCGTGATGCTTTGCCTTCAGCGCTTCGATCCGCTCCTGCAGGCTCATGATCCATGATCCTCCTTGCCCCTCAACACAACTGTCATACTAGCCCTCCGCGCTGGCGAATTCCAGCACTGCGCAGCGACGGCGCAGGGGCGTCCGCCAAAGCCTGCGGCACCGGTTCGGGCGCGCATCGGACGCTCGATCGACTTGCGTTCGACTGATGTTCTGCCTCCGGGTGAGGCCCTGCGAAGGTCGATCGATCTAGATCAACCTGCTTTCGGATGGAATCGTCCGAAAGCAGAAAGTTGATCGATTACAAGAAGATCGAACATCTCATCTGCGCCCATCCGGGCGAGAGGCATGCTCTAACGCCGCGCCCGCACGGTCCGTGCAACCAGATCCAGGTCGGCGGCGGCGATAACCGCATCGGCCGTATCGCCCAGGCCGATCTCGTGAAGGCCCCATGCCGGCTCGGCGCGCAGCCTCGCGCCCAGATGGTCGACCGGCCGCGCGGCGAGCGCACGTGCCAGGTCGCCAGCCTTGCTTTCGGCGGCGTCGCCGATCGTCAGGGTGAGAATGACGCCGAAATCGTAACCGCCCAGACTGGCAACGACGTCGCTGGCGCGAACGTGGGCAACGACGACGCCTGCCATCCCGCAGAGCAGGGCGTGAGCGGCAGCCTCCCCATGGATGGCGCGCACGCGCGCTGCGTTGGCAACAGAGATCAGCACGAGCGTGCTCGATGTCTGCACCATCCTGCTCCGATCGATGATACGCGATAGCTCCCGGATGAGTAATCGTCGGTTCCCGACCGGCAGGACGACATCGCCGTCGGCCAGGGTCTGCAGGTACAGCTCGCGCTCATGGCCGGCGTCGACCTGCTTTCTCGCCTCGTCGAACCGGGCGAGCAGGTGCGTCAGGGCGCGGCGGACGGACGGCGTCAGCTCGCCGTCCGGAATGCCGAACATGCAGGCGAAGTCGTCCTCGTTGCGACCGGCGCCCAAACCCGGCGGCGGCTCTCCACGCAGCGACGATCCACGGCCACGGCGCTCCTTGCTGTCATCATGGCCCCAGTCGCGCCGCGGCTGGCCGCCGACTCCATCGCCGGGTTGAAGGTGCAACGGGTGCAACGGGTGCGGGCCATCGATCATGGCCGGAATGATACTATTTTTGCGCTACCAATTGAATAGAAACTTTCTTATGGATTGCATTTCAGCAGGCTCGCCTGCCGCATGCGCGTGCCGCCGTATCTGCCCTTTGCGCCGTACCGCGCCCTAGACTTGCACCGGAGACTTGCACCGGAAGCTAGGCTCGCCCAATTCTGGCAGGTCGCATGCCGAGGACGATGAGGAACGCAGTGAAAGACGCGCGCTATGCCCTTCTCGAAAGTCGCGGCGTCGTCACCGTTGCCGGGGCGGACCGGCAGACGTTCCTGCAAGGCCTGATTTCGAACGATGTTCGCCGGGTCGATGGATCCCATGCCGTCTACGCCGCCTTTCTGACGCCCCAGGGCAAATACCTTCACGACTTTTTCGTGGTTGCGCTGGATGACGAGACCCTCGCCCTCGATTGCGAGGCCGGCCGCAGCGACGATCTCCTCCGCCGGCTGCGTCCCTACCGGCTGCGCTCCAAGGTCGCGATCGAAGAGCGCAGCGCCGATTGGGCCGTCGCGGCCGTCTTCGGAGCGGGCGCGGCCGAACTGCTTGGCCTCGCGACCGACGATCCCGGCGCGGCCATCTCCCTTGCCGGCGGCGTCGCTTACGTCGATCCTCGCCTGGCCGCCGCCGGGGCGCGGGTGATCCTGCCGCGGGCCGATGCCGGAGGGCGGCTGGAGGCGGCGGGGTCCATCGCGGAAGCGGCAGCGGCCTACGACCGTCATCGCATCGTCCTCGGACTTGCGGACGGCAGCCGCGACCTGGAGGTCGAGCGATCGATCCTTCTCGAATGCGGCTTCGACGAGCTGCACGGGGTCGACTGGGACAAGGGGTGCTTCCTCGGCCAGGAGCTCACCGCCCGAACCAAGTACCGCGCCCTGATCAGGAAGCGACTGATCCCGCTGTTCGTCGAAGGCGCCCTTCCGCCGCCCGGAACGCCTGTGCTCCGCGGCAGTTACGACGTCGGCGAGATCCGCTCGGGCGCCGGCGATTACGCCCTAGCCATGCTGCGCCTCGAGGCGCTCGATAATTCAGGTGCCAAAGCCGGCGCCGGCGGACCGTTGACCGCGGGCGGGGTCCCCGTCAGTCCACAGATCCCCCCATGGCTGGCGCTGTGACACCCGGGCCAATTCGCGCGCGGATGCTCGTTCGGCGCGTCACCGTCAGCCGGCGGCGCGGGCCTTCTCGACCTGCCTCTTGAGCCGGCGGAGGTCCGTCGGAAGCACCGGCGTCCGGGCGCCGAGGAGAAAGGCGTCGAATCCGCCGCTGTGCTCGATCGTCCGCAGCGCGCTGGTCGACAGCCGCAGCCGTACCATTCGCCCCAGCGACTCGCTGAATACCGAGGTCGTCTGGAGGTTCGGCAGATAGCGCCGGCGGGTCTTGTTGTGGGCGTGGCTGACATTGTTGCCGGTCAGCACGCCCTTGCCGGTCACGCTGCAGCGTCTCGCCATTGATACGGCCTCCAAAAAAAGTCGGGGCCCGCGAAGGCCCCTTACCTGCGCTCTTTTAGGAAAGCGAATGGCTTGCGTCAAGTCGGACGCGATCCGGCCTTAAATACGAACTGGCCATTCTGCTCCGCCTCAGCTCATGCCGCGGCGTTTCTTCAGGTTCTCGTCGAGCTTGTTGAGAAACTGCGAGGTCGTCATCCACGGCTGATCCGGACCGATCAGCATCGCCAGATCCTTGGTCATCGAGCCGCTTTCGACGGTGTCGATGCATACCTGTTCGAGATCCTCGGCGAAGGCTGTCACATCCGGCGTGTCGTCGAACTTGCCCCGGTAGCTTAAGCCCCGTGTCCAGGCAAAGATCGAAGCAATCGGGTTCGTTGAGGTCTCCTTGCCCTGCTGGTGCATGCGGAAGTGCCGGGTCACCGTGCCGTGCGCGGCCTCGGCCTCAACGGTGTGGCCGTCCGCGGTCATCAGCACCGAGGTCATCAGCCCGAGCGAGCCGAAGCCCTGGGCCACCGTGTCGGACTGGACATCCCCGTCGTAGTTCTTGCAGGCCCATACGAAGCCGCCTTCCCACTTCATCGCCGCGGCGACCATGTCGTCGATGAGCCGATGCTCGTAGGTAATCCCCTTCTCGGCGAACTTGCCCTTGTAGTCGCTCTCGTAGATCTCCTCGAACAGATCCTTGAAGCGGCCGTCATAGGCTTTGAGGATGGTGTTCTTGGTCGAGAGATAGAGTGGCCAGCCGAGGTCGAGGGCGTACTTGAAGCAGGCGTGGGCGAAGCCGCGGATCGACTCGTCCAGGTTGTACATCGCCATGGTTACACCGCCGCCGGGGAAGTCGAAGACCTCGTGCTCGATCGGCTCGCCGCCGCCCGCGGGCTGGAAGCGGATGGTGAGCTTGCCGGCGCCGGGCACAACGAAGTCGGTCGCTCTGTACTGATCGCCGAAGGCGTGACGGCCGATGACAATCGGCTTGGTCCAGCCCGGAACCAGACGCGGCACGTTCTTGCAGATGATCGGCTGGCGGAAGACGGTGCCGCCGAGGATATTGCGGATGGTGCCGTTCGGCGACTTCCACATTTTCTTGAGGTTGAACTCTTTGACCCGTGTCTCGTCCGGAGTAATGGTCGCGCACTTCACCCCGATCCCGTGCTGCTTGATCGCGTTCGCCGCATCGACCGTGATCTGGTCGTCGGTCTCGTCGCGTTTCTCCATACCGAGGTCGTAGTACTTGAGATCGACGTCGAGATAAGGAAGGATCAGCTTCTCCTTGATGAAGCCCCAAATGATCCGAGTCATTTCGTCGCCGTCGAGCTCGACGATCGGGTTAACCACCTTGATTCTTTTCATGATCCGGTTCTCCAGCGGGCCGTCCGGTGATCGCCTTGGCGATATGCTCGCGTTCTGCCAAGCCCCCTCGCTCGGACCGGCGGACCCTACGCGGCGCCCGTGCGTTTTTCAAGGATAGGCGGCAGGCTGGCGCCACATCGTCGACAGGTCCTTTGCCTGGCGACCGGTGAAGCGAGGGGTCCGGTTGCCGGCATTCTTGCGATGACGATTTACGCCATTGCGCGCGCAATACCCTACAGGTGACCGGTGGCAACGTTCCGGACCGGCTGCGGCGCGGCCTCCAGCGCCGCGATGACTTCGTCGGGCGAGGAGACGAAGGTCATCAGCTCGGCCACCTTGGGGTGGGCGAAGCGGGCGGCAATGACGGAGTCGATCAGAGCGCGCAGCGGCTCCCAATAGCCCTCGACATCCAGAATCACGATCGGCGCGGCATGCAGACGCAGCTGCTTCCAGGTCACGATCTCGAACGTCTCGTCGAGCGTTCCCAGGCCGCCGGGAAGGACGACAAAGGCGTCGGCCATTTCGAACATGCGCCGCTTGCGCTCGTGCATGCTGTCGGTCACGACGAGGTCGCTCAGCCGCTTGTGGCCGATCTCGTAACGGATGAGGAAGTCGGGGATGACGCCAACAGCCTCGCCGCCGGCGTCAAGAACCGCGTCGGCAACAGCGCCCATCAGCCCGACCGAGCCGCCGCCGAAGATCAGTCTGATCCCGCGCGCCGCCAGCACCCCGCCGAGGGCCGCCGCGGCGGCCCGATAAGCGGGCGCGCTTCCCTCCCCGGAGCCGCACAGAACGCAGACGGATTCGATCGGTATCACGCAACCGCCCCCCGCCGGCTGAACCCGAAGGCCCTGTTGTCCCGCCGTGACACCTTGACGCAGGCGATGTCAGCGCCGGCACGACCCGCGCCCCAGATGGAGCCCGGCGCTGAGACCGCCGCGTCGGAGCGGCGCCCGATTATCGAGATGGGTGCAAGCGGAACGGCAGCGCGTCACTTCTTGTACAGGCTGCGAACCTCGGCGAGGCTCTCGGCGATGCGCTTGTTGATGACATCGGTGGCCTCGCGATTGGCCTTCGTCACCATCTCGGCCAGCTCTTTCATGTTTGTCAGGGCCCGTTCGAACGCAGCCTTGGCCAGCTCGGTCTGCTTCGCCATCATCTCTTCCGGCTTCTTCTGCGTCGCCATCTCGCGCGACATGGCGGCCGCCTCTTCCATCGTCTGCTTGAAGATTTCGGTCTGCCGGGCCATCACCGCCTGCATGCCTTCGTAGGCGCGCCGATTGGCTTCCGTCAGCGCCTCGATGTTGCGGCTGTAGCCGGTCATCATGGCGTTCATGTCGATGCCCGGCATCTGCACGCCCGCCATCATCTTCGAAAAATCCATGGGCATGAACGGGTTGTTCGGTTGCTTTGCCATTGGGGTTCCCTCCTCCCGGCGTTTGAAAGGAGGATCTTACCCCTCACGGGCCGCGGCAACAACGAATGTGTTCCGCCGAACACAACCAAGAGTGCGCCCGCGCTCCGCGGTCCTCGGCGGGTCGCCGAAGCCCGGCCGGCCGTCAGCCTTGCGGCTGCAGTCCCGGCTCCGGACCGCCGAGAGGCCCGGTATCGGGCTTGTTCGGCTTCAGACCGCCGGAGGGCACGGAGGACTTCGGCGGCTGTGGCTCGGTCTTGTCGGGGGCCTCGCGCTGGATGCTCTCACCCGCGACGATGCGACGGGTTTCGTCTCCCGACAGAGTCTCGAATTCGAGCAGGGCCTGTGCGACCCGATGCAGGACATCGATGTTCTCTCCGAGCACCCGTCGCGCCTCCCTCTCGGACGCCTCGACGATCCGCCGAACCTCCTCGTCGATCAGGCGCGCGGTGTCCTCCGACAGATGCTGGCTGCGGGTCACCGAGTGGCCGAGAAACACCTCGTCGTCGCTGGCGTTGTAGCGCAGCCGCCCAAGCGTCTCGCTCATGCCCCACTCGGTCACCATGCGCCGGGCGAGATTGGTCGCCTGTTGGATATCGTTGGTCGCGCCGGTCGTCACCTCTTCGTGGCCGAAGATCAGCGATTCGGCGACCCGTCCGCCGAACATCATCGCCAGGCGGGCGAAAAGCTCGCTTTTCTTGAAGGTGTAACGGTCGCGCTCGGGCAGATTGGCGGTGAGCCCCAAAGCGCGCCCGCGCGGGACGATGGTGACCTTGTGCAGAGGATCGTTGCCCGGCACCAGCAGCCCGACGAGCGCGTGTCCGGCCTCGTGGTAGGCCGTCAGCCGCTTGTCCTGCTCGGTCATGGCCATCGAACGCCGCTCCGCGCCCATCATCACCTTGTCCTTGGCCGTCTCAAGATCGATCATGCCGACAAGCCGCTTGCCGGCCCGCGCGGCGAGCAGGGCAGCCTCGTTGACAAGGTTGGCCAGATCGGCGCCGGAGAAGCCGGGCGTGCCGCGCGCGATCACCCGCGGATCCACATCCGGAGCGGTCGGCACCTTGCGCATGTGCACCTTGAGGATCTGCTCGCGACCGAGGACATCCGGATTCGGCACGTCCACCTGCCGATCAAAGCGGCCGGGGCGCAGCAGCGCCGGATCGAGAACATCCGGTCGGTTGGTCGCGGCGATAATGATGACGCCTTCGTGCGCCTCGAAGCCGTCCATCTCGACAAGGAGCTGGTTGAGTGTCTGCTCGCGTTCGTCGTGTCCACCGCCCAAGCCGGCGCCGCGGCGTCGGCCGACGGCGTCGATTTCGTCGATGAAGATGATGCACGGCGAGTTCCGCTTGGCCTGCTCGAACATGTCGCGCACCCGAGACGCGCCGACACCAACGAACATTTCGACGAAGTCCGATCCCGAAATCGAGAAGAACGGCACATTGGCCTCGCCGGCGATCGCCCTCGCCATCAGCGTCTTGCCGGTGCCGGGCGGGCCCACGAGCAGGCAGCCGCGCGGAATGCGTCCGCCCAGCCGGCGGAATTTGTCCGGCGCCTTGAGATACTCGACCAGTTCCTCGAGTTCTTGCTTAGCCTCGTCGATACCGGCAACGTCGGCGAAGGTCAGACGCCGGGTGTCCTGGGTCAGCATCTTCGCCCGGCTCTTGCCAAAGCCGAGGACGCCGCCCGGTCCTCCCTGCATCCGGCGCATGAAATAGATCCACACACCGATCAACAGCAGGGCCGGGAAGGCGGAGATGAACAACGACCAGAGCATGCTCGGCTGCGGCGGCGGCTCGGCCTGAATTCTGACGTCCTTAGCGCGCAACGGTGCGACTACGTCGGCGCCGTCGGGGGCATAGGTCCGGAAGACCTGACCGTCTTCATAACGACCCGTGATTTCCTGGCCGCGGATGGTGACACTGGAAATGCGCCCGTCATTAACGCCGGCAATGAAATCAGAGTAGGCGAGGTGAGATTGCCCGGTTTGCGGCGCCGCCGGCTGAAGCTGGGTGAACAGCAACAAAACGCCAAAGCCGACGATGACCCAGAGTGCGAGGCCGCGGTTATTTTTCATCGTCTCTCGTTCCTCATCGTCACCTTCTCGGCCCCGCAGATCGTCCCGGGCGCCACGACAACTCTACCATCCGCCTCGCCGCTCTGTCCGGACCTGCCTCAGCCGCGCCGCGCGAGCCGCTACTCGGACCCCCTTCTTCACGAGCATCGCGACTTGCGCATTGCGTTGCAAATGGGCCCGTTGACCATGCTGTGCAATCGCTACGCGTGGCGGTTTCCAGAGCCGTCAGACTGAAAGGCGAGTGCAGCGCCGGCAACCCCCGCGTGAGCGGCTTCACAGGGATACGTGGATGACGTTATATACCGAAAGCAATCGGCTTCTGGCCAGATTCCGACGAGGGCGAGACGCCGCCGTGGGGCGGCGCATCTACGCTCCTGGCCTCGTCGTCGCCAGCGATGGTGGAGGACTCCGATGCGCCTGTTCGGCGAACGAATAATCGAAACAAGGCAAGATGCGGCGAAACCCGACGCGGCGAGGACCGGACTTGCGCCGGTCATCTGGGTGCCCGGGCTGCTGCTTGCCGTTGTGATCCTTCTCTATTTCGTTGGCTGAGCTGCACAAGCAGCGCCGGGGAGAGCGTGGAGCGGCCTCATCGCGCTGGACGTGTGTTTGCTCTTGAGATACCGACAGGCAGCAGGGTGAGGAATCCATTGAACGCAGATCATGGCTGAGTGGATGATCCACGGCGGCATGCTCGATGCCGCGTGCGAACGCTATGGAATCGCCCGCGACCGTTGGCTCGACCTCTCGACCGGCATCAACGCCAAGCCTTATCCGTTGCCCGAACTCGCCAGGGAATACTGGCACCGCCTGCCCGACGCCGGCCTCAATGGATGGCTGCGGGAGTCGGCGGCGCGTTGTTACGGCGTCGACGAACCGGACCGCGTCGTTCCGGCCCCAGGGACGCAGGCCCTGATCCAGTGGCTGCCGCGGCTGTTCCCGCTCCAGCGTGTCTTCGTGGTTTCGCCGACCTACGGCGAGCACGAGCGGGCCTGGAGCGCGGCCGGCCACGCGGTACGGTCGGGCGGCCTGGACGCGGCGGTCGAAGCCGGCATCGTCATCGTCGTCAACCCGAACAATCCTGACGGCCGGATCGTCGATCCGCAGCGGCTCGCGGCTCTCGCGCGCGACCGGCTGGTCATCGTCGATGAGGCCTTCGCCGATGTGGTCCCGGAGGTCAGCGCCGCTGGGTCCGTCGGGAAAGGCAACCTCGTCGTCCTGCGCTCGGTCGGCAAAATGTTTGGTCTGGCCGGCATGCGCCTCGGCTTCGCCCTGGCCGCCGAGGATCTGGCGCAGCGCCTACGGACCGCGCTCGGGCCATGGGCGGTGTCGGGACCGGCCGCCGCCGTCGGCGCCGTGATGTTGAGCGACGACGCCTGGATCAGGGCGACGCGAGTGCGCCTGAAGGCCGCCACCGGGCGGCTCGACGGCCTGCTCGTCCGCGCCCGGCTTAGCCTTGTCGGCGGCACGCCGCTTTTCCGCCTCGTCGACAGCGAGCACGCCCCGGCGCTGTTCGAGCACCTGGCTGTGCGCGGCGTGCTGGTCCGCCGGTTCGTCGACTTCTCGCGCTGGCTGCGTCTCGGCATTCCCGGCAACGAGGAGGATTTCGAGCGGCTGGGCAAGGCACTGGCCGACTGGCGGCCGAATGTGGGTCCGGGCACGGGACCGGGCGCAGGGTCAAGCACAGGAGTATCGGCGCTCGCCCGCGGTTAAGGGCACGCGTCGGTCCACGCCCGTGGCGGCCAAGGCGGCGCGGATGGCAGTGGCGCAGCGGCGTCGTTTGCGTATTGACTCAACCCGCGGTATTCACTGTCCAGACGCGCCGGCCGGTTTGCGCGCGCTTCGTTCTTTGGGAGGATTGATTGGCCGATCCCGTACAAGAAAATCTGCTGAGGGAGATTCAGGAGGATCTGCGCCGGGAAAAGTTCGAGACGTTGTGGAAACGCTACGGCTCGTGGCTGATCGGCGCCGCGATCGCCGTCGTTCTCGCCGTGGCCGCCTTCCAGGCATGGCGGACCTGGGAGACGAGCCGCCGCGAAGCCCGCAGCGCCGACTTCATCGCCGCTGAGACCCTGGCGCAGACCGACCCCGCGGCCGCCATGGACGCCTTCGCGGCGCTGGCAGCCAGGGGGAGCGACGGGTATGCAATGCTCGCCGGCTTTCGCGAAGCCGCGCTGCTCGCCGCCCAGGGCCGACGGGACGAGGCCGCCGTCACCTACGACCGCATCGCCGGTGGAAGCAGCGAGCCCCTTTACCGCGATCTTGCGACTCTTCGGGCCGTTGCGATTCGCCTCGGCGCCGGCGCGTCGGGCGCCGACCTCGACACGCTGGCGACCCGGCTGTCCCCGTTGAGCGAGGACTCGAACCCCTGGCGTCATTCGGCGCGGGAGCTGAGTGCGGCTCTAGCCCTGCAGCGCGGCGATGTTACCGGGGCACGGGAGCTGTACACGAAGCTACGGGACGATGTCGAAACACCACAGGGAATTCGGGCGCGGGCCGGCGAAATGATTGCCCGCCTCGGGCCGGCGCCCGACGCCGCGGCGCCCGAAGATCGCTCGGACCGTTCATCTGCACGGGATTGACGGTTATGGCCGATCGCTGCGCCCGCCGGCGCTGCCATTTCATCTCCGCCGTCCTTGCTTGCGTTCTTGTCTCCATGCTGGCCGGCGCCTGCGGATCGGACGAGAAGGAGCCGTTGCAGGGAACGCGCATCTCGGTTCTGGCGCATGAGCGGGAAATCGCCCCGGACCCCGGAGCTGAATTGGAGCAGATCCGACTCCCGCCGCCGCAGCGTAATGCGGACTGGCCGACGGCCGGCGGCACCGTCGGCAACGCGATGCAGCACCTTTCGCTCGCCGAGCAGCCGCGGCCGGCATGGACCGCCGACATCGGCACCGGCCTCTCCCGTGAGCGGCCGCGCATGCCCTCCCCGGTCATCGGCGACGGCCGCGTCTACACCATGGACAGCAAGCACGTCGTCTCGGCCTTCGCGGTTGAGGATGGCGCCCGCGCGTGGCGGATCGACCTCGCCGACGGCCAGGGCGATCGCGACGCCATTGCCGGCGGGCTCACCTATGACCAGGGGCGCGTCTTCGCCGCTACCGGCTTCGCCAGGGTGATCGCTCTCGACGCCGCCTCCGGCGCTGTCCTCTGGCGGACCAGCATCGCCAACCCGGTGCATGCCGATCCGACCGCGGCCGGCGGGCGGTTGTTCGTCATCACCCTCGACAGCAGGCTGATCGCCCTCGACGCCGCCAGCGGCGCCGAATTGTGGACCTATCAGGCGATCGGCGAGACGGCGCGATTGATCGGCGGCGGGGGCCCGGCGGTGGATGCCGGGGTCGTCGTCGCGCCCTTCTCGTCGGGCGAGCTGGTTGCCCTGCGTCAGGAGAACGGGCGAGTCCTGTGGAGCGACTCGCTGGCAGCGACGCGGCGCACCGACGAACTCGCCGCAGTTGCCCAGATCCACGCGGGCCCGGTCATCGATCGCGGTGGGGTCTTCGCCATCAGCTACGGCGGCGTTCTCGCTGCCGTCGACCTGCGCATCGGCAGCCGCGTCTGGGAACAGGACATCGGCGGTCTGTTCCGCCCCTGGACCGCCGGCGGCTTCGTCTATCAACTGACCAAGGACAACGACCTCATCTGCCTGTCGCGCGTCGACGGCCGAGTATATTGGGTGACCTCGCTGCCCGATTACGAACACGAGGCCAAGCAGAAGGATCCGATGCTCTGGCTCGGCCCGGTGCTCGCCGGCAACCGGCTGCTGGTGGCCAGCTCATCGGGCCGGATGTACAGCGTCTCGCCCTACGATGGGTCGATCCTCGGCCGCGAACATCTTCGCGATGGAGCGGCGGTCCCGCCGATCGTGGCTGGCGAAACGCTTTTCGTTCTGCTCAAGGACGCCACCCTCGCCGCCTACCGTTGAGGACGCCACACTGTCGTCGGACTTTACACTCGCGATCGTCGGCCGGCCGAACGTTGGCAAATCAACGCTGTTCAACCGGCTCGTCGGCAAACGGCTGGCCCTGGTCGACGACCTGCCGGGGGTTACCCGAGACCGCCGCGAAGGCGAAGCCCATCTCGGCGATCTGCTCTTTCGGGTCATCGACACGGCCGGCTTCGATGACTCCCCCGGCGATCGGCTCGAGGCGCGGATGCGGACACAGACCGAGATGGCGCTGGCCGAGGCCGACGCGGCGCTGATGCTGATCGACGCCCGCGCCGGCATCACGCCGCTCGACGCGGCCTTCGCCGACGTCCTGCGCCGCGGCGCGATCCCGGTGATTCTCGTCGCCAACAAGTGCGAGGGCCGCAGCGGCGAAGCCGGCCTGCTGGAGGCCTACGCTCTTGGTCTTGGCGATCCCGCACCGATTTCGGCCGAGCATGGCGAAGGGCTGGGCCACCTCTTCGAGGCGCTGGCGCCGCTGATGCCGGAGCCGGCGGAAAAGCGGCGGAGACGGACGCGACGTCGCGGCAGCGAGGACTATCATGACATCGGCGGGGGACGCGACGACAGTGACGAGAGCACCGGACGGGGCACCGGCGAGGCGGCGGATCACGATCAGCGGCCGATGCGGCTTGCGGTGGTGGGGCGGCCCAATGTCGGCAAGTCAACGCTGATCAACCGGCTGCTCGGCGTCGAACGCCTGCTGACCGGACCCGAAGCCGGGATCACCCGCGACGCCATCGCGGTCGCCTGGACCCACGCCGGAAGAACCATCGAGCTGGTCGACACCGCGGGGCTTCGGCGAAAAGCCAATGTCACCGGTCGGCTGGAGGCTCTGGCGGGCGCCGATGCGCGACGGGCGGTGCGCTTCGCCCACGTGGTCGTCGTTACGCTCGACGCCACCGCCGGACTGGAGAAACAGGATCTGACCATTGCGCGAATGGTTGTCGAGGAAGGTCGGGCGCTGATCATCGCCGCGAACAAGTGGGATCTGGTCGCCGACCCCGGAGCTGCCTTGCGCGCAATCGATGAGCGGCTGGAAACCTCCCTGCCCCAGGTCCGCGGCGTCCCCGTGGTGCGCCTGTCGGCGTTGACCGGCCGACGCGCCGATCGGCTTATGCCGGCGGTGCTCGCCGCATACGACGGCTGGAACCGCCGGATCCCGACGCCACGGCTCAATCGCTGGCTCGAGGAGATCCAGCAGCGCCATCAGCCGCCGCTGGCCGACGGCCAGCGGATCCGGCTGCGCTACCTGACCCAGGTCAAGGCCCGGCCGCCGACGTTCGTCCTTTTCGCCAGCCGGATCCGTTCCCTCCCGGAAGCCTATCAGCGCTACCTGATCAACGGCCTGCGGGACGCTTTCGGTTTTGCCGGGTTGCCGATCCGCCTTCACCTGCGCACCGGAAAGAACCCATACGTGGCGCCGAACCGCGGTCGCGGCGATCGCTGAGCCGGCAGCAGCACAGGTGACAGGCGAGCGCCTTTCGCCTAGATCAACCTGCTTATGGAATGGATCGCTGAAAGCATAAAGTTGATCGGTTACAAAAAGATCGAGCATCCCATCTGCGCCCATTCAAGCGCATGATGCTCTAAAGAGGTACTTTTTTCATGGGACCCGAACTATAGGCCGCAAATGCGACTGAATTTTATCATTTTGGGCGCGCAGAAGTCTGCGAGCACGTACTTACAGTACTGCCTGTCTCAGCATCCGGACGTTTTCATTTACAAAGATGAGCTCGCGATTTTCGAGGATCCGGATTACGAGAACTTCAGTGAGGCGTTCATCGACTCCCTTTTCGCGGGCAGGACGGAGCGTCGCCTCGGCATCAAGCGGCCAAGCTCACTCGGCCGCCCCGAGGTTCCCGAGCGCATCCGCAGCGCGGTCCCGGACGCGAAGCTCATCGCGGTCCTGAGGAATCCCGTCGATCGCGCTCTGTCGGCATACTTCTACTACATGTCGGGATCCTACATTCCGCTCGAGGATGCCGAGACCGGCATGCGAAATCTGCTCGATGGTCATTATGCGCAGCGGTATAAGCGCTCCGGCGATATCCTTGAGTTCGGGAAGTACTACAAATACATTAGCAAGTATGCACACTTTTTGGATAGCGGGAGGCTTCTTCTGATAAAGCAGGAAGACCTGCTTGCCGACCGGCAGGGCAGCTTTCGCAAGGTTTTTGACTTTCTCGATGTCGATCCGGATTTCCAGCCGCCCGGCCAGGAGGCTCGGCGCCAGGCCGGACATTATAATTTTATCAGCCAAAGGATCATGCGCCTTGGCGGCAAGATCTCTTTCCGAAAAAACGAAACGAACACGAGAGCGTATCCGAAAGATCAACTTCTTCTCCGCCTCGTCGGCAAGTCAATGTTCTTCGGCTCGGCGCTGCTATCACAACACGTTCTGGGCGGCAAAAGACCAGTTCTCAGCAAATCTTGCAAAGATGCCTTGTATGGGTATTACAGGGAAGACGTTACGATGCTTGAAGGATTGACGGGTTGGGATTTGTCTTCGTGGAAGGGCAAGGCAACGAATCTTTCGCCAGTAGCGAAAACGTGATCGGGATCACTGACACGAGGGCGATAACTGGCGACGATGAGGCCATCGCGCCATCCACCGTCTTGCGGAGTGTGAATTCGCAATGCGGTAAAGGCGTCATCGGTTCAACGAGGCGAGTGCCCGATGCCAGATCTACCGCAAGCGCCCTCTTCCCTGATCGCGCCGCCGGCGACCGAATCCGATACCTACACGGCGGCGGAGCGGCGGGCGCTGCGCACGCTCTGGTGGGCGATCGAGCAGAGCCCGGCGGCGATGATGATCACCGACGCCCAGGGCCGCATCGTCTACGTCAACCCGCGGTTCAGCTCCGTCACCGGCTACGGGCGCATCGACGTGCTCGGGCGCAACCCGCGGTTCCTCAAATCCGCGGCGGCCGACGCCGCTTCGCATGGCAACCTGTGGGCGACGCTCCGCGCCGGTGGAGAGTGGCGCGGGATTGTCTGTAATCGCCGGGCCGACGGCAGCGACTATGATGCTGAAGCCGTCATTGCCCCGGTCAGGGACGCGAACGGCGCCATCAGCCATTTTGTCGCGGTCTACAACGAGGTCTTGACAGCGCAGCCGAGCGGCCCCCCTTCACCGCAGGCGGTCGCGCCGTTTCATGAACTGGTTGAAAGCGCAGCCTACGGCGTCCTCATTGTCGGCAACGAGGCGCCGGTTTATGCCAACCGCGCGATGGCGTCCATCTTCGGCTATGCGCAGGCTGCAGACCTTCTCGCGTTGCCAAGCCTGGACGACCTTTTCGCCGAAGAAGAGCGCGACAGGTTGAAGCGCTACCGACGCGCGCGCGTCAGCGGCCTGTTCGCACCGAAGGCGTTCGAATGCCGGGGCGTCAAGAAGGACGGCTCGATTATCTGGCTGGATGTTCGCGTCCGCCTCGTCATGTGGGGCGGCGTGGCGTCAACCTACTGGATGATCAGCGACATCACCCTCAGGCGGATTTACGAGGATCGGCTGCAGCAGCAGGCGAACTTCGATCCCGTGACCGACCTGCCGAACCGGTCCCTCGCGCTCGACCGGCTGGCGGCCGCCATCGCCACCAGCCGCCGGCGGTTCCGCAAGGTCGGCGTCCTGTTCATCGACATCGATGGCTTCAAGTCGATCAACGACACCTTCGGCCACGCCATGGGCGACCGCTTTCTGCGCAACCTCGGTGAACGCATCAAGACCTGCGTGCGCGAGGAGGATACCGTGGCCCGGCTCGGAGGTGATGAATTCACGGCGGTGCTGCCTGATCTTCGCTCCAGCGCCGACGCCGAGAGCGTCGGCCGCAAGATCATCGAGGCGGTGTCGGCGCCGTTTCGGCTGGAGGGCCGCGAAGCCTTCGTCGGCGCCAGCATCGGCATCACCATCGCTCCGGAGGACGGCAGCGAAGCGGAAATCCTCCTGCGGAACGCCGATTCGGCGATGTACCAGGCCAAGACATCCGGCCGCAACACGTTGAGGTTCTTCACCCCGGAGCTGAACGTGCGGGCGATCAACCGCAATCGCGCCGCGGCTCGCCTGCGTCTCGCCATCGAACGCGAAGAGCTTCGGGTCATGTATCAACCGATCGTCCACCTGGAAACGGGCAAAGTGCTCGGAGCCGAAGCGCTGCTGCGCTGGCACGATCCCGAGATCGGCATCGTCGAGGCGGAGCACTTCGTCCACGTCGCCGAGGAAACCGGTCTGATCGTCCCCATCGGAACCTGGATCGTCGAGACCGCGTGTCGCGCCGCCGCGGACTGGCGCCAGCCGGGCAACGACAACTTTTTCGTCTCCGTCAACGTCTGCAGCCGCGAATTTCGCGGCGACGCCTTGGCCGACGCCGTACTGAGCGGCCTGCGCGATAACAACCTGCCGGCCGAAAGCCTGCATCTCGAGTTCGCCGAAAGCCTGCTGATGATCGAACTGCCGCAAATCGTCGGTTCGGTGCGCAAGCTTGCCTCCGCCGGCGTGCGGCTGACCGTCGACGACTTCGGCACCGGCCTGTCGTCGCTGAACTCCCTCTCGAAATACCCGCTGACGACTGTCAAGATCGAGTCGTCGCTGATAAGACGGATGACCGCCAGCCCGGTCCAGGCCTCGCTCGTCGAAGCCATCATCGCCGTGGCTCACCGGCTGGACATTTGCGTCGTCGCCGAGGGGGTGGAAACGACGAAGCAGCTCTCCATTCTCAGGCGCCGCGCCTGCGACGCGGCCCAAGGCTATGTCTTCAGCGAGCCGCTGACCGCCGAAGGATTCACGGCCTACCTCGAAGCCTGGCCGGAGGGCTGCCCGGCGCTCTCCAGCGACAGCTGAGCGGCTGGAACGCGCATGTCTGGAGTTTTCTGCGCCCGCATGGGCGCAGATTGAGATTCTCGAAGTCTTTGTAAACGATCAACTTTCTGCTTTTGGACGATTGGATCCGAAAGCAGGTTGATCTAGGCGACCGCTCTCAGCGACGGATCGGCGGCGATGGAAGCGCAGGTCCGCAGGGAGGTCAGAGCGCGGATCCAGGTCTGTTCGAGCCGGCGGTCGGTCTCGATGATCACCGCGCAGGTACCGCCCCTAGCAAAATCCGCGACCGCCGTGGCATAGGCATTGGCGAAAATCTCGTGGTCCGCCTGCGCCGAGATCACGAAAACGCGGCGGCTGGCGCGAACGTCGGCGGCAACGGCATTCAGATCGAACGCGAGAGGACCCCGCTCTGCGGGATCCTCGCCGTCATCGGCGACCAGGACAAGGCGTCGCCGCGCCCGCCGCTCCGCCGGAACCCGAACGCCGGCGCAAATCATTTCGACCTCAAAATCGAATCGTCGCGCACCGGCAAATGCGCCGCGCAGATAGTCAGGCATGTCCTCCAGGACGTCCGCGGGAAGATCGCGAACGCGAAGCCATCCTTGCTGCAGGTCGAACATGATCGTGAAGCCCCCATTCCACGGTTATAAACACCGTCCCGGGCTTCTCCCTTTTTATGGGCCGCAGACTTAGCATGATCTCAAGCGCAGGTCCAGGAATTTTATCCTGTTTTCCCTCGCGCCGGACGAGGGGTCCGGCGGTGTCAGCGGCTGTCGCCAACATAGCCGCGGAAATTCGATGACGATACCCTGGAGCGTGGGCGGAGCCGCTTTTTCTTTGAGCCGCCAAAGCTTCGGGTTTGTCATCAGGCCGAGTGGAGGTTCAAGTTGCCGCTCCGCAGGCGGTCCATCTGGATCGACCTCTCGGCTTGGATGATGCGAAGGCGCAGGAGTTGACCGGTTGACTGCGCCCTGTTGGCACGGAGGCTTTAGCGATTCGATGCTGACGGATGAGCCCCATCCGTCGGCTAAATCAAACCAGTGAATGCATGGATAGCGGATTGACCGGCCAGTCGACTGGTTGCCACGCGTTCGGTCCGAGCCACTGGATCAAACTGCTTCCGAACGCAATCGTCCGAAAGCAGTTGATCGATTACAAAAGGATCGAGCATCTCTGCGCCCATCCGGGCACACGATGCTCTAGCGTCGGCAGAATTTTGAGCGGTTGTAGCTGCGCCCGACGTCTGAAATGCGCGCGAAATCGCCGCCGCCGGGCCTGCCGCTGCACACCCTACCGGAGATTTTCTGCCGGCCGTCGAAGGTCGCACACCCGCCCGATCCGGGTCGCGGCTCGGCGTAAATCGACTTCTGGTAGGGGAAGTTCCAATAGCTGACGTCGACATAGACGTTGTTGAGCGACGTGCCGCGGTCGGGCACGCGATCGCCACTGTTATTGGCGCTGCCGAAATACAGCAGCTTCAGCGGCTTCCGCGCGCCGGTCGACTTCGATATGCCGCGGTCGTAGCCGACGTTCACCCGCTCCAGCCTGAGCTTGTGTGTGCCATGTCCGGAACCGGGCCGATAGGGCGTAAAGAGCCCCTGATAGCCGGTCATTCCGGTGACGTTTTGCAGCGTCAACTCCTGTAGGGGCCCGCCGCCCTGAGCATGGGTAACGTCGCCGTGGGTGCCCTTGACGGTCCCGCTGACGCCTTTGATGTGGGTGTTCTGGACGACCAGCTTGCCTTTGTGCCGGTAGACACGGATGGCGTCGGCGGACTTCCTGTTTACGTCGATCAGCATGCCGTCAATGAACGTCGTCCCCCGGGTCATGCCAATATTGATGACGCCCTGCTTTCTGTCATTGAAGACGATTTGCCCGCCGGTAATGCGGATGTTCCGGGCGTTCGTGACCGTGATGCTTCTTTGGCAGATCTTGTTCTTGGGCAGTTGGATGTACACGTCTCTGCCCTTGGCGTTCACTGCGTGGGGGCCGCCGCGATCACCGGGACACTTGTTGGTGAAAGTGATCGGTTTTGACAGTAAAGGCGGCGGGACGCAGTTTATAGCAGCGTTCGCTGGTGGGATTATCAAAAACGAAGCCAGCGCCGCAAAGAAGGTCTGAATAACAGAAGTCGGTACCGTAATATTACGGCAGAACATCATTACGTATTCTCCTATCGCGTTTCTCTCCTTTATGCCTGTAGACGCACCGCAACTCATTGTCAGACGCATTCTGCCTTCTTTGTTCTTTCCTTTAGGCCATTACGGCACCCCCGTGGGCGGGGCGAAGAATTATATGAAATTGTGACCAAAATGCGGTTTAGCGGCATTATGTGGCCCTTCTGGGGTATATTCGCATCGATCATTTTCCCCACTGAGGCGGCAGTTGCCGGATTGCGTCACGCTGTATGGACGCGGCGGCACAGCCGCTGCCGCGGGCGAGGTTGGCTGAGCAATGTGAAGCGATGCGGCGGCTGGACGGATGTTCGCCGCGGTGCCATAGTCCCGGCGGCAGCGGTCGGCGGCGGGACAGCGCCGGGGTCGATCGCCGGATCGCCATCAGGAACAGGCTTGCAAGCGATGGATGTCGGCACCCTCCTCCATACCTGGCTGAACGGAAAGAAGGCGGGCGTCGACAGCTATGGCAACCGTTACTATCGGAGCCGGAAGCACCCGCTCTACGGGCGCGAGAGGCGCTGGGTAATGTTCAAGGGCCGGCCGGAGGCGAGCAAGATCCCGCCGGAGTGGCACGCCTGGCTGCATCACATCGTCGACGAGCCGCTGACCGAAACGGCGACCGCCTACCCCTGGCAGAAGCCGCACTTGCCGAATATGTCGGGCACACCCTTTGCCTACCGGCCCAAAGGACACGATCTCGCCGGCGGCAAGCGGGCGCGGACGACGGGCGATTACGAGCCGTGGACGCCGAACTGAGATCCTCGCCGCTGTTTCGCCGCCGCAAGGCGCGAAGTGCGCCCGCCGCCCTTCCCAAGACGCTGCGATCATGGCGGACGCGCCGGTGAACCGCGGCGAGATCCGGGATGTGGCGGTTGGCGCTGTTGCGATCGCGCTGCTCGCGACAATTCTGGCACTGTTCTACAGCGGCGGGTTCCAGGAAGCGCGCGCAGGCATGAAGGCGTACCGGATCGTAGCCGATTTCAACAGGATCGACGGTCTGGATACCGGCGCCGAAGTCAGTCTCAGCGGCGTGCCGGTTGGGCGGGTCGAAGCTGTGACGCTCTCGCCATCCTTTCGCGTGCACACAACCTTGTTGATTGACGCCGGCGTCGGCCTGCCGGTCGACACGGCCGCCTCGATCCAGACGGATGGCCTGCTGGGCGCGAAGTCCATGGTTCTTGACCCGGGCGGCGACGAGCGGATGCTGACCGACGGCGGCGCCATCGCCTACACTCAGGATGCGGTGGTCGTCAGCGACCTGCTCGACCTGATCATCGCCGAGGGCCGATCGACACGCGCCGCGGCAGCTGCCGAGGGCGCGCCGGCTGGCGAAGGTGCTGCGGCAGCGCTGGCGGATCAGAGGCCCGGCCAAGGTCCGGAAGGCTTGCTTGGAGGCGATCGGTGACTCGCAACATGATCGAAACGGTGATGGGCATGGTCGTGATCGCCGTCGCCGTCCTCTTCGTCTACATCGCCTACAACACCGCCCAGATCCGAGCCCTTCCCGGCTACGAGATCAGCGCCGCCTTCTTCAAGGTGGGCGGGCTGAATGCCGGCAGCGATGTGCGCATCAGCGGCGTCAAGGTCGGCACCGTCGTCGAACGCCGTCTCGATCCGGCAACCTTCGACGCCATCGTCGTGATGAGCGTCGCCAACGAGATCAAGCTGCCGGATGATACCGTCGCGACGATCGCCAGCGAGGGGCTGCTTGGCGGCAAGTACGTGCGCATCGAGCCCGGAACGGCGGCGGCGACCCTCGCTCCCGGCGCACGCATCCACGAGACGCGCAGCTTCAAGTCACTCGAGGATCAGGTCGGCGAGATCATCTTTCTCGCCACCAGCCGCCCGGAAGCGCCGCCTCCCGAGGGCGCGCCGGCGGCGCCGCCGCAATAAGGCCGGCCAGTGGTTGCGCAACAGTGGAATGCCGCGCAATACGCCTGCAACGGCCGCTTCGTCGCCGACCTCGCCGCGCCTCTGATCGACCTGCTCGCCCCCAGACCAGGCGAGCGCATCCTCGACCTCGGCTGTGGCGACGGCGCTCTCTCGGCTGAGATCGCGGCCACCGGCGCCGAGGTCGTCGGTATCGACGCCAGCGCCGACATGGTCGCGGCGGCTCGGGCGCGTCACCTCGATGCGCGCTGCGGCCGCGGCGAAGCGCTCGATTTCGCCGGCGCTTTCGACGCGGTCTTCAGCAACGCCGCCCTCCACTGGATGGACGACCTCGATGCGGTCTTCGCCGGCGTGGCGCGCGCCTTGCGCTCCGGCGGACGCTTCGTTGCCGAGATGGGCGGCGCCGGCAACATCGCCGCCGTCGCCGCCGCCCTTGACGCCGCGGTGCGCCGGCGCGGCCTGCCCATCCGCTCGCCGTGGATCTTTCCAGAACCGGAGGCGGTGGCGACGCTGCTGACGCGGTGCGGATTCGGCATCGACTTGCTGGAACGCTTCGAGCGGCCGACGCCGATACCGGGAGATCTCTCCGGCTGGCTCGAAACGTTCGCGGGCCCATACCTCGCCGCGGCGCCGGACGCGGAGCGCCCCGGCCTGATCGAGGAGGTTCGCACCGCGCTGCGGCCTGCATTACACTTACGCGCCGGGTGGA